>CAMWIJ010000076.1 GCA_947174275.1 uncultured Muribaculaceae bacterium
TGTTTATTCTTCGGTCACGTAGCTACGGCTACGCTCCCTCATCACAAACAAAAATCAATCCGACAATACTTCTCAAAGTCCGTATCATATAAATTTAAACAGTTTCTAAAAAAGCTCTCCAAAATCTCTCTTTGCGCTAAAATCATTTAAAAGTAAACATACTCTTATAGGAATGGTAAAAAGAAAGGTTTGTGACCGTCAGATAGAGCTTCGCGTAATCTGCTGAAAGCCTTTGTCATCTGATTCTTTACGGTTTTAATTGATATTCCGAGTTCTTCTGCAATTTCTTCGTTGGTGAGGCCATCTCGTTTGCTCATCAGAAATACCTCACGGCATTTGTCGGGAAGATTATCAATCGCTCTCCATATCCGGGCATCTCTGAATGATGTGTCGATTTCTTCTTCCCCGACATCAGGAATGAAACTTTCATCAAGGGCTATGTGCCTGTCACGGATATATGTCAGACACACGTTTCGCATAGTGCGATACATGAAAGATGAAAAGTTGTCTATCTCGCCACCATTTTTGATATACAGCCATGCTTTCATAAAGGCATCCTGCTCAAGATCTTCTGCGACATCTGCATCATCTACAAAACGAAGGGCATACATGCCCAAAGGCAGGTACAACCTTTTGAAATGTATTTCAAACTCTTTTGTCGTCATATTATGCAGTATTGCAGTCGGATTATTTTGCAAAGTTATGTATAATAGAACGGATAAGCAAGTATGTGAAGCTGTGACCTTTCATAGACAGAGATTATGTGAAGGGCTACTCTGAATATTATTCAGACCATATTTTGATTGATTGTTATAATATTTCAGTCAGTCAGAGCCTTCATTTTCCGGCTTTGCTCTTGGGCGTTGAGAAATTTGAATATTGTGGATTGATATATCAGATGGTCGCTACGGTTGAGTAATACCTGCGGACTGATATTTTCAAGGAAACCATAGCGGTCAAGATTATGCTTGAACTGCTTGTCAAAATTTCGGCTCTGACCGTATTTTGAAATCGCGTCGTAAAATATAAGACCAAGTTCTTCGTCGGTCATCTGCGCCTGTATGAGATTCAGATATTGCTTGACATCAGATGCCGCGTCATCAGAAGTGCCCCATTGGCATATTACAAAATTAATCATGTTGTGGACATATCTGAAAAAATATCCAATCGACTCTCCGTGACTGTCGGCATAGTCAGAGTACATATTTCCAAGGCCTTCCTCAACTCTTTCCAGGTCAACTGCAGTAATGTCATGACCGGAGAGATAGTTTTTGATTCTTTCTAACTGAGCACAGTTTTCGCCTGTGGAACAAAATTGCCTGAAACCATCGTAATACTTTTCAAGCGAGGAGAAATGATTCCGGTCGGATAGATATTTCGTCACACTGTCGCGCACGTCGCGGTACATTGACAGCATATTGAAAAATGTGTTTTCGAAGCGTTCGCGGTTCGACTGCCTCAGCTGCTCCTGATGCTGTCGGCGCTGATCTCGGAAAGTCACTACCATGAACAAGGTCGCAGAAAACGACAGGCACACACCAAGCGTACCTGACAGAATATCGCCCAACGACCCTTTCATCTGCGACAATAGAACAGATTGCACGCTATCGGAAGTCGGTTTTTCTGCCAGTCCCACAATTAGCAAGATCACTCCGGCAATAGCAGCAAGCGCAATAAAAGTCCAGGCGGCAAACACCACCGGATCAAACCTTCTTCCCATCATCTTTTTTTATATATGAAATCAAGCGTCCGGCCTCTTTTTCGAGACCGTCGAACTGGGGGTAACCATCAGAGCCAAATCTGACTTCTTTTGATATATCGATAGAGGTGCCGAGATTTCTCATGTCGCAAATAGAAATTTTTCGCTGACGTCCGTCAATTGTAACCTGAAATGCGACATCCTGACACTCTATATTATCTACAACCAACGTCTCTTTGTTGCCGCGATTTATGAGGCTGTTGAATGTTTCTTCAATCCAATTAAATCTGTGATCCTTTATTGACAAGACTATTTCAGCATTGATAAAATTGTTGCTTATCATGCATTGCACAGGCAACCCGGCCGCAAAAGCGCTGCTCTTGACCCCTTTAAGAAACACCTTACTTGGCGATGATATCGACTTCAGATTATTTTCAAATACAGATTTAACGATAAACGGCTCAATTTTAAGTGTATGCTTTTCCATTAATAGCTTTCCGACTTCGTGGCTGATAGCATCTCTCAACATAGTAAATATTCCATTGCTTCCGATGCGCTCCAATACAAGAAAACCTTGAGTTGAGTGATTTGGGATGTAAAAGCAGAAATAAAACGGAATCATCTGCGCGTCATCTTTCTTTTTCCGATACCGCTCATCACCGGTTTTATGGTCAATGATACTTTCCTCTGTCCCATAGGCTCCCGATTCTATAATTCCGGAAATGCAGGGTCCTACATGGAAATGCATAAACCCTCCGTTTTCATCCCGTTTGATGCGGCTGACCCGTTTGTCATCAAACGCATCATACGAGTAATCGTTAAGATGGCGTTCGTCATGCCATCTGTCAAGCATTCCATTGATAATGGAAATCAAACTTTTTCCGTCGTCGAAGCAGTCAAGATATTCATGCTCGAGCGGCTTGTTGTGTTTGTAGATAGTAATTCGATAAATACTCAGACTATATGTTGCCATAAAAGGGTTATTTCCCGCAAATGTAATCAATATAGCCAATATTTCAAAGAAATCGCCGTCTTGACTTTGCGAGGGAGTCTCTTTTACATTCAATATCTCATAAGTGCTGATGCCGACGAAATCCGTTATAAATATGTTTGGTCAATCCCAAATGCCATCATCGTCATTGAGGCGGCGCACTTCATCAACGCCGTTGATGGCCGAGATATGATTAATAATAGTTTTGAACTCGGCATAGGAGTGGACACCGAAACAGATTTTACAGACAACTATATTGCGGTCGGTCTTGGTGTTGAACGACTCCATCGAGAGGTGGAAGGTGTTTGTGATGCAGTCTACGAGGTCAACGAAGAGGTGGCTTCGGTCAACGGCTCTCACTCTCAAAGTCAAAGGGTAAAGGGTTTCATCGGCCTTATAGTCAACCGACACTACATCGTCGCCATAAGAGGATGCCATGCTTATGGCATGGTGGCAGTCGCGTTTGTGAACTGTGATTAGTTCACGGCCGTAAGGATTACGTATGCCGATTACTTCCTCTCCCGGAATGGGATTGCAGATTGAGCATCGGCAATATGTGTTTGTGGGTAGCGACTCCAGATAACGCCGGATTGCCTTGCGTGCCTTGAAGGTATGGGCGAAGTTCTGCCAGTCTTGTTCGGGATGTGAATTCTTATCGGTGAAAATTTCAACTACGTCACCACGTCGCAGAGTCGTGTTGACGGGCTCCAGGCGGCTGTTGATACGGGCATATTTGGCATGGTCGCCAAGGTCGGTGTGCACCTCGTAGGCGAAATCTATCACCGTGGCGTTCTGAGGAAGGATAATCTTCTTGCCGGTTGGCGTGAATACCTGAATATCGTCATTATAGAAGGCGGTGATAATGTCCTCCATATAGCGGTTATCTCGTTTGGAGCCACTGATTGTGTCGTGGAGCACCTTGCGGAACTTCTCAATCCACATCTGGATGTTGCTTTCGTTGCGCTCAGCGACACATCCTAACTGAGACTGACGAATCATAGCCTCGCTGCTGATATGCACTTCCTGCCAGCGGCCGAAGTCCGGAAGGAGTTTGACGTGGATGCTCTGATAGCCGTTTTCTTTTGGCGAGTCGATATAGTTGCTCATGCTGCAATGCTTTTCCTTGAAGCGGTCGGTCAGGATGCAGTAAATCTTCATTGCCATCTCTTTCTCGCTGAGTGCAGTCAGAGTCTCGTCAAACACCACTTCTACGAAATGACGATATTTCAGATGATTGAAATCATCACCATACTTCTTCATCTTACGCCACAGGCTGAACGGGCTACGGTAATCTACATAGACACGGGCTATGATTCCGGCTTTAGAGAGAGTCTCTTCTATCTGGCTACGGAAAATTTCAAGATTATCTTTGTTAGCATCTACATGACGGGCAATGAGTGAAGAAATTTCATCATATTCGTCCGGACAACGGAAACGGAATGAAAGGTTTTCCAGTTCAGTCTTGATGTTATAGAGTCCAAGACGGTTAGCGAGCGGAGCATAGAAATAGTCGGTTTCACCTGCAATCTTCATCTGCTTCTCAGGCTTCATCGATGCCAAAGTGCGCATGTTGTGCAGACGGTCAGCGAGTTTCACGAGTATCGCGCGTATGTCATACTGCATGGAGTTGAGCAGTTGACGGTAGTTGTCGAGTTGCTTTGACAGCTCATAGTCGTGTGTCGGCTTTTTTGTCACGACACGCACAAGGAAAGCTACATCGTCACCGAACCGGTCACGAATATCGTCGATGGTGTAATCAGTGTCCTCAACCACATCATGCAGAAAACACGCAATGACCGGATTCGCGCCGAGCATGAGTTCCTCTGCCGCAATATTCGCCACCGCTATGGGATGGAAGATATAAGGTTCGCCGGTTTTACGCTTCTGGGGAGCGTGTGCCTCCCGTGCAAGTTCAAACGCTGCACGGATCCGGAGCATATCCTCAGGCGATACGCGCTTTGCCATGACCTCGAAAACGTGGTCGGCTCTCTTCTGAATGATACGATTGTATTCGTTCTGCATGATAATGGTGTCTTTAAGTTGCCAAAGTTACTAATTTATACTGATATAAAGGCGCTAACGCCTTGTAATCTTTAATTTTTGTTTCTTAAAATAGGGCATAATCTTTTATCTGTCACGAAAAATGATGTATGCGATGATTGCCGTCAAAACAAGCACATTACAAGTTACTTTAGAATAAGTTTTCAACCTTATATAATTTCATACTCGGCATATTCCCGACTTGCAGGACGGATGAGCGAAGGTGAGGGAAACCATTTGTCAAGCAGTTCATCGGCTTTGACCTCCATTTCGGGAGTGATGTATTTCGACATTTTCTGAACGAGGACGGCAAGAGAGGCTATTTCGTCAAGCCAGCCGATTATTGGCAGACGTTTTGAGTCGAGAATGTCAATAGGAAGAATGAGGTAGGCCAGTGAGCCGAAGATTGCCCATCGGTCTTTTCTTGAGGTGTCCTTGCTCCGCATAACATACCACATAAGAAGAACTGGGCGGGTTGCAGCGCGGCCTGCCTTACGGCTCCAGTTGCAGATGCTCTCCCATAGAGCGTTGTAGTCAAGATTGAAAATTGCCATAACTGATTAAATTAGAAGTTCATTACATTAGTAAAGATGTAAACATTAAAATGAATCTATCAATATCAGACATTATTGTTATATCGTAGGAATCTGGAATATCCATAATTTTAAATTTGCACAATTTTTATAATAATAGCGGAATAGTTGTCACGAGCATTACGCTTGCAGCGGTCAATAAGTGTGGCCTCAAGTTCATCAATGTCAGTAATGCATTCAAGCAACTGTTCAATTTCTTCATCATTGTCGAAGCATTTATATAAGCCATCGCTACAAAGCAACAGATAGTCTCCGGTGCTGAGGACATACTCATTGATTTCAGGAATATGTGTTTCTTCTCCCTGTACGAAACCTTTAGACACATATCCCCATCCTTCAGCCGTTATAGCTCTATGATCGGTAGTGTGCCAATGCTGCAATCCCCATGTATGGAAATGATAACATCTGCTGTCACCACAATGGGCAATGAGAGCTATGCCATTTTCAAGACAGGCCATTACCATGGTTGTTCCCATCTCTACTTTTGGGCACTTTTCCAATGAACGTTTTGCTTCATTGCAAGCGTCAACGATTTTCTCATCGCAATCCTCGCGCCTGGAATTTCCTCGCCAATAATTGCAGATGGATTTAACAATTGTTTGACTCGCTATGTCACCGCTTCGATGTCCACCCATGCCATCGCATAAAACGAACATTGCTTGTTGTTGCTCAGGCATTAGAACGCTGCCAACATAGTCCTCGTTCTTGTAGCGAGGTCCACATTCTGAAAAAGTTCGGTATTGGATAATCATTGAACGTTTTGGATATTTAAAAACGAGACTACTTATCTTTACGTTCATTCCACCATTTGCGGATTTCATGCGCCGCCGGTTTCGCGCAGAAAAGCGCGCAAAGAAGAAGATAATGAGTAGTAATCATAGTTTTAGAAACTGTTTAAAATTCATATCACTTTGCCTTTGAGCGTCTTGTCGGTGTCATATAAATTTAAACAGTTTCTTAGAAATTTTGATATTTGACAATTTCACCTTTGGAGTTTACAATCACTCCGGCAGAAGCATCCTTATAACGACAAATATAAGTGTCTTTTGTCAAAGGAAGTACCTCCCAATAGAGAGGTTCTGTTATAATCTCTCCATCCACAGTACACAGTCCCTCATAACCGTCAGACATTCGATAACGCATCAACGTAGTCGCATCAATAAGACGATTTCCGTCCTTATCCCACTCATCTTTGTCATAATACATCTTTTCGATTTCATGGAGAAGAAACATATCAGATTTGGTTCCGTCAAATCCGTATGACACCTGTAAATGGTTTGGCAATGTAGCTACAACGCCAAGATCTTCTGTGATCGTAATCTCGGGATAACCGACTTCGGTTATCAGTTCGGCTTTATTGTTGAGGGCATACCATAATCCATGCTGTTTATCACCTTCACGAACACGCCATGAGTTATTTGCCTCTGAGATTATCCACTGATATTTCGGTTCTACAGCCCAGTTACCCTCGCGGTCGATGAGTCCCATAAGGCCGCCATCAATAGCCAGAGCACAGTAGTCGCCGTGATATACATATTCCTGATTTTTGGCATTGTGCGCAAATTTCTTGTCATTTATGGCTTGTCCGGTGTGATTTATGAAATAGATGCTGTCTCCTTCCGACACGGCTGCAACTCCGCTTGAGAACGCCCATGCTTTTGCATACTTTGCCGGGATAGCAACTTCTCCGCTGAAACGATTGATATACCCCCGCTTATTGTCTTTTGAATATACCATCAGGCTATCCTCATCGAAAGGGAGAGCAATCCAGTCAATCCCCTTGGCAACTACTTCACCGGTGTTGATATTCCGGATTATGCCAGGTTTATCAGAGTGACGAGGCTTGACAAAAACAAGTTGTTTGCTGATTCGTCGCTTGTCTCCGTAATGCAGTGCATCCTCTTGTTCTGTCTGAAACCATGCACGAGCAATGATACAAGTGCAGACGATAACGCAAATGGTCAATACGCACCATATCACGCGCCAGAAAGGGGTTTTGTCCTTCGGGTTAAGACAGCGTCCAACCCAACAGATTGCCTGCCATAATCCTTCGCCGATATTAGCAAGCCGGTTCTTGAAAGTGATTTTGTCGCTCATTGATAACGTTGTTTTAATGTTATATGTTTAATGAGCCGTAGAAATCCAAAATCTATCCGGCATGCAATAAAAAAAAGCGATGAAATTCTCCATCGCTTAAGTTGTAGTCATTATTCTTTGTAGGTTACTGAATTATCATCGTTTTTTTGTGCGTATTTCGGATACCGAATTCTCTTAAGCCAAGAAAGGGCGGCATCGCGCAGTTCTTAGCCGTGCGCATCTTGGAGCTCGGTTGCTTTGTCTTTAAGAGTTTGCAAATATTGATTAAATTTTTTAAATGTGAGTATTTTTTCTTATTTGTCATTGATTTACGTTAATCCAAAGAATTCCGAAAAACATAAACGTATTTAAGTTTAAAAAATTCTTTAGCTTCTTCTATTGTCCGGCCATAAACATACAATTCCGTAAAAAATTCCATTAGGCCTCGTTTAATGGCAGTTATAACCGTATACTTTTCCTATGAATTTCATGCCCGGAATGAACGACATAAGATTGCCCTCCAGTTTTGCAAATAATTTAAGGTCTTTTATCTCCTGATAGCATTAATTTCTTATAAAACTTAAAAGATCCTTTAATTGATCTTCATTCAGATGGGGATTGAAAGCCTCGAAACGTGATTCTATCATAGAGTTTATACGTCGATTTATATTCTTGATACGGTTAAGGAGCTTCTCATTATAATGATCTTTTTTAAATCCAATAAAATCAGGAATAAACAAACACATACATGACATAGCTATTGTCTTTGCTAATATCTAAGGATGCTTTTGTTATAGCGTCAAAGAATCCCATAAGTTCAGTTGTTTATATGTTTATATTCTTGAATCTCGAATCTCGCAGTAATATTTTAGTGCGAGTTGTATTTTTTGTCTCTCACGATTGCAGAACCACTCAAATTCAGTAGTTGAGTGGTTTAAGTTGGTGGCGCATATCCTGCACAACCGTTTTGCCCAACATTTTGAACAATGAGAATTTTTACGTTGTGTAAACGTCTGATTTATTCTAATAAGTGCATTTTTGTCAAATCCATTTTCAAGAGTGCCAACTGAAAATTCCTCATTGAATTTTTCACAAACATAGAGTTGACCTGAGGAAGTGATGAAACAGGAATATGTGTTATGGCAACAGGTGATGAATCTTTGTTGTTTAGGTAACTCAAAAAATTCACGATGCTCGATAATCCCAATTAAACGTTTTAATTCGTCAGTCAGAATATTTTCCTCTCCTTTCAAATATAGGGTTAAAGCTTCTTCATAAATGACTAATTGATTCTTCAAAAAAGAAGTTTTATCTGATACTTCTCCTTTGGGAAAATTTGGGATTATAGAAGAAATATGAACCGGCCGATGGTTAGAAAGTATCGGATTTTGTTCCCAAAAAATTGATAAATCATGTAACCTCAATATGCTATCAACCGTTGAAAGAAATTGGACCCGGTTGTCATATTCTTGCGGATACATATCTTTAAACCATTTTAGGTTTTTCATCACAATATCAAAAGACCCTTTGCCGGAAGGAAATACTCTATTTGCATCATGAATTAGTTTATCGCCGTCAATTGTTATAGTGACTTTTAAGTTTGGCAATGAACAAATCCAGTCAATAGTTTCTTCACTGAGAAGAACTCCATTGGAAGAAATTGTAAATTCAAAAATAAAACTTAGCGAATATAATTCGGAGATAATCTTTTGGATTTTATCTTTTTGAAGAAGAGCTTCCCCACCATAAAAACATACGGTTATAACAGGAGCTGATTTGTCGGCATGTGAAGCGATAAAGTTAATAAGTGAAGGTATAGCATCAGAAGGGAATGACTGTTCATTATGAGACCGACGATTATCATAATCGCCTGAATAAATACAATATTTACATCTAAGATTACATTGCTGTGTTATCTCAATGGTAAACATTGAGATCTTATCAAAGGAATAGTCAAATGTTTCAATATACGAAACATTGAATATATCTTCACATAAACTATTATTCTCCCATAACGTGATTTTATTTGTCAAAGGAGAATAATTGTATTTTCGTCTGCTTCGAGTTACAATTCGCATATTTTAGCCGGAATATCCGTAATCAGCATATTTGTAAGAAGCTCCAGTATTGTACTTGCATTCTGAACGGCAATCACACGATCCGAATGATATTTCTTTACCTTGTGTAGTAGAAGATGTCTCATGGGAATCATCTACATTACTTTCGTCACCTTCATAAGATGAAGAATAGCATATGTCAGAGTCAAAGAAACTATGATTCTGAAGAAACTCTTCATTATCTGCAATCAGTGCTTCACATTCAGCCTCAATTTGATTGGACGATTCCATAACATCATATAGTCGTTGTGCATCATCAGGATACTTTTCAAGTATCTCGTGTGCTGCTTCCTCTCCATAACCGACATTTACCAAATCCT
>CAMWIJ010000077.1 GCA_947174275.1 uncultured Muribaculaceae bacterium
AATGCCGGCGCTACGCTCGAAAGGGTGAGCCGCGTGTTCTTCGGTATCTCGGAGGGACTTGATGCCGGCAGTGTGGCGCACATTGTATGAATTTGTGTTGTCGGTGTGGAAAATTTTCTATAAATTTGTATCACATAGAAATTGAAAATAATTAAATCAATCATACTGTTAATAAAGATGAAAAAACAAATAGTCAAAGCAATGCTTGCGGCCGCTATTGCCGCTCCTCTTGCCGGGGGTGCGCAGTCGGCAGGGCATGTCAACCCGTTTTTGAAACCATACGATACGCAGTTTGAAATTCCGCCGTTCGACAGGATTACGCTCGACGACTATGTGCCTGCTATTACCAAAGGCATAGAGGAGGCTCGCGCCGACATCGCGGCCATTGTGGCAAATCCCGACACTCCTACGTTTGAGAATACGATTGTGGCGATGGACAATGCCGGCGCTACGCTCGAAAGGGTGAGCCGCGTGTTCTTCGGTATCTCGGAGGCTGATTCGTCGCCGGCAATGGAGGAAATCGCCGCGGAGGTGACTCCGATGGTGTCGCGCTACTCCGACGAGGTGTCGATGAACGAGGGTCTGTTCAACCGTGTGAAATATCTCTATGACCACCGTGAAAATCTCGACAAGGCGCAGAAGCGTGCTGTAGAGGAGTCGTATAAGAGTTTTGTCCGCAACGGCGCGCTCTTGCCTGCGGCAGAGAAGGAGAAACTGTCGGAACTCAATCTGCAGCTCTCGGATCTGTATCTGAAATTCAACAAGAACCTGCTCAACGCCACGAATGCCTTTGCGGTATTTGTCGATGACAAGGCGCGCCTGGCAGGGCTTCCGGCAAGCGCTGTGGCTACTGCCGCAGCCGAGGCCGAGAAACGCGGACACAAAGGGGAGTGGGCGTTCACGCTCCATGCTCCGAGCCGTCTTGCCGTCCTGCAGTATGCCGATGACCGTCAGCTCCGCCACGATATTTATCGCGGATATACGTCGCTGGCTTCGTCGGGCGAATATAACAATCATCCTGTAATCAACGATATACTTAAGGCGCGTTCGGCGAAGGCGAAGCTTCTCGGGTTTCCGAACTATGCGGCCTACATGACTGACAATGTCATGGCCAAAACGCCCCAGAACGCTCTCGACCTTCTGATGCAGGTGTGGCAGCCGACAGTCGACAAGGTGAAGGAGGAGGTTGCTGAAATGCAGCGGCTTGCCGATGACCGTGGCGACAAAATCAAGATAGAGCCTTGGGATTATTACTATTATGCCGAAAAGGTGCGAGCCAAGAAATATGACCTTGACGAGAATGAGGTGCGTCCGTATTTCGAGGTGGAGTCGGTGCGAAAGGGTATCTTTACGCTTGCCGAGCGTCTGTATGGCGTGAAATTCAAGGAGTTGCCCGATGCACCGAAGTATCACCCGGATGTGAAGGTATACGAGGTCGTTGACCTCGACGGCAACCATGTGGCAGTGTTCATGACCGACTATTTCACCCGTGCGTCGAAACGTCAGGGCGCGTGGATGGACGAGATGAAGCCGTCGTATGTGGCGGCTGACGGTACGGCTGTGCGTCCCATCATATACAACGTGTGCAACTTCGAGGCTCCGACGGCCGACTCTCCGTCGCTTCTGTCGCTTGACGATGTGGCGACTATGTTCCATGAATTCGGTCACGGACTGCATGGCATGCTTTCGCGTGCGAAATACAAGTGCCAGTCGGGCACGGCTGTCGACCGCGACTTCGTGGAACTGCCGTCGCAGATTACCGAGCACTGGGCGCTCGAGCCGGAGCTGCTCAAGGTTTATGCGCACAACTACAAGACCGGCGAGGTCATTCCCGATGCGATTATTGAGAAACTTCAGGCTGCGTCGCGCCATAATGCCGGTTTCAATATGGCTGAACGTGTGGCTGCTTCTTATCTTGACCTCCAGTATGGCCAGATGGACTATGCCGGCGATGTCGACGTCAATGCTTTCGAGGAGAAGGTTGTTGAGGAACTCGGCATGCCCCGCGAGGTTGAATACCGCTACCACAGCCCGTATTTCAAACATATTTTCGGCAGCGACGGTTATGCTTCGGGATACTATACGTATCTCTGGGCCGAGGTGCTTGATACCGACGGCTTCGAGCTGTTCAAGGAGAATGGCGTGTTTGACCCGGAGACTGCGCGTTCGTTCAAGGAAAACATCCTTGAGATGGGCGGCAGCGAGGATCCGATGGAGCTTTACATAAAGTTCCGCGGACAGGCTCCGACTGCCGACGCGCTGTTGCGTCAGCACGGTCTCGACAAGCCTGCGCAGCCCAATGCCGACCTCAATAAGAAAGACTGAACGCTGATTTTGAGGTTCAAATTTTTTACGAATTAAAGATAAAATGCTCTGTCTATACCATACTTTTGGTTGTAAACTTAATTTCGCCGAGACATCCACAATCGCCGAGATGCTCGAGACCCGCGGCATAATGCGTTGTGGCGACGGTGAGATTCCCGATATAATTCTTGTCAATACCTGTTCGGTGACGGGCGAGGCCGACAAGAAATGCCGTCAGACGATACGTTCGTTTCACCGGCGTTATCCCGATGCGGGCATAGTCGTCACCGGATGCTATGCCCAGCTAAAGCCGCAGGAGGCTTCGGCACTGCCCGGAGTGGTGATTGTTGCCGGCTCTGACCGTAAGAATTCGCTCCCTGATTACATAGAGCGTTGGATTGCCGACAATAACGCGCAGTGCCTGATAACGCCGCTGCAGCAGATGACGGCGTTCAGTCCGTCGTGTTCGCGCGGCGACCGCACCCGCTATTTTCTCAAGGTGCAGGATGGTTGCGACTATTGGTGCACCTACTGCACGATACCGCGGGCACGCGGTCGCAGCCGCTCGGCATCGATAGAGGAGATTGTGGAGCAGGCGCAGACTGTGGCTCGGCAAGGTGGAAAGGAAATCGTCATCACCGGAGTGAATATCGGTGATTTCGGCAAGGGCACCGACAAAGGGTTTATCGACCTGTGCCGCGCGCTTGACGAGGTGGAGGGGATAGAGCGTTACCGCATATCGTCGATAGAGCCCAATCTGCTCACTGATGAGATAATTGACTTCGTGGCCGGCTCGAAGCGTTTCATGCCGCATTTCCATATACCGCTGCAATCGGGCTCTGACGAGGTGCTCAGGCTCATGCGGCGTCATTATGACACGGCTCTGTTCCGCCAGAAGATAGAGCGCATACGCCGTGTGATACCGCATGCCTTTATCGGTGTCGACCTCATTGTCGGTGCGCGAGGCGAGACGGCTCAGGAGTTTGAGCGGTCGTATGCATTTGTGGAGTCGCTTGACATATCGCGCCTGCATGTGTTCCCCTACTCGGAACGGCCCGGCACACGCGCCCTCGAGATACCGCATGTGGTGTCGCAGGAAGATAAGCATGGCAGGGCGGCGCGCATGATAGCGCTCTCGGATGCGCGTCTCGCTGATTTCACGGGGCGTTATATCGGCACGGGGCGCAAGGTGCTGCTCGAGCATTCCGCCGCCGGACAGCCGATGGGCGGTTTCACCGACAATTATATCAGGGTGTCGGTCGATGCGCCGGCGCACCTTGACAATCATATCGTCGAGGTGATGCTCGATGAGGCTGTCGCCGGATCTGAGACAGTCAGAGGGCATCTGCTTTCAGGGGAGGAATAGTGTATGGCACGTGTTGGATATAAACTGGCTGACGGCGCGATGTGGCTGCTGTCGCACCTTCCGCTCGGGGTGCTTTATCCGCTCGGATATGCGCTCTATCTGCTCCTGTATCATGTGGTTAGATACCGGCGCAAGGTGGTGATGGCCAATCTTGCCGCGTCGTTTCCCGATCGATCGCCGGCGCAGCTGCGTGCGATAGCAAAGGATTTCTATCTTGATTTCGCCGATTATGTGGTTGAGACGATAAGGCTCGGGGGTATGTCGGAACGCGAGATCCGCCGTCGCGTCACGTATGAGAACCTGGATGTGGTGCTTGACTGTCTTAAAGAGAAACGACCGGTAGTGGCCTATTTCTCCCACTGTTTCAACTGGGAGTGGGTCACCTCGCTCGGCGTGGTTGCCGATGTGGAGGGCAGCGAGCGCTCGCAGGTCTACCGCCCTTTGAAATCGAAGTGGATGGACGCGTATATGTTGCGCATACGCGAGCGTTTTAATTCGCGCTGCTATGCCAAGGCCACAGTGTTCCGCGAGCTTCTGCGACGACGCAAGGAGGGAATCACGACATTTACCGGCTTTATGAGCGATCAGAAGCCGAGCCACAACGACCCGGGCTATGTCACCATGCTGCTCAACCACCCTACGGCCATGATTTCAGGCACGGAGACGGTAGCGCGCAAGCTGTCGGCCGCTGTGGTTTATTTTGATATGACGAAACTTCAGCGCGGGCGATATCACGTGCGGATTGTGCCGATAGCCGACGATGCGTCATTGACGGCGCCCGGCGAGATTACGGAGCGTTATACGAGGCTTCTTGAGCGCAATATAGAACGTCAGCCGTCGATATGGCTGTGGACTCACCGCCGCTGGAAACACCGCGTGGAGCTCCCTGCCGACTGACGGCCGGACAGCGTGGAAAAAAGCATCACGGGCTGCGATATCTGTGTCGGTATCGCAGCCCGTGATGCTTTTTGCTGTTATGGCTATGGCGTCATTTCTCGCGCATGAAGATGCTTATCGGAGTGCCGTGGAAGTCCCAGTGCTCGCGTATCTTGTTTTCGAGATAGCGGCGGTAGGGCTCTTTGACCCACTGCGGCAGATTGCAGAAGAATATGAATGTGGGCACAGGCGCTCCCTTGAGCATGGTGATATATTTGATTTTTACGTATTTGCCTTTGTTGGCGGGTGGCGGATATGCCGCGATGGCCTCGAGCAGGTAGTTGTTGAGCTGAGAGGTCGGAATGGTGCGACGACGGTTGTCGTAGACTTCAATGGCGGTCTCAAGCACTTTGTAGATGCGCTGCTTGGTCATGGCCGACGTGAAGATGATGGGGAAGTCGGTGAACGGCGCGAAGCGGTCGCGTATGGCGGCCTCGAAGGTCTTGATTGCCGCCTGGCTCTTGTTTTCCACGAGGTCCCATTTGTTGACGCACACCACAAGGCCTTTCTTGTTGCGCTGTATAAGCGAGAATATACTCTGGTCCTGTGCCTCGATGCCGCGGGTGGCGTCGATCATCAGAATGCATACGTCGGAGGCTTCGATAGCCCGGATTGAGCGTATAACGGAGTAATACTCGATGTCTTCGTTGACTTTCGCTTTCTTGCGTATGCCGGCGGTGTCGACAAGGTAGAAGTCGAAGCCGAATTTATTGTAGCGGGTGTAGATAGAGTCACGCGTGGTGCCGGCTATGTCGGTCACGATGTTGCGGTCCTCGCCGATAAATGCGTTGATAATCGATGACTTGCCTACGTTGGGGCGTCCGACAATGGCAAACTTGGGAATATCCTCGACTGCTTCCTCGATGTCATTTTCGGGCTGAGGCAGTTTATTGACCACATCGTCAAGAAGGTCGCCGGTGCCGAAGCCGTTGACCGCTGAGATGGGGTAGGGGTCGCCCAGACCGAGTCCGTAGAATTCGGGCACGTTGTAGAGCCAGTCGTTGGAGTCGACCTTGTTGGCTACGAGAAGCACCGGTTTCTTCGATTTGCGGAGTATCTCGGCTACGTGGTCGTCGAGGTCGGTCACTCCGTTCATCGAGTCGACCACGAAAAGTATTTCGTCGGCCTGCTCGATGGCAAGGGCAACCTGCTTGTTGATTTCGCCTTCGAATATGTCTTCGGAATTGACTACCCAGCCGCCGGTGTCGACGATCGAGAATTCTTTACCATTCCAGTTTACTTTGCCGTACTGTCGGTCGCGGGTGGTGCCGGCGGTCTCGTCGACGATAGCCGTGCGGCTTTCGGTCAGGCGGTTGAAGAGTGTCGATTTGCCGACATTAGGGCGTCCGACAATTGCTACAAGTTGTCCCATAACGGTGTATTGATTTTGCGTTTGAAGTGCAAATTTAACATAAAAAATTGAAATCCGCAAAGGCGGCCGCTCCGGCTGGTGTCATTGCAGGCTGAGGCGGGTGCTATGCCGGCTGTTTATTCGATATATCCGAACGAACGCAGTTTGTTCTCGCGGTTGCGCCAGTTGGCCTCTACCTTTACAAACAGTTCGAGATAGACGCGTTTGTCGAAAAATTTCTCGATGTCCTTGCGGGCTTCGGTGCCCACACGTTTGAGCATCGAGCCTCCCTTGCCGATAAGTATGCCTTTCTGCGAATCGCGCTCTACATATATCACTGCCATTATGTGGATGGCGGTGTCTGACTCGTCAAATTTCTCCACAATCACTTCGGTGGCGTAGGGCACTTCCTTGTCGTAGTTGAGAAGTATCTTCTCACGGATGATCTCTGTGACGAAGAAGCGTGCGGGCTTGTCGGTCAGCGCGTCTTTGCCGAAATAGGGAGGCGATGGCGGCAGCAGTTCGACGATGCGGCTCATCAGGTTGCTGACATTGAAATGCTCTTTGGCCGAGGTGGGGAACACTTCGGCGTTGGGGAGTATTTCTTTCCACATCGACACCTTATCCTCAAGTTCCTGCTGTGACTTGACGAGGTCAATTTTGTTTATCACCAGCAGAACAGGTATTTTTTCTTTGGCTACCTTGGCGAGGAAATCGGCGTTTTTGGTCGGATCCTCAACGACGTCGGTCACGTAGAGCAGTATGTCGGCGTCGGTCAGAGCTCCTTCGGAGTAGCTGAGCATGCTTTCCTGCAGCTTGTATTTTGGCGAGAGCACTCCGGGTGTGTCGGAGAATACTATCTGATAGTCGGGGGTGTTGACAATGCCGGTGATGCGGTGGCGTGTGGTCTGGGCCTTCGAGGTTATGATTGACACACGTTCGCCCACAAGGTCATTCATCAGTGTCGATTTGCCTACGTTGGGGTTGCCGACGATATTGACAAACCCTGCTTTATGCTGTTTTTCTTCCATATTGTGTTATGTTTTTGCTGTTGTACAAATCTATTAAAAATAATCCATATAATTCTAATGCCTTGCTTAAAAATAATGGCTACGTGTATAAAACAAAAATAGCACCTTAAAAGATGCTATTTTCAGAAATATTTTGCCTGATAACTGATTACAGATCCCAGATGACATACATCGCGCCCCAGGTGAATCCGGCGCCGAAGGCTGTGAGCAGAAGCTTGTCGCCTTTCTTGAGCTTGGTCTTGTATTCGTCAAGACACAAAGGAATTGAAGCGGCCGATGTGTTGCCGTAGTGCTCGATGTTGACAAGCACTTTCTCTGCGGGGAAGCCGGCGCGCGAGCTGACGGCCTCGATGATGCGGAGGTTGGCCTGGTGGGGTATGAGATAGTCGACATCGTCTACTGTCAGGTTGTTGCGTTTCATCACGTCGAGCGATGAAGTGAGCATGTCGGTCACTGCATTCTTGTAGACGTTGCGTCCGTCCTGGAAGAGATAGTTCTCTCCGGCTTCGATTGCCTCGTGGGTGATGGGCTTGACCGAGCCGCCGGCCTTCATGAGCAGGTGTTCGAGTCCGGCACCGTCGACGTGGAACACGCCGTCGATGACTCCCGTAGCCTCTTCGGTGGGCTCTACGAGCACGGCAGCCGCAGCGTCGCCAAACAGCGGACATGTCGAACGATCCTGATAGTTGACCATCGACGACATCTTTTCGGCTGCTACGACAATGACTTTCTTGCGGAGTCCCGATTTGATGTATGCTGTGGCGTCCTCAAGCGCTACGATGAAACCGGCGCATGCGGCCTGAATGTCGTATGCGTATGCGTTTTTAAGACCTGTTTTCTCCACGATTACCGATGCTGTGGAGGGGAAACGGTAGTCGGGATTGGATGTGGCGCATATCACCAGTTCGATTTCGTCGGGATTTACTCCGGTCTCGGCTATGAGTTTCTCAACAGCCTTGGCGCCGAGATATGACGAGCCTTCGCCCTCGAGTTTGAGTATGCGGCGTTCCTTGATGCCGACACGGGTGGTGATCCACTCGTCGTTGGTGTCGACCATCTTTGAGAGCATCTCGTTGTCGAGGATATCTTCGGGAACGTAGGAGGCGATGCCAGATATTCTTGCGTTAACCATATTGTCTGGATATGAATAATGTAATAGCCGCACGCTGCGGTAGCGTCGGCTGTATGGATGTTGCCACTCTCTTTTTTTGCTTCTGCACCCTGTTTTTCACCCCGGAGGAGTCATCTCTTTCCGGAGGCATTACTGCAGATTGTGGCTCTGCCGGCGGGGCGGAGAGTTGCCGTATGAATATGCGACAGCCATGTCCGCGCGCTCATTTACACTGCGGCGGACTTATGGCAGTGAGTGACAAAAACTCGTGATAACTTAGACAGCTGCTGCTTTTTCGATAGCTACTTTGCCACGATAGTAACCGCATTCGCCGCATACACAGTGGTAAACGTGCCATGCGCCACAGTTGGGGCATACTGCCAATGTAGGCATCGCTGCTTTGTCGTGAGTTCTACGTTTGGCGGTGCGAGTCTTTGATTGTTTTCGTTTAGGATGTGCCATTTTGTTTTATTTTTTTGTATAATTATCTATATTATGTTTATATAAGCCTGTGTTATGTAAATCAATGGCTGACGGCTGTCAGTCGAGATTTAAATCTTTGAGCTTGTCCCAGCGAGAGTCGGTGGGAGCGTCGTCGATTTCGTCGATTTCATCCATCAGCTCGGCCTCCATTTCGGCATCTTCAGGATTTGTCGACGTTGTGCGGTGTTTCTTCAGTATCGAACTCATCGCACGGTTGCATTTGCCTGCCGGGTGCACATGTTTGATAGGGATAGCGAGCGCGATAGTGTCGTGTATCATATATGCGACATTGATGTCGGCATCGCTGTAGGGTATCTCCATGTACTCGTCGGAGTCATCACGATAGTCGTCGCCATATTTGACAATGATATGGTAAGAAGTCTCGACAGGAAGCACAAGATCGTCGAGGCAGCGGTCGCAGGCCACAGTCACATCGCCGGTCAAAGTGAAATGCATGTCATAGTAGTCATTTTTATGCTCCACTACAAGATGCACCTTGACGTCAGCGTTGCGCACGTCATTGTTCTCCATGTTGACAAAAAACTGTTTACCGATTTGATAGTCAGTTTCTTGTATGCCTACAGGCATGCTTTTTAGCGGCAATTTATATTCACTAAATTTACCCATAACGTTTGTCAATTGGCAAAAAACTTTGCAAAAGTAGCCAAATTCTTTCAGTTTATCAACTTTTTCATAAAATATTTTCTTCAGGTCCACAAAAATATTGGTGAAAAATAAAGCGCGACGTTAGTTCAAGAGTTTCATGGAAAAATAAATTTAAGTAAAACGCGACGTATCGCGGTAATATAAAATATGAAAAAGAAGAAAATGTAGAATGTATGATATATAAAAACGGTAAAAGGCAATTAAGAGATGGATAAATAATGATGAAAGCAATGAAGCATTACCTATAAAGAAAGCAAAGGGTATAATAAAACAGATATAACATAATAGAGACGCAAAAGTAATATATACTGTAAATTAAAACTTCTAAATTCAGTAAATCAGTATTTTAGCGATTGCTTCGGCAAAATCCGACAAAAAAATATCAAAAAAAGCATCAAAAAATTTGGCAGATTAAATAATAATACCTACCTTTGCATCGCAAAAGCAAAGAAACACCGATGGTGCCATAGCTCAGTTGGTAGAGCAAAGGACTGAAAATCCTTGTGTCCCCGG
>CAMWIJ010000078.1 GCA_947174275.1 uncultured Muribaculaceae bacterium
AGCCTGTATTTCGATGAGGAAAACGATGCCCTATATATCGGAGCTTTCAACAAGGGCTTATATAAACTTGATTTGTCGGATTTCAGTGTTGCTCAAATCCATGCTACAAACAGCCTGTTACATAAGCCGATACGTTCTATTGTCAAACTTGGCCCGGAAAGGCTTGCCATAGGTATTGACGGCAGCGGTGTCCTGGCTTATAATGTAAAGGCCAACTCTCTGGCCACGTGTGTCAACACGGAACTCGCCCCGGAGTTTTCATTTACCGGCAACGGCATATATGCACTGTTGAATGACGGCCACGGCAATCTGTGGATTGGCAGTTATACCGGAGGGGTGACAATGGTGAGTCTGTCGCAGTCGCCCATACATATAATTACACATATAAAAGACAATCCCAACTCTCTTGTCAACAACAATGTGAATTATATCATAGAGTCGACAGACGGAAATATATGGTATGCAACTGACCGCGGAATAAGTATTTACAATCCCCGTACCGAAATCTGGAGAAATTCATTATCCGGAATAGTCGTTGTGTCGCTGTGTGAGGACGGCAACGGAAATGTACTGGCCGGTTGTTATGGCGACGGCGTATACCGTATGGATTTGTCGGGAAACATCAAGGGGCACTGGACACAAAGCGATGGAGCCTTGTCATCGAACTATATCTTCGCAATACAGACTGATTGTCATGGCAAGATATGGGTCGGCTCTCCTCACGGCTGCCTCGTAGCCCTTAATAGCGATGGCTCGTTATATCATAGGTTTGAGATAGACGGCGTTATGTCAATCAGTGTCGTTGACGAGACGCGTATAGGTGTCGCTACCGGCAACGGATTTTATATCATCGATGCCGACACGAACAGCTATAACTGGTACGCCAATTTTCAAGAGCAGTCAGAGCGCGACGTAAGTGCATATATAATCCCGATGATGTTCACAAAAGGTACCACAGTATGGCTTGGAACCGAAGGTGGTGGTCTTAACCTGTATGATTATAAGAACAGGAAAATCATACGCGAGATAAAAATGTCAGACGGATTGCCCTCAAATGATATATACGGTCTTGTGCATGATGACAAGGGACGCCTTTGGGCAAGTACAGGCAACGGCCTCGCAATCATAGGCGATTCAACAGTTTCCAGTCTTAACTTTATCAACGGAATTGCCAGAGAATATAACAAGTCCTCGATTTTAAGGACATCTAACGGTGATTTGATTTTCGGCAGTACGGCAGGCGCAGTCAGACTGTCGCCCGACAAAATCAGTGTAGCTGAATACTCCGCACCATTGAGAATATCACGATTCACCATTGACGGCATCAGCGAAGAGAAGTCTGCCAAGATTATACCGGAGCTTTTTGAGATGCTGCAAAATCGGAATATAGTGCTCAGTGCCAGTCATAACTCGTTTGATGTTGATTTTGAGGCAATAAACATAGACTATCGCAATGATATCGCTTATCAGTATATCCTTGAAGGGTATGACCACGATTGGAGCGAAATGACCATGGACGGTACCGCCCGCTTCCGGAATGTGCCGCCGGGCAATTATACCCTAAAAATAAAAGCGTTGCGTAAAAGCGACGGACGAGTCATAGATGAAACCTCGATTGACATCACTGTCGAAGAACCGTGGTGGAATACAATATGGGCCAGAATATGCTATCTGGCTATAATAGCCTTTATTATATATTTTATAATTGGGTATAAATGGTATCAGTTGCGAAAAGAGCATGACGAAGACAAAATCAGATTTTTCATCAATACAGCCCACGACATCCGCACTCCATTGTCATTGGTCATGTCGCCCATTGAAGAGCTGAAGACACAGAACGGCCTTTCCGAAAAGGCTAAATATCTGCTCGATGTGGCGGGCGCAAATATACGAAAGCTTAATGCTGTCACCGCTCAGCTGCTCGATTTTGAAAAGATTGATTCGAGAAAAGCAAAGGTCAACATCGAGCCGATAAATCTTAATTATCTATTGTCGGAGGAACTGAGTTGTTTCAATAATGTTGGTGAAAAACGCGGCATCACGCTTCACCTGCAAGTTCCCGATGAGCAGGTCGTGGTTTCAGCTGACAGACATCTGCTTGAACTTATGCTTGATAACCTCATGTCGAATGCCTGCAAATATACCAATCAAGGTGGCAAAGTGGAGGTGTCACTAACCGCAAACAAGTCAAAGGCTGTCATCAGGATTGCCGACAATGGTATAGGCATACCTGAGAAAGAGCAGAAAAACATATTCACAAATGTCTATAGAGCCGAGAATGCGAGAGCGTCACAGGAAACAGGCAACGGTTTCGGTCTGCTTCAGGTCAAGCGTATAGTGGAAATGCTCAACGGCAATATAGGCTTTACATCCAAGGAGAATGCAGGGACCACATTTACAATCTCGTTCAAGCGTATCTACGACGAGCCTGTCATTCACTGGAATCCCAATAATCTGAATGAGGCTTTGAATGAAATACGCATACCCTCTCCCGTGGTATCAGCAATCTCCGAAAGTAAAGACGAGACATTGCTTATAGTCGAGGACAACGATGATCTCAGGAATTATCTGACGGCAACATTCTCGGCAGAATACAATGTAGTGTCAACTATTTCGGCTGAGGATGCGCTCAGATTCCTTGAAAACCACTATCCGGATATTATCATCTCAGACGTGATGATGCCCGGCATACAGGGTGACGAGTTGTGCAGCATGATTAAGAACAACCCCGACACCGCCGGTATTCCGGTCATTCTGCTTACAGCAAAGACCACTCACGATGCAATAGTGAACGGTATTGAAAAGGGAGCCGATGACTATATTGCCAAGCCGTTCAGCCTTGACATTCTCAAAAGCAAGGTCCGAGGTATGCTTCACAATCGCAAGCGTATCCGAGAATCTCTGATGAAGCTTGCACTAATGAGAGCTGAGGGGGATACTATCGAAGCGAAAGCAATCACACAGCCTGTAGCGGGACTGTCTGAAGACAATCAGGCAAGCGAAATGCCGGCATCTGACAAGGCATTTGTCGATAAGGCAGTTGATATAATTATCGCAAATATGTCAAATTCTGAATTTGACATCGAACTGCTGTGCCGTGAAATGGCAATGAGTAGAACCCTGTTTTTTGGTCGCCTGAAGTCATTGACCGGAAAAGCACCACAGGAATTTATCCGAGTCCTTAAACTCGAACGAGCTGCCGAATTACTTAAACAAAAAACGCCGGTAGCAGAGGTTGCGGTGATGACAGGTTTTGCCAATTCCAAGTATTTCAGCACTGTCTTCAAAAAGCATTTCGGGGTGTCTCCAAGTAAATTTTGCGAACAGAATTGAACGAGGTTTAACGTGTTTATGTCTGATTTTATGAATAATAGCATAATATGTCAGAAAACAAACCTCAAAATGTCAGTAATCAAACCTTGATAATAACGAGCGGTGGTAATTTTGCAAAACCCATATAAGGTCTATGTGGGAGCAAATAAACCAACCAATCAATATCATGGTCTTTTTCAATATCAAACATTTGTTCATCTCTGCATTCGCGGTAGCGGCCTTAACAGGGTGTGGCGACTCGAGAAATGAACCGACACCAACACCGCCAGTAGTTGAACCCGTCGATGATGTGGTGTTCTTTGACGATTTTGATTCATTCAATTCCGCTTACTGGTCAAAAGAGACACACGAAGCCGGATGGACAAATCAAGAGTTACAATCCTATAGTACCAGTCAGGTCAAAGTCGGCAAGGACGAAGGTAAGACTGTACTAATTCTTACAGCCAAGCGCACCGGCAACAAGGTGGTGTCCGGTCGCGTGAACACTAAGAATAAAAAGTATTTCAAGTATGGAAAGGTTGAGGCAAGTATAAAACTGCCTGAGACCGCAAATGGTCTGTGGCCCGCATTTTGGATGATGGGCAACAATAAGCAGGAGTGGCCCGCCTGTGGTGAAATCGATATAATGGAAATGGGAGATGCCCAAGGTATTGCCGAGGGGACAAGTAACAAACGAGTTAATACCGCACTCCACTATGGACCAGATGTCGCCGGACACGAACAGCAGTATTTCGCCGGAGATGCCAGTTCAAATTTACAGGACGGCAAATATCACACATATACGCTTATTTGGAATGAAAATAAGATTGATGTTTCAGTAGATGATGTCAAATTCCATAGTTTCGACATTACCGGTAACCCTTATTTTCAAAACGACTTTTATATTCTGTTTAACCTTGCTGTTGGTGGATCATTCACCGGTATCTATGACATCGAAGGCATTACAGCCTTAAAAGATGGTCAGACGGTATCGATGTATATAGACTGGATTAAAGTAACTAAAATAAACTAATCAATACACATGAAACAGAGAACTTTAACAAACAAGCTCCTGTGCGGGTTCCTGCTTGTCGGTGCGGTATCCTTTGCTATGCCGCTTCAGTCGTATGCAGAACCCAGTGCAGCTGCGGCAACGCCATCTCAAAAGATAAAGGTGACCGGTGTCGTTGAAGATGCTGAAGGTCCCGTTATCGGAGCCTCAGTAATGGAGAAAGGAACCAGCAATGGAATAGTTACCGACTTTGACGGTAACTTTACGCTGATGGTGTCACCGGGTGCGACTCTAAAAATCAGCTATGTTGGCAGTGAACCAGTCGAGATCAAGGCTACAGAAGCCCCAATGAAAATCACCTTGGAGCAGAGTACCCAGATGCTCAGTGAAGTAGTGGTTACTGCTCTTGGAATCAAGCGCGACCGAAAGGCTCTCGGTTATGGTCTTGATGAAGTAAAAGGAGATGCCTTTGAAAAAGCCAAGGAAACTAACGTCATCAACTCTATGGCAGGTCGTGTGGCAGGTCTTGTTGTAAGCCAGACCGCAGGTGGTCCTTCCGGATCTACCCGCGTAATTCTGCGTGGTAGCACTGAGATGACAGGTAATAATCAGCCGTTATATGTGGTCGACGGTGTGCCTCTGGACAATACAAACTTCGGCAGTGCCGGAACATCAGGTGGATACGACCTTGGTGACGGTATCTCAAGCATCAATCCGGATGATATAGAAAGTATGTCGGTACTTAAAGGTCCGGCTGCTTCCGCTCTCTATGGTAGCCGTGCCAGCCACGGTGTAATTCTCATCACCACCAAGAAAGCCGGTAAAGAAAAATATTCAGTAGAATATAATGGAACACTGACATTTGACAAACAGCTCTCGAAATGGGATAATGTACAGCAGATTTACGGTATGGGCAGCAACGGCACATACAGTATCGATGCCGTATCCAACACGAACAAGAGCTGGGGTCCGAAAGCTGACGGAAGCAATGTTCTTCGTTACTTTGACGGCGTAGAGCGTCCATATCTTATAATACCTGACAATACCTCAGGATTCTTCAGAACTGGTCTTACTGCAAACAACACGGTTACAGTCTCATCCAATTCTGGCAATACAGGTATTCGTTTCACACTGACCGATATGCGCAACAAGGATATTGTCCCCAAGACTCACATGAGCCGTGACATTTTCAATCTGCGTGCAAATACATCTATGGGGAAGGTTGACCTCGACTTCACCGTAAACTATACCCACGAAAATGTAAAGAATCGTCCTGCTCTTGGCGACAGTAAGTCCAACGTCGGCAAGAACCTGATGACTCTTGCAACTACATACGATCAGCGTTGGTTGCGTACATATCAGGATGCCAACGGCGAATATTCCAACTGGAACGGCATGGACCCCTATAATGTAAACCCTTATTGGGACGTTTATAAGAACTCAAATGATTCAAAAAAGGACCAGTTCCGTTTACACGCATCTGCAATCTACAATGTCACCTCTCACCTCAAAATCAAAGGTACGGCTGGTGCTGAGCTCAACTGGTTTAACTTTAATGATTTCAAAGCTCCTACAACTCCCGGTTATGAGTCAGGATACCTCCAGCAGAGCCAGTTCAAAAACCAGATGTATAACTTTGAGCTCATAGCGACCTATAACAACCGCTGGGGTGACTTTGATTTCACCGGAACAGCCGGTGGAAACATCTATAAGATCGATAACCGCACAAACATCACAACTGCTCAAGAGATGCAGATTCGTGAAGTGGTCGCCCTTATGAGCTTCAACGAGACAAGCCTTCAGGAAAACAGCTACCGCAAGCAGATTAACTCGCTGTTCGCGGCTGTCAATCTCGGATGGAAAAGCCTGTTATATCTTGATGCTACTATCCGTGGCGATAAATCTTCGACACTTCCTACTGGAAATAACACCTATATTTATCCCTCGGTATCGGGTAGCTTTGTGTTCTCTGAACTGATCAAGCGTGGTGACATTCTGCCATACGGTAAAGTTCGCCTGTCATTCGCACAGGTTGGTAGTGACACCGACCCCTATCAGTTAGGACTGGTATATACAAAATCCAAGTTCACATATCCCGGTTATACTATCGGATTCATTGACAATACCACAATCCCTAACAAGAACCTTAAACCGACCCGTACCAACTCATTTGAAGTGGGTTTTGAAACAAAGTTCCTCAACAACCGTATCGGTCTTGACTTCACATACTACAATCAGATAAGTAAAGACCAGATTATGGGCATGGCAAGTAGCTGGGCCACAGGATACCCCTATCGTCTTATCAATGCCGGTGAAATCCAGAACCAAGGTATCGAAATCGCGCTTAACACACGTCCCATTATCATAGGCGATTTCTCTTGGGATTTGGGTATCAACTTCTCTAAGAACAACAATAAAGTGCGTAAGCTTGTAGATGGCATGGATATGTTTGAACTTGAAAAGGCTTCATGGCTTGATGTCCAGGTCGCTGCAAAGGTTGGTGAGAACTTCGGTTCTATCGTGGGTCCCGATTTCCAGAGAAACGAAAACGGAGATATTCTTATTGACCCAGCAACCGGTTTGCCGATGTACGACAAGAGCAATCACGTTCTTGGAAATGCATCTTGGGACTGGACAGGTGGTCTGAGCACAACATTCCATTACAAGAATTTCGGGCTTACCGCACTTTTTGATGTAAAGGTTGGAGCCGATTTGTATTCGATGTCGGCACGTGCTGCTCACGAATCAGGCAAAAGCCTTGCAACACTGGCCGGACGAGAAGAATGGTATAAGTCGGAAGAAGAGCGTCAGGCAGCAGGTATTGCGAAAGGTGCCTCGACATGGACTCCTACCGGTGGTTTTGTTGCACCCGGTGTAATTGACAATGGCGACGGCACATACCGTCCTAATGACATCAAGGTCAACCCCGAAGACTATTGGATGAGTGTTTGCCGCAATGCACCTTCAATGTTCATCTATGACAACTCATACATAAAGTGTCGTGAAATCACACTTACCTACCAGTTCCCGAAGAAATGGCTTGGTAAAGTAGTGCAGGATATGTCTATTTCATTTGTGACTCGCAATCCGTTCATCGTTTGGAAGAACATACCCGACATTGATCCAGACTCCAATTATAACAACACAACCGGTATGGGACTTGAATATGGTTCGCTGCCTTCGCGCAAGAGCTATGGCTTCAACCTGTACGTTAAATTCTAAACGTAAGATTACCAATGAAACTACATAAGATATTCACTCCTGTTTTGGCGGCTCTTGCGCTCATTGCAGGTTCATGTAGCGACAGCTACATGGAGAATCTGAACACAGACCCTTCAAAAGCCAACGGCATTGACCCGAATGCCCAGCTTACCACAGCCCAGCTCCAGACTTACGGCGATTTGGGTATGGTGGAAATCTACCGCAACTACCATTACGGTTTCTCCCAGATGCTGATGGGTTGCTGGAATACAACCAACTATGGCGGTCGCCACACAATCGACAATAACGAAATGTGTCGCATCTGGACTTCGCTATATCCCAACGCTATAAAAAATCTTACTGATGGCATTCATAACAGTGAGGAAGAAGGTCTGACAAACGTAAATGCCGCTCTGCGCATCTATCGCGTCTATATGATGTCCCTTATTACCGATGTGTACGGCGATGCGCCTTTCAGCGAAGCAGGTCTTGGGTATATTGCTGAGAAATTCAACCCTCGATACGACACTCAGGAAGAAATCTACGCAGCTTTCTTCAATGAACTCACCGATGCCTGCGGCGCTCTGTCATTGTCAGGCGATAAGATTACAGGCGATGTAATCTACAACGGAGATGTCAACAAGTGGAAAAAACTTGCCAACAGTCTCCGCCTCCGATTTGCCATGCGTATATCCGACGTAGACCCCGACAAGGCTAAGCAGGAATTTGAAGAGGCTCTGATGGCTGATGGAGGCGTGTTTACAAGCGCAACTGATGACGCTCTCATAAAATATATGGAAGTATCGTTCAGCTTTGGTCAGGACACATATTCCGACTATCGTGGCAATGCCCTTTCCAAACTGCTGTTCGGTAATGACCCGGCCAACAACCCGAGCTACCTCTGTTCTACATTCTTTAACCAGATGTATAACAGCGGCGACCCTCGCACATTTATCTTTGCCCGATTCTACTATGACGGTCTGATGAGCCTTACAAGCCCCGATAACCGCATTGACCTTACTGAGGAAATTCTTTCAAAAGGTATTCCGATGAATCCGAGAGATCCCGGTGCTTACTCATGGGAACCGTGGCCGGCAGGCTATGACAGCGATATCATGAAAGAGATTGCTGAGAACAATCCTTCAGTCGAAGTAAGTATGGCGCGCGAAACCGAGCCCAAGCTTGCCAGCAACTTCCTTAAGAGTGATAATCCGGGCGTCGTTATGACCTACGCCGAGGTAAACTTCCTTATGGCTGAGGCTGCCATTAAAGGCTGGGCAGTCGCCGGCAGTGCTGACGGCTACTACAAAACTGGTGTACGTGCGTCAATGGACTTCCTTACTGACAACTACGGCTGCCGTAAGATTACTGATGAGGAATTCTCTACTTTCATTGCCGACAACGGCATCGGTTACACCAACGAGCAGCGTAAGGCAGCAATCAATACTCAGGCATGGATTCTGCACTTCACCAATCCCTCTGAGGCATGGGCAAACGTGCGCCGTTCAGGTTATCCCCGACTTAAATCTCCGGCTGAATACGGTTTCGGCCAGTTCCTCACCGGCGGTCAGGAAATCCCCGTTCGCCTTTGCTATCCGGTTCTTGAATCATCGTATAATAAGACCGGCTATGATGAGGCTTTGGACCGTATGGGCGGAAGCAACAGCTGGTACATCCCCATGTGGTGGGACGTTGACTAATAACATAAAAAGAAACTACAATGAATTTCATATATAAGACAATTTTGACATTGCTGCCGGTAAGCGTCATGCTTGCTTCATGCAGCAGCGATGAGCCGTTCTCTGTGGCAGGTCCCGACGACGAGCCCCATATTCTGGCACCGACTTTCCCTGACCGAAATAATGGTCAGCTGCCCGTAGTAGCCAACATCAGCCGCGATGCAAATTTCGCCATGGAACTTACCGTGACACCGGCCGACTATGTTGATGTGGCATGGTATATCGATGGAGAGCAGACTGCAACCGGAAAGGCTATTGATATGCCTCTCCCCGCAGGTACATACGAGATGAAGGTTGTTGTCACAACCCCTCAGGGTAAATCAACTTCACGCGAAGGCATCATCAATGTAAACCCGCTGGACGGTGATCCATGGGCGTCGGAAGTTTCATTCGAGCGTATTGTCGCTCCCGGACAGAATGCAGTGCTTTACGGTCGCAATCTCAGCTCTGTAAAAT
>CAMWIJ010000079.1 GCA_947174275.1 uncultured Muribaculaceae bacterium
CCCTCCTAAAACGAAAAAAATCCCAAAAATATTTGGAAATTAACATAGAATACGTGAGAGCCATACTGGTTGCCCGTTCCACATCTTGAGGCTCTGGAATTGCCCGGTGTAGCAGAACGGACAAACTTGCAGAAGCCTCACGCAGAATATGATAATACGCCAACAGCCTGCGCTCACGCGCTTGCTTTTGACGGAATATACATATCCATAAGGCGTCTACCGTTTGCCTCATTTCCGGCTACACCAAAGAAATTTTCCAGATTTCAAGATGCCAGAAAGAGCGTCGAGTATACGCTTTCTAAAATGTCTGTATCCCCTCCCGCAGTACCCTTGACCATAATCAGCCAAGTAAGACTTAACCGATTACATCCGGATTCTGCGTGAGTGGTCTACAAACACAAAGGTATTAAAAATTTTAATATCGGGCTATGTTTCGCTTAAAACTTTTGATAGAAAAGTTGCACAACAAATATGGATCAAATTATATGGTCGCTAATTTTGATTGCGTGTTGTTGGTTTTGTGACCTACAACCTCCTCACCCCCCTCAGTCGGAAAGCGGTATCAGTATCCTGAACGTCGTGCCCTCCCCGGGCTCTGACGACAGCACAAAAATGCGCCCGTCATGATACTGCTCGATGATACGTTTAGCCAGCGTAAGCCCCAGGCCCCACCCGCGCTTCTTCGTCGTGTACCCCGGGTTGAATATTGTTTTCTGACGTTTACGCGCTATCCCTTTCCCCGTGTCGCTCACATCGATACACGCATACCGGGCTTCCTCCGACGATGATATCGATATCGACCCGTCACCCTCCATCGCGTCAACAGCATTCTTGATCAGATTTTCAAGCACCCACTCGATCAGCGGACGAGACACCCTCACCGGCAACGGCTCTCCGCCGGGCGAATACGTAAGCGCAATCCGCGATGATATGCGTGTCGACATATATGACGTGGCCGATGCCACGATGTCGCGCAGGTCGACCGGTTCGAGCGCCGGACGCGACCCTATTTTCGAAAAACGCGAGGCAATCGTCTCCAGACGAGTGACATCCTTGTCCATCTCGCCCACTATGTCGGGGTCAATCCCCTCGGCGCGGAGCAGTTCCATCCACGCCATAAGCGACGATATCGGAGTGCCCAGCTGATGGGCGGTCTCCTTCGACAATCCCACCCACACCTTGTTCTGCTCCGCCTTTTTGGTCGACGACACAGCAAAATACACCACAACGATAAACGCCAGCATTACAACCAATTGCAGATACGGAAAAAGACTCAGACGCTTCAGCATCCGCGAATCCTCATAATAGAGATACTGCACTATGTCACCCCCGATGTCAATCGGTATCACATTCGCCGAATTGCACAGTTCGTTGTACTTCCGGCTCAGATACTCGCGGTTAGCCTCTGTCGTTACCACCGGATTGACTGAATCTATCGGATCCGGAAGGTCGAAATTGCGGTGGTCGAGTATATTCCCCTCGGCATCCGACAGAAGCACCGGTATCGTATGGTTGCGCCGTATGATTGACAGCAGAAATTCGATGTCGTCCGACGACTCCATTCCGCTCCCGCCGGGTTGCTCTTCCCCCTCGCTGTCAAACGACTCGAAGGCAATCGTGGCGATGCGCTGCGTGGCGTCGGCCCATATCTGCATCCGCTCACGCTCCTGCGCGGCAAGCCCGTTGACTATCCCCGACGACACACGCAGAAATATTATCACCACTATCGCGGTGATAATCAAAAATATAAGTTTAGAATAGCGTCGTATGTCGTAGATATTCATGGCAGCTCCTCAAAAATTACCTCTCTCCAAAAGAACAATGTGATGGGTGAGATATACACTCTAAACGTAACGGCATGGCCGTTTATTGCCACACCGGGGCGCATCAGTGGTTATAGAAATCATGAAGCATGAAACGTGCCACCGAGTCATCGAAGTTCGGACCGATAACAATGTCGGCGCTCTCCTTCACCCTCGGATGCGCATTCGCCACAGCCACAGCCACATCTGCGATATCAAGCATCGGCAAGTCGTTGAGATTGTCACCGAACGCCACCAGACGCGACGCCCCGGTCGACGACATCAGATGCCGGATGGCGTTGGCCTTTGACACTCCCGCTGAAAACACCTCGAGCAACATTATGTCGGGAGTGAATATGTCGGGATAGCACGACACCGAAAACCGGCCCGTCTCACTGATGGCGTCGGCAAGCGGCATGATGTCGCGCCGCCGCCCCGTGGCAAACAGCAGTATCACGTTGTTGTTCTCGCCCGATGACATCTTTTCAAACGTAAACCGTTTCAGCTTCAGATGGCTGCGCGGCATATAGAAATCGCGCTCCGCGTCGGTCATCTCATGGTGATGATACACCACAAGCCCCCCGCCCGAATCCAGATGATAGACAAACGGATGTATCCCCGCCTCGGCGTAGAGACTCTGAAGCAGCTCGCAGTCTGACGGCGGGATATAGTTCACATCATGATAGGCCGATGTGGCATGGTCATACATCGCGGCGCCTGTAAGCACCACATAGGGCACTGTCGTGAATGTGCCCTCCATAAGCGGCACCACAGTGGCCGGGGTGCGCGCTGTGGCTACGGTGACGAGCGCGCCTGCGTGCGACAGGTCGGAGATGATTGCCGACGAACGGTTGCTTATGAAGCTCCCGTTGTTGAGCAACGTTCCGTCCATGTCGGTGACATAAAGTGTGCGGGTCATGTGGATGATGGTTAGATGCCGAGAAGGTCGCGGGTGATGTCGAGTGCGTTTTTTATCTCTTCTTCGCCTATGACACAATCGATTCGCACCTCCCCGACATTCTCGAGCAGGGTGAAGTTGATGTCGGCAGTCGAGCTGTTCTTTTTGTCGTGACGCATCAGAGCGATAAGTCTCGGATAATCGTCGCAGCTGAAATAAAATCCCGGATACACCTCCTTGACGTATGCCGCAAACTTATGCAGCAGATCCGACGGAAACGACAGCGTCAGCTTCGACAGCACGAGCTCTGTCACAAGGCCGTAGGCCACCGCATATCCGTGAGGCAGCGGCGACTTCCGCTCAAGAGCCAGCGACTCGAAGGCATGACCGACCGTGTGACCCAAATTGAGCGACTTGCGCAACCCTTTCTCCTCGGGGTCAGAGTCTACGATATCCTTCTTGATGAGCACGCTTTTTTCAAGCAGATCGAGAAGCGTGTCGGCGTCAAAATCCTCTACATGCCGTTCTATCAGACGGTCAAACGAACTCTTGTCATTCAGCAGCGCATGCTTGAGCATCTCGGCATATCCCGACCGTAGCTCCTCTGATGTGAGGGTGTTGAAAAAGAGAGTCGAAACTATCACACAGTCTGCCTGACGGAACACTCCGACCTCATTCTTCAGCACTCCGAGATTGATGCCGGTCTTGCCTCCTACCGACGCGTCGACCGCGCCTAACAGCGTGGTGGGAACATTGATAAATGTTATGCCGCGCTTGTAGGTGGCGGCGGCAAACGCTCCCATGTCGGTAACGACACCTCCGCCCACATTTATCAGGAGCGAGTGGCGTGTCGCGCCCTCCTCGCCCAGACGCTTCCAGATGGCTTGCGTCGAGTCGAGGTTCTTGTGCATATCGCCCGCTTTGGTCGTTATGACGGTGGCCTCTGCCACTGTTTTCGACAGTGCCTGAAGTCGCGGCAGCACAAATGAGGCTGTGTTGACATCCACAAGCACAAAAACATTGCATGGATTGATTTTTCCGACTATTTCATCTATAGCGTCACCGACGTTATTGGTGAACACAAGTTCTTGTGATTTCATAACTAATTTCTTTTTTTAGTATTATAATAAAAGAGTGCCGACTGAGTCGGCAAGCGCCTGCATTGACGGGAGCACTATGTCTGCGCCCTCACTTGACAATGCCTCCACCGGCACCGGTCCCGTCGTCAGCCCTATAGTGAAGGCCCCGGATGCCGCTCCGGCTCTTACTCCAAGCGGTGCGTTCTCGATGACCACCGCCTCGTGCGCCGCTACGCCGGCGCGTTCCATCGCTTTGATATATGGCTCGGGATGCGGTTTTCCGTGCTCCACATCGGCGGCCGTTATCATCATCCCGGGGCTGAACACACCCGGAAAATCTCGCTCCAGACGCTCTATCAGCGACCGCTGACCCGATCCCGTAACAAGCACGCACGCAATCCCTGCCGACTGTAGCCTTCCAAGCAGCTCGGCCGCGCCGGGCATCGGGCTCACCTGCGGCATCTCATTAAAATAAACAGTTTTGCGGTGGTAATGTTCGGCAACCTCCTCATCCGTGGCGTCGCGGTGCAGATACTCCCTGAAGAGCAGATTGACCGTCGCTTTTCCGGTCATCCCCTCGAAGAGATAAAACCTGTCGCGGTCAGTGTCGATGCCTATGTCACGCATCATCCGGTGCCACGCGAGCGTATGGTGGCCCATCGAGTCATAGAGTGTTCCGTCCATGTCGATAAGCGCCGCCCGAAACCTCACCTCCTGCTCCGATCCGAGTCCGTGACGTGCGGCGAAACGGCGCAACGCGCCTGCTATGTCATCTTTTTGAGTCATTATCTTTTATTGTATTCGCTGTTGTTCGTGATATGATGTCAGCCGCCACTGAGTCGGGCACCTCCATCAGTCCCTCCTTTATCATCAACGCGGAGTCGGCGGCCGTAAACCGCTCTTCCGGCAGATGCATATACGATGAATCGGCAGCCCCCTTGATGCGGAGCGGTCCCAGACGAGCCGCACGCAGCCCGCGACGGAACGCCCCGTTGATTTCCGACAGAAGCGATATCCGGGTGTTTATGGCTATGGAGTCGCGCTGTGCAACCATATTCTCCTTGAATTTCGCGCCTCCGAGACGGAATTTCAGATGGTCGGGCTCTCCCTTTATGTTTATGCCGAACTTAAACGGTATCGGCGACTTCAGCACTGCTATGTGATAGTGGAGATTGAAATCGAGGTCATTATATCCCATTATGCCGAGTTTGTAGCGGTCGATGTTGACGATAAACGGATACAGATTGAGCACTCCGTCACTTACCGTCATCTCCACATTCAGCCGGTCTATCATGTTGCGCTTCTTGTCTTTGAATATAAGCCACTTGGCGAGCGAACGGAATGTGTCGTTGTCAAACACCACCAGACTGTCACCCGAAAATTGCATCGCAGCCTTGAGCGACGGCAGGTCGAAATACATGTCGGGCGTTATGTCGGAAGTCACGGCTATCTGCGCGTTCACAACCCCCGACAGATAATGCATCATCGGCATTATCGAGTCAATTGCCGGCACCACCTGCGGCAGCCGCGCTATGTGGAAGTTGCGCAGATCCATCGCCATGCCGAATGTGATGTCATCGGCCTTGGGCGCCGAGTAGAGCGCCGACACGCTGATATTGCCCACTTCGGTCTTGGCGCTGAGATTGTGGAGATTGACCATGCCGCGGTTGATGAGCAGCTCGCCGGCGAAATCATCGAGCAGCAGGTCGGAATATATCACCTTGCGGGCATGCACGTCGAGCGTGGCGTCGATATTGACAGGTATCAGTATCGGTCCCATTATGGAGTCGGGTATCGACTCGGGGTTCTCGATATCTGCAAGTTCTTCGCGCGACCAGTCGTCGAGCGTGGTGCGGTCTGTCGCGGCCATTGTCTCCGCTCCGGCTATGCCCCGCACTATCTCGTTGACATTGATTGAGTCTGACAGTATGTCGAAATTTATCTTCACCGGGCCCGGACGACGTGTCGACAGTGCCTTCCGTATGTTGGAAATCAACCCTTTGACCTGGAAGTCTGAGTGACCGAATCGATAGTTGAGATTGCGAAGCTCAACGGAGTCGGTGCTGAACGTAAGGTCAAGATTGTCAAACCCGTTGCGAAGCCGCAGATGTGGCAGCCGCAGATTGCCGCGCTCCGCCTGCATAGTGCCGTGTATGCTCCATCGCTGCAGCAGCGAGCGCACCGAATTGTCGATGTTGAAATCAATCATCTCCGTTCCCGCCGAATCAAGATGCTCGGCTGCCATACGCAATATGCGGGCCTGCATCGACTCGCGCAACGTGTCTCTCTCCGACAGCCTGCGCAATGCCTCCGTCCCCGCTTCCATATTCCGTGTCCGGCGCGACTTGCCCTGACGTCGCGGCCGAAGATGGGCTGTGACATCTATCTTTGCCCCCCTCAGTGCAGCCATATACATCGGTTGCGCCACTCTCATGCGACCCGCGCTCATCCGCAGTTCGAGCCTCGGCACCCGCGCTTCGCCGTTATAGCGCTGCAGCGACGCGAAGCCGCCGACGTCGCGCACTCGCACACGCATCGAGTCCTCGGGCGAATAGCAGTAGAAATCAGCCAGATGCACTGCCCCGCCAAACGGATTGATCTGAGTCGTGTCGGCCGACGACGCCACATTCGACGCCCCGAAGCCGGCCTTGAACCCCTTGATGCGCGTGTCTATGCCGTCGAGCATCATCGACGCCGTGTCGATATCGACCTTCACCATCAGCAGCGAGTCTATTCGCTTGTCGTCGCGGCGAAGTGTCATGTCGGTGCCGAGCGTAAGTTTCGCCAGATGCGTGTAGACTGTCATCGTTGTGTCTGACGAGCTGTATCTTATGTCGCGGAGATTGACCTCTCCGTTGATGTTTGCCTTATGGAAATCGCGCGCCGAGAAATCGGAAAGCCTGAAATTGAATTTCGTGTCGGCATCGAAGCGCCCCGTGAGCCGGCCTCCGAGATTGCGCTTCACTATTGCCGGAAGCTGGCTGAAATCTATAGCGCCGTGAAATTTGCCGTTGACAAGCGGATTGTCAAGCAGCGACGTCACCGTGGCTGTCAGGTCGATGTCGAGTGCTTTGCCGTCAATCTGCAGACGTTCAACCGTAACTGTCGACCGGTTGAGGTCATCGCCGTTGACCTCGGCCTTTATGTCGGCGCTCAGCTGGCGGAAATCTATCGTCTGGAAACTGAACCGGCAGTCGGGTATATTGACCGTGGCCTCGACCCACGGCAGGGTGATGCTGTCGGTGATGACATACGGTCGTGTCAGCTTGGCCGACACATTGACCGCCATATCGGTGTCAAGCGACTTGAACCCCTCGCGCATCGACAGTGGCAGATGATTTGTCAGGTCTGCCGGACGCAGATTGCTGAGCGCCATCTCAAGCCGGTCAATTCTCAGATTGTCTGACACATCGACCGATGTCGAGAGCGTCAGATCTATATCATCCTCAAGTCTGAAACGGAGATTGTCGATATTGAACTGCGACGGCGTCTTTGCCGACCAGTTGATGCTGCCGTCGAGCGAGAAACGCGCCGTTTCGTATGAAACATCGTGGAGCAGCGGTGTCTCTATGCGTGTGTCCATCTCGAGGCGGTATTCCGGCGCTCCGTCGCTGTCAAGGCTGATTGTGCTCAGATTGACCGTCACGTCCACACTGTCGGGCAGCGACCGGTAGCGCATCGGCAGCGCGTCGGTGATGGCGAAGTGGTTGATCGTTATTTCAGGCAGCGTTGACGACGTGGTGTCTGACGGCGACGACGGGAAAATATTGAAATTGGATACGGTGTCGTTGACCTGGATGAGATTGATGCGGGGTCGCTCAAGTTCCACATCATAGACGCTGATTTTTCCGGCAAGGGCATTGACAAGATTGACCCCTCCGGAGAAATGACCCACCGACATCAGCGAGTCGGCATCGGCCGGAAGCATGGCGCGCTGCTCCTCCGGAAGCCCCGAGAGCGAACGGCTCACGATATCAAGTCCGTCAATCTCTATCTTTATCTTCGGAAACGAGCTCCAGAATGTCAGTTCGGCACGTCGCATTTTCACATCGGCGTCGATGCTGCGCGATGCCACACGCTCGATAATAGGTGTCAGTTGCTCAGGCGATAGTACCCACACCACCGCCGAACAGATTATCACCACCGCCACCGCAAGCGACAGCAGCGTCCACCCCGTGCCGCGCAATATCCTGAGCCACAACGCCCGTTTGCGACGCTTTGGCTGCATCGCCTTCTCCACGGAAACTTCCTTTTCCGTCATATTGCTCCCGGTTATATTATCGTCTGCCATATCTCTCAATAAAATAGTTGAAATTCAAATACTTGTGTAAATTATGAGCCGTCAGGACGAGCTGTGATGTGGAAACATGCCTGCTTACGCTCATATTTGACATAACAACGGTTCTGCCGTTTTAGGTCGAGCAACACCTCCGCAAGGAGATTTTTCAGATCTTCCTGCGTGCGCGCCACTGAGTCGTTGTCGCATACAAACTGCGCGTGAGATATATCGAATGTGGTGCCGTAGAGATGAGTCGACTCCGCCACTGCGTTGGCATTGCGACGCCGCAGCGACTTCACTGTGGTCGGCGTTCGCAGCACCGATGTTACCTTGATGCGGTATGCGCCACCACCCCGTGCCTTGAGCGAATCGTTGAAACTGCGCCCGATATCATGTAGAAGCGTCGCCGCCTCCGGCACCAGATACGGCATCGAGTGGGTGAGATTGTCGACATAGAAATCCGGATTGGAACTGATTTTGACAAGCGGCCGACGCGTGTGCCATGCATCCGGCGGGCGCATTATCGGCCTGATGCCTAACGCCCTGCTCGCCTGAAGCTGAAGATAATTGGAGTCGTTGAAAACCTTGGCCAATGTGCCGCCTACAGGGTTGACATGCAGCCTGATGCCCCCTGAAGGCATCGAGTCGAGTTTCCAGTCGTAAGGCTGACGGAACAGCGGCGTCGGACGCAACATGTCGCTCAGCCTGGCAAGTTCAAGCTCCATGGCCCGTCCTATTGCCGGAACTTCATCCGTGACCGACTCCTCATTCTTGCTTCCGCACCCTGCTATGACTGATGCTCCGGCAAGCAACATTGATAATATGCCGTAGTTTACTGTTTTCATTTACGTGTGACAGCATCAAACAGATTTTGGCAGCCTTCCTGCAGCAGATCGAGCACAAGCTCAAAACCCTCCGCCCCCTCGTAATAAGGGTCGGGGACATGGTCAAACCGTGTCGACTTGTTGAAAAAATCGCTCATTGCCACGATTTTGCGTTCATCGTCAGGCGACGGCGCGATAGCGTGCAAGTCGGCTATATTGTTGGCGTCCATGCCGATTATGATGTCAAAATCGTTGAAATCAGATGTAGTGACCTGACGGCAACGGTGCTCAAGCTCAATACCGCGACGGCGGGCATGCACACGCATCCGATGATCGGGAAGCTGACCGATATGATAGCGGCCCGTGCCCGCCGAGTCAATGGTAAACCCTTTGGCGCCAGAAGCCTCTACAATATCTCTCATTATACCCTCCGCAGCCGGCGAACGGCATATATTCCCCAGACACACAAAGAGAATACGTCGCATTCCTTTCAATTCATCATCATTCATCATGACCTCCGGTTTTTATGGACTCTTACTGAATTAAAACACATTTAAAACGTAAAGATACAAAATAATTAGCAAAATTTATACTTCCATCACCCAATCCGCCCC
>CAMWIJ010000080.1 GCA_947174275.1 uncultured Muribaculaceae bacterium
AAACGTGGAATTTAGTCTTAAGTTAGTGACATTGCACGAGCCGTGCGTCCCTACATTTTGGAGGCATTTCTCTGAGTTCTGCAACACCCTCATATTGTGTGATAAAGGTATATTGCTCTGTCGGTGATTACGGCACTATGGCTTTTGCGGTATGATTTGCGACTGATATGATGTATATGCCGGGGCAGAGCCCGTCAACTTTATGGTTGTAACCGGAGTATATGCACACTCCTTGCATGGTATATACCTTCAGTATCTCGCTATCGAGTTTGCCGGTGACGCTGACAGTGCCCTGTGATGTCGTTATGGTGATGAGTTGGTCATCATCGGTGATATCATCAATGCCTGCATTTTCAGTGACGCGTATCGCACAGGTTGCCGTGATGCCGGGGATAAATGCAAAGGAAGCTGTCACGACACAATCGCCTTCGCCGACGGCTGTCACATTTCCTTCGTCATCGACGGTGGCTATTTCGGTATCGGTGCTTGACCAGATTAAATCCAGTCCGGCATAGGGTTCCGACGAGGGCACTATTGTGAGCAGGCGCTTTTCTCCCGGTTTGAGGCTGATTTGTGATGCGTCGATGGTGATTGACGAAACCTCAAGAGGTCGCACGTCATAGCCCGGCAATTGCGATTTATAACCGTCAACTGCCTGTGCGGGCGCATACACCACGGTGGCGCCCGGCAGATTTGTTGCCGCCAATCCCGAGGGATGTTGCCCGGTGTGGAAGTAGACATTTGCAGGACTAGGGGGTGTTGCAAAACTTCATATTGTAGGGACGCACGGCTCGTGCGTCCGCGTGTAATGCCTGATAATCAGATTATTGGCGGACGCACGAGCCGTGCGTCCCTACATTTTGGAGGCATTTCTCTGAGTTCTGCAACACCCTCAAAGTCGAGTTCTGCAACACTCTCTTAGAATAGGCGTGACCAAGCGAAATCCATGCTGGTGGTAGAGGTTCCTTCTCCCTGTTCGGTTTCGCTGTAGACTATCTTTATAGGACAGTCATTGCTGTCGAATGTGTAGTTGAATGTCGAGGAGAATCTATACGTTTCACCATCTTCCACTTCGGTAGCCGTGGTTGAAGATATCAGATGACATGTAGGATATCCGAATATGCCGCAGTAGTAGAAACATTCCAATTCATCAATGTCGATCCATAGCTGTGTGTCAAACAACATAAGTAATTGGCTATTCACAATATCGGAATAAGCGGGGATCAGCGTGGTGACTCCTCCGGAGTAGGTAGTGCGAACCTCGCTTATATCCGAGCCGTCCCATGTCAGTTCGGATGTTTCATATACCCTGCCGTTCTTATATTGGATGACTTTCGTGAGAAATCTCTTGCTATTGTCATACTCAAAGTCATAAGAAGATTCGACCACATTGTTGTAGTAAACATCAATGTGCGAGGCGAGACACGCTACGTTAAGCGAAATCACATATCTTTGTCCGAGCGAGGATTGGGCAACTATAGAGTTGGGAGCATCGGAATAGTCGAATGTGCAGGCACCGCGGTTGCCGCTGATATGCGTCACAAGCCCTTTACTGTCGTAAGTATAGAGGTTGCCGCCCAGATCGCTTATACGAAATCCACTGTGCGAAAGGAAATACATATTCTGCATCAGTCCGTACAACGGATCAACGCGAACCGGTTCGTCATCATCCGAGCCATCATCGGGATCATCTTCGGGGCGCTGGGTAATCTTGATTTCAATTTTCTCATCCTCGCAGACGATGATGATATAGGCGGTGCGGGATATGCCGGTAGTGTTGCGCTCGAGAGTAAACGAGAGTGTCACTTCGCCGGCTGAGCCGTGGGTAATATTAAGCGTGAGCCAGGAGATTTCCTCCGGGGCGCGTGATGTGGTGGAAATCCATGCGCTCCATGATGCGGCGGCGTTAAATCTGATTTCACCGCTCGTGTTGTTGGCGTAGAGAGTGAGGGCTGATGACTGTCCTTTTGAAAGTTCAATCTTTCCAGGTTCATCGTCCGACGAACATGATGTCACGCCGCATATCGCGACCATGACAAGAAGATAATAGAGAAATTTTTTCATACAGTTTGGTTTATAAATAAAATTGGTTTATAAATAAGAGATTGTCTAAAAATTTGAGCAAAATAATGTTATAGGGTATAACAAACCCTCAATCAAGGTGTTGAAGGAGAAAAAAAGATAAATTTATGCATAAAAGAATCTCTATCAGACACACTTTTTTTAAACCAAATTAAATATTTGAGTATGTTCTATTAATTTTTGATTTCATCACAAAGGATCTTTTGGGCTCTTTTTTAAAGATTTCATCAGTCACGATGCCCGCATCGCTCCCTCTTCAACTTTAAAAAAGCTCTCCAAAATCTCTCTTTGTGCTAAAATCATTTAAAAATAAACATACTCTTATTTGTTGATAGTCAACAGCCCCTCGCTCACCGAGTTCATTATCAATTCGGCCACATTTCTGGCTCCGAGCTTTTCTAAAAGGTGGCGCCGGTGTGTTTCCACAGTATTGACGGATATGCCGAGCAGGCGCGATATGTCATCGGACGATTTGCCGGCAGCGAGCATGCGGAGCACTTCAAGTTCTTTAGTGGAAGGGGGATTATAGCCGTCAATAATCATAGCGATAGAGCGGGCACGTTTGCAGTAAAACTTTCCGCCTTCCATCACTGTCCGCACAGCCTTCCGAATCTCGTCGGAATATACCGATTTAAAAAGTATGCCTTCTACATCCGACTTAATATATTCTTTGACATACCAGAGTTCTTCATGAATCGTATTCACTATTACCTTTGTATCAGGATGCTCCTTCCGGATTACTTTGAGCATGCCGAGACCATCGATATCAGGCAGCTCGACATCAAGAAAGCAAAGGTCATAAGGATATTGTGCCATATATTGCAAGGCATCGCAGCCGCGCGTGGCAGTATCTATCTGAAGGTTATAGTCGGGCAGTGCTTCTTTCACCACCATCGCTATCCCCTTCAGAACGATGTCATGGTCATCAACTATTATAACACGTTTTCGATTCATTGGCGGAATGTTTTTCCGCAAAATTAAAACAAACGAATTACATTGTGGTCACGGTTTTCCGTGAACGTCAATTATCGAAACTCAGTTTCAGAAAATTATTGTTGTCAATGCGTCCGAACGACAACACCGCTCCAATGGCGCGGGCGCGGTTACGGGTTGTTTCCATCCCGATGCCTTTTCCGTTGTCGGCATCAAACGGCGCTCCATTATCCTTGATTTCCAACATGGTGTCGGTAAGTCTTATCACGATGCTATCGGCCTGAGAATGCTTGAGAATGTTCTCAATCCATTCCTGTGCAATCCGGTAGGCTTGGAAAGCGACTTCGCCGACCGGGCTATCGCAAGATGTTGCCTCCAGTGTTATTTTAGAGTCATCTCTAAGAGCGAGGTCTTCAAGAAGCATTGAGAGATTCATTCCGTTCATTCTCGGAGGCATGAGATTGTGGGAAATTGATCTCACATCGTTGCGGACACTGCCGATCATGTCGACAACGTCATCCATATTGTCGGGGTGAGCCTGTAACATCAGCGCGATGCCGGTGAGATCACTACAGATGCCATCGTGCAGCTCAGCTGCAAAGCGCGATCTTTCCAAGTCGACAGCCTCAATGCGCCCGCGGAGGGCCGCCATCTGCTGGCGACGCCGGCGAAGCAGGAAAAATGCGGTCAAAAAGCCTGTCAGGAGCAGTGCGGAAGCCGACACGGCGATTATTATCATATCTCTATGTGCTTTCTCTTTTTCAAGCTCTACGATTTTAAGTTCCCTTTCAGCTGTGTCATATTTCACATCAAATTCGCTTAGCTGTCGGTCGATTTCCAGTCCGTGAATACTGTCGGCTATGGATATGGCGCGTTCGTAAGCATTTGCCATGAGGTCGATTTCTCCCAAAGCCTGGTAGTTTCTTGCCATGCGTTGATATAGTTTGCTGAACGGCATAAATGTGCCTGCTCCGCGCAATGAGAGAATTTTCTGCTGGATTTCAAGACTTTCGTCATATCGGCCTAAAGCGGACAGCACTACATAGCTTTCTTCTAGAAATCCGAGAGCCTCCACCGAAGCTTCAGGCACTTGGGAAATAATTTCCCGGCCACGCTCAAGATAGAAGTCAACCGAATCGCGGCGCCCGTCCTTGTAGTGCATGTCAATAATGGCGGCGTATGTCTTTAGTATATATCTCGGCATTCCATGTTGCCGGGCTATGTCAACCATTTCACGCTCGATGGATAGTCCCTCCTCCTTTTGGTCGCCGAGGTAAAGAACAATGCCAAGGGTTCCGCCTGCATACATTATGCTTTCGATGTCGTCACTTTGTTTGGCCAGGGCGAAAGCTCTGCGACCATATTTTGCCGCTTCATCAAATCGTCCCTGATTGGCATAAAACACGGCGATTGATGTCAGCAGATAGGCTGTTTCAGTCGGCGCATCAAGTCGCTGAAGGATTTCCAGGGCCTCCTCGTAAGAAGCCAGCGCAGAGTCAAGTTGCTCCGTGATCCGATAACAAATGCCCAGATCGGAAAGAGCGCTGGCCCATGTGAGAGAGTCTCCGGCCAGACAAGACTTTTTCGCTGCAAGCCGGAATATAGGTTTGGCTTCATCCGTTTTGCCTTCGGCAAACAGGGCATTTCCTTTGATATGGAGAAACCTGCCTTCCTGCTGTGCATCAAGCCGCAATGCCCCGATAGAATCGCAGAGCCGCACTGCTCCATGAGGGTCTGTCTCTATCAGGGCATCTGCCCGTTCCAAAGCGTCGTCAACGGTGTTGGCGCCTGACGCAACTATCGCAAGATTTATCAATAATGCAGAAATGGCTAATCGAATAAGCATGAACATATTATATTGCGGTTATGATTTTTTATTATTCAGTAGTGATGCTGACCGTGAATGAGTAGTGGTAGTTGCGGCCGGGGTAGAGGCGGTAGGGGTGGTGGGGTGATGTGCCCCAGCTTGTGTCGCCGCCGAGGCCGCGTTGGGCGAGGTCGATGTTTAGGAAGTTGAGGGTGTGAACAACTCTACCTTTATGATCTTGATTTTTCAGCATACATCTTTGAAACCATACTTTCCAAAGTTGCCCTGGAAAAGTTTCCTGTCAATGTAGAATTAGCTGATTTAAGCTGATAGCCGATTGAGTCCAATATATCGCTTATGCGTTGGGCCTCTTGGCGAGATTGCGCGGATTGACACAAAATTCTTTTTAAGTCTTCTACCGCTTGGTCTATTTGTTGTTCAACAGTCATGGTCATTCAAATTTTATTTCCCATGTACCTTTCTTTGTTGCTCCTTTACGACAAAGAAATACACCTTTGTTTTCCATTTTCTTTCTCAAGGTCCGCACCTGATCTATGGTCAGATCCAATTCTTCAGCCATCTTGGACAATGTTATAGACGGCATTGTTATAATCAGAGACAGCAGATTGCATTGAACATCCGTCAAACCGCGATTATTTATTGCGTCAATAATTTCTTTGGGGAGTTCTTTGGTTTCTTTGGGATTTTCTTTGGCTTCTTTGGCGTAATAGCCTGTTTGTATGCTATTTTCGTCGCCGCTGGATTTAATGGTTTCTTGGGGAGCTACGTTCTTTGTAGGCCGTTTGAAAGTAACGATTACGAAGCCTCCGTCCCAATGCCATGTGGGTTCTTCAACCCCTTGCTCACGGCAGGCATCCATTATGCGTTTGGCTCCCGACCCCCAGCTTTCCAGATAGGTTGATTTGTAAAGAGCTTCGGCAATCTTCAGATTGTAGGGGTATGACTCATGCGGCTCCTTGATGGATTCGGGCGATATTTGAGGTGGAAATATGCCGGGATTGGCAATCTCTATGCGGTCATCGTAGATTGCGATACTTCCTGTCAGATTATGTTTCTCCCATTGACGATGGCATAGACTGTTGATTAATGCCTCGCGTAAAGCATGATACGGCACTTCAAGTCGTTCCTCGCGTTGCAGGCTATGGTTAGTAATCTTCCCGCTGAGATTGAGGTGCTTGAAGAAGAAGGCCATACCCGCGTCAAGCAGGTCGAAGAAGTTACCCTCTGCACGTTGGTTGTCGATAAACTCAGTCTTATCCGTACCCAAGAACCGGGCCATCCGAAGTCGAAACTGCGGATACTCTTCGATATTGTTTGAGAAAAGTATCACCGCTCCATTTGTCGGATTGCCGTTTTTCAGCAGATTCCATTTCGCCAACGTGTCGTCGATCGGCGCACTAATCGCACTTGCCGGGATGCGACCGCCCTCAACGCCAAGCCGGATGCACCCTCTGATATGCTTCTCGTTCAAGTCGGCAAGCGTAACGCCATCGGCCATCTGACGCTCCCACGCATACATCTGAGGCTGATGCGCCCGTATTCGTTCATCATACATCTCGTGCGGCATTACCTTCGTTGTGCTTTCGACTTTATAATACGGGCATCCGTGGAAAGTATGCGGTCGTTCGCCCCATACCCAACCATCAAAGTGCATGGCAATCACTTTATTTCCCGGACGGTCAGGCACATCAACGTAATGAATCTTCACATCGACAGCGGGCTCTAATCCGGTGATAGCTTGGGCTATCTCTTGCTGTGTTGAGTCCGAAACTTCCTGTCCTAATATTTTAAGCGACTTTGGCGCAACACCGAAAATCAGCCAACCGCCATCGGTGTTCAGAAACGCGCACGCCGAGTGCATACCGTCTTTCAGTTCGCCGGTAGTCTTCTTCACCTCCAGAGTCCGCGACTCGTCCGCTGCAATCAGAGCTTTTATATCGTCAATAGTCATTTCCATATTTCAGCCAAAATTAAGAAATATCATCATCAATCATGACGTAGTCGACTTGTATGTTTTTATTAATTTTTGCGTATTTTGGTTTAATGTAAAAATGTGTTATCACTTTTCTTTACAATTTTATTTATTTGCTCGTTTGAAAAGCCAACAAAGTTTAACACGCAGCAGATTAGCAGTTTGCGTATTTGACTTGTTAAATGGTATAGTTCTATACCATCCTTGGCAAATGGCTTTTTTGCTTTATGAACAAAATGAGAAAAATAATGTCTTGAATCAACGACTTCATTAACTTCAATTTTATTGAGGTCAAGAGTAATTATTCCCTTAAATTCATCTATCAAAGAATTTAAAATGGTTTTTAGTCTGGTATCTGTTTTCCCAGTAATTTTATTTTTCAATCTGTAATCTTCATCTCGAAATCTCCACCAAAAGCCTTCTATTGCCTGAATAATGAATAGAAAATCCATACTGGAGAATGTCCCTTTATGACGGACGCATTCAATTAAATGGTGTCGGATTGGAGCAATATCAGCTTGTTCTTGAAACCATTTTTTTATGATTGATTGAAATTCATCTTTAATAGTCTCATAGGTAAATAGAAATTTTCTTTGTTCTGTTAAATCTTGTTCTTGTTTGAATTCGTTGTTCTTTTTATGGGTGCAGATGTATTCGATTGGGAAGAAATGTTTTTTTCCATTGTCTAATTGCTGAAATTTTGATTTATCATAGAAAACAATTTTACTACTATCAAGAGATTTTAAGGTCGCAAATGACAGGAATTGCTCAAATAGGAAAATTTGTTTCAGTGCATCCTTTAGGGAATAATCTGAACGATTCGTGATGGTAACAGTTGTTTTCTGTTTTATTTTTGGTTCAAAATATTCACCGCTATAATTGACATGCCCGTCTATAGATAATATGTAATCTCCCAAATCTACAGCATCAATATGTTTTTCTTCTGCTTTGAAGGAGATACTGTATTTGTTAATTTGCTTCTCTTCAAAATGCATTGTGCTTTCAATTGAGTTTGGTGTAGCCCACAGACTTAAATAGGGAATGTTTATTAGAGTCTTAAAAAAGCAGGGCGTGTCCAAGGATGTAATATGAGTCCCTATAATTAAATGTTGGCAATTATAGCATTGAATAGGGAATGTACAACTAATGTTTAAGTTACCCCCCGACGGATAGCAGTTTATAAGAGATATCTCTTTTGCATCGGAACTATATCCTAAAATAGCACATTCTTCTTTCCGGTTTATGAATTCTTCAATTGCAGAGGTTTCGGGTTTAAGCTGGCCAATCAATTCTAATGTTATAGATTCCTTAGGAATATAAGTTAGTATTCCTGCGACAGTATTCTCAGGAGTGGAAGGAAGCCACCAATAACCTTTTATCACTATTGAGGTAGTCATAATTCAAGCATTAAGTTTCATTTTCATAGTGGGTTGACTGTCATATTGTCGCTGCAGGTTCAACTGGCAAGTGCAAAATTAGCAATTATACTTATAAATATAAATAGTCGTTTCATGGTATTTTCTATATTGCATGCCTGCAACCGACATTATGAAATATTACAGGTGTCGCAACAAAAATAATCATTATAAATTAAAAATCAAAATTATAACATTCTGAAAATCTGCTGAGTTTGCCTTTGCACTCTCTTTCGTGAAGAGACTTCGGAGGTATGTAGCGTTAGCGCCATTCGAGTCACTTTCATGGAAAGTAACCTGAATGGCGCTGTCGTTATGTTATAAATATAAAAACTGTTGTATGGGAGGAGGTCCTGTCAAAAAAAGATAGATCAGTCCATGTCGAAATAACCGGTTTCAATAATATCTACCATCCTTTCCCATACCATCTTGTAGTTCAATATAAGAGGCAGGGAATACATCAGTACGGCTAAGATGGCGAATATTATCGCAAGAAACGAATTTTCAATTAATACGACGGGGATCAATAATAAAGAAGCGCCCATAATAAGACCTAAGGTGTATAGAAAACTTTTGATAATATTATCACCCAGGACTCCGAGTTCGCCTTCATATCTTCGTCTTAATGCAAGTCCTAACTTTACATAGATAATTGTGCCGATTACCCCCAATACTGTGGATGCGACAGACAGCGCGATTGATAGAGATGATGAATTTGCGACGGCTAATGCGACGGCGTTGACTATCCCTATTGATAAAATCAAATAAGCTATCGACATGACTTTATTGCCTATCCCATATTTAAGCCCTTTGCATCCGACTCCAAAATATCGGAAGAAACAGAACCACATCGCGCTTGATATTAACGTCAGAACTATCAATATGTTGGCCGTGGCTTTCTCGCCAAGTATGCCAAATTGGCCCAACGCTACAACTATGCCAGCAATAATTCCACTGATTATTCCACTCCAGAGGTATTCGTAGGTGGAACCGATTCCGGCATTTAATTTGTCAACATGAATTTTAGAGATTTCCATATTTTCAAAAATATTGCCTCAGGGCTCACCTCATTGGCATTAGATTGGTTTAAAACAAGAAAAGCTCTAAGTTTGCAGCAGCAAAATAAGAGAGTGGAAAATTTATCTTAA
>CAMWIJ010000081.1 GCA_947174275.1 uncultured Muribaculaceae bacterium
ACTCGAGACCTCCGGGTTATGAATCCGACGCTCTAACCAACTGAGCTATCCCGCCGTCCTTTGCACTAATGAGAGATTTTCAACTTATTTATCACATCGGCTATCCCTCATTTGCGAGTGCAAAGATAGATACAAAGTTTTAATTAACCAAATTTTTTGACAAATTATTTTTTATTTTTTATGGAAGATGCTCCTGAAGCGCGCTGCAAGAGCGGATTTGCCACATTGGCGCTGATATTCGAAGCTCCCGATGCGTCAAGTTTGCCGGAAACTGCTTTGAGCGATTTTGCAACGACCGTGGAGGCTCCGCTTGCATTTATCGAAAGATACTCCGCCTTGCCGCCAAGGTCGATATCCGAGGCTCCTGAAGCCTTTACCTCTACCTTCTGAGCCGATATGCCGGGCAGGTCGATATCTGACGCACCACTCGCCTCAACCTCGATATCTTCGGCAATCACTGTGCCGATTTTAAGATTTGACGCACCGCTGAAATCAATTTCCACTTCAGATGCCACGACCGATTTTATATCATATTTCGAAGCGCCGGAGGCATCGATTTCAAACTTGCGGCCTGCGAGATTTATCTTGCCGGCCTTAAATGAAGCCGCACCCGAAAGGTCAATCTCCTCAAGCACCGGAGCCTTCACCTTGGCTTTGAGCGTATAGCTGTCTCTTGTCGACAGACCTTTGTCAAGCGACAGCACGAGGCAATCGCCGCTGCGTCGCACTTTGACGTAGGGCATGATGTTTTCGGGAGCGGTGACTTCAACGCTCCATGCATTGGAGGAAGTCTGTTCATACTCCACTTCATACACACCGGACACTTTCAGTTCGTCGAAATTGCTGATGTTGAAAGATTTTGAGACAGATTTCTTTGACGGTTCAATCAGCGTGCGCGCCGAGACTGCCACGATGCCGCACACAAGAACGAGCAGGGCAAGAAGTGAGATTTTTTTCATAACTGTTATGTCTTAAAATTATTATTGTCAAAAACTGATGCCGGGGCATAACCGACCCGCATCTGTATATAAGACGCAGATATGATATGAAATGTTACAGCCGAAGAAAATAAAAAAAACAGAGGTCCTGTAAGCCGGGTTATGTCGTCACTGCAAGGCAGGCTCACGCCCGCACGGGAATGACGGCCCGTCATTTATCTTGGCCGCGCACGGGTGCGCGGTCCGTAGCAGTCTACCCCCCGGCAATGGGCGAGCAACCCTTAAATGCCGGTATACTTGACCTTGCAACCCACAAGACGTGCGGCACGCCGCATCGCTGTGGCGCCCGGTGGGCTCTTACCCCACCTTTTCACCCTTACCGCGGCAATTAAGCCACGGCGGTTGTTTTCTGTCACGCTGCTCTACCGTCGCCGATAGCTCCCAGTTAGAGAGTGTGGTGCTCTGCGTTGCCCGGACTTTCCTCAGGCGGCGCCGTAATGAAACAGCGCTCTCCCCGCGACGAGCCGGACCTCTGTCGAGGTCACAAAGGTAGCAACTTTTTTGTGCAGTTGCAAACATTTGATTAACTTTGGGGTTATGAATACCGACAATTTACCCGCGCTGAGCGCGACGCGACGCAAACTGATAGCCTCGCTGCAACAACCGAAGCACCGCCGTGAGCTGCGGCTGTTTGTGGCCGAGGGGGCGAAATGCATCTCCGAGCTCACCGACAGTTTCAGATGCCGCATGATAGTGGCTACCCACGCGTGGTTTGAACGAAACGCGGCGCCACTGCCGCAGGGAGCTGAGGCAATCAAAGCCACGCGCGCCGACATGGAGCGTATATCTTCGATGAGCAATGCCCCCGAAGTGATAGCGGTGATGGAAATTCCCGCGCAGGAAGTCATCGCCGCCGGCTCAGGGCTGACGCTGGCACTCGACGGAGTGCAGGATCCGGGCAATCTTGGCACAATCATACGCGCCTGCGACTGGTTTGGCATAGACACGATAGTGTGCTCACGCGACACTGTCGACATGTATAATCACAAAGTGGTGCAGGCCACGATGGGTGCGCTCGCCCGTGTCAAGGTCGTTTACACCGACCTGCCTCAGTGGCTCGGCCGGCTGCCGCGCGACACCGCTGTCTACGGCACATTTCTCGACGGCGAGAACATCTACGGCGCATCATTGCAGCCGGAGGGCGTCATCATCATGGGCAACGAGGGGAAAGGCATCTCGCAGGCAGTGGCGGCGTGTGTCACCCACCGTCTCTTCATCCCGCCCTACCCTGTCGACGCTCCGCATGTAGAGTCATTGAATGTGTCGATGGCCACGGCCGTGATATTGTCACAATTCCGCAGAAACCAATAATACACCCACATCTTATATCCCACACCGCAAATGGCTAAAACAATCAAGTCGGCATGGTTTTGTTCGCAATGCGGCGCCCAGTCTCCCAAATGGGCCGGCCGCTGCCCCGAGTGCGGACAATGGAACACGATGGTGGAAGAGCGTGTCACTACGGCCAAAGGCTCTTCAAAATCAATAGGGCCGGCACGCATGACAAAAAGCAAGCCACGCAAAGTGTCAGAAATCGAAGCTCTCGACGAGCCTCGCATACACATGCCCTCGGAGGAACTCAACCGTGTGCTCGGAGGCGGCCTCGTGGCCGGCTCGATGGTGCTTATCGGCGGAGAACCGGGCATAGGCAAGTCGACGCTTGTGCTGCAGAATATATTATCCATCAAGTCGCGCCGCATACTCTATGTGTCAGGCGAAGAGAGCGCCACACAGCTCAAGATGCGCGCCGACCGCATCGGCCGTCTGTCAGACAACTGCTACATCGTGTGCGAGACATCGCTTGAAAACATCTTCGACCATATCGATGACCTGCAGCCCGAACTGCTGATAGTCGACTCCATACAGACCGTTGCATCGGAAACGATAGAGAGCGCCGCCGGAAGTGTCAGCCAGGTGCGCGAATGTGCCGCCCGACTGCTCAAATATGCGAAGGAAACGAGTGTGCCGGTGCTGCTTATCGGCCACATCAACAAAGACGGCGCCATCGCAGGCCCCAAGGTGCTTGAGCATATTGTCGACGTAGTGCTCCACTTCGAGGGTGACCGTCAGCACCTCTACCGCCTGCTGCGCGCTATAAAAAACCGTTTCGGCAACACCAACGAGATTGGTATCTACGAGATGTGCCGTCGCGGGCTGCGCGAGGTCGCCAACCCGTCGGAGATGCTGCTGTCGCCGGCCGATGAAAATCTGTCGGGCACAGCGGTGGGCGTGGCTGTCGAAGGGATACGCGCGTTTCTCATCGAGACACAGGCATTGGTAAGCACTGCCGCCTACGGCACTCCGCAGCGCTCTGTCACGGGATTCGACTCCCGCCGCATGAACATGCTGCTTGCCGTGCTCGAGAAGCGCGTGGGCTTCAAACTGATACAGAAAGATGTGTTTCTCAACATAGCCGGCGGCCTGAAGGTGGCCGATCCGGCGATGGACCTGCCGGTGATATGTGCCGTGCTGTCGTCAAACATCGACATTGCGATACCGCGGAAAGTGTGTATGACGGGAGAGGTAGGCCTGTCAGGCGAGATACGCCCGGTGACACGCATAGAGCAACGCATATCGGAAGCCGCCAAGCTCGGCATGGAGTGCATAATCATACCACGCCACAACCTCAAAGGCATCGACGCCTCAAAGTATGCCATCAAAATAATCGAAGTCAGCAAAGTGGAAGAAGCCTTCAGCAACCTCCACAACCTGTAGGCAAAATTGGCAAACTATCTACTGCGGCAGTTAAAAAAGATTATGCGTAATTAAGGAAATTACTGTTTATCAAGCATAACCCCGAAAATAGTTTTGAGCAAACGCAATCTCAGATTTGCGAGGATCTCCATTTTGCGCAATCAGATAGCATGCATACCGCGTAAGCATAACGTCATCTATCTGTCGTTCAGCGTTTGAGCCAATCTGCACCATTTTGCGGACGTCCGCAAAATGGTCAGGCACTGATTCACCAGCATTTAAACAAGATTCTTTGGCTTTATCGATAACCGGTAGAAAGTTTCGATATTGCACATATCCTAATGCGACTGAAAGTTCTCTTGCGCTCCAGCATTCAACGCCATCATACTCAATTGCTATGGTTTCAAAGCTATTGAACAATTCTTGTATCTCGTTTGCCCTCATTATATAAATAATTGCTTATCTGCAAAGATATCAATTTTTACAAAATGACAATATATGTTTCCAAATAATTTCAGTAACAGCATAATAATTGCCAGTGGTATCCCATAGTTATAGGCATTCATGTTTAAGAACTCGTTACAATTGATACATTTATGCGTGTCAGCGGAGTCGGTTGCGGAGGAAGTGGTTGCGGACGTAGAGGAAGAAGAATGCCACGCCGATCAGGTTGGCGATCCATGCGCCCCAGAAAGCAGAGTGGAAGCCCCAGTGCTCGGCAAGTACGCCGCCCAGCAACACGCCGAGCCCTACGCCGATGTCCCATGAAACGAGCAGGGTCGAGTTGGCAGTGCCGCGCTGCTCGTTGGTGGCGAGATTGATGAACATGTTCTGGAACGCGGGAAACATGTGTCCGTTGCCAAGTCCGATTATCAGAGCCGCGCCGTAGTAGGCCCACAGGCTGTGCACTCCGGCAAAAAGGAGATAGCCGACCAGTGACACAATGACTCCGACAGAAGCATTTTCGACAATCTTGCCTTTGCACAGCGAACGGCTGCCGGTAAGACGCGAGAGGATAAGGCCTATTGCCAGCAGCATGAAGAAGAAACCTGAGCCCTGTGTCACTCCAAGTTCCTCTTTGCCATAAATAGCGATATAGGTGGCAAGTACGCCGTAGGAAAAGGCATAGCACACCATCGCAAGCCCTTCGCTCCAACCTTTCGACAGCACGAAGCGGTCAAGCGACATCTTGGGGCGAGGTACTTTGGGGCGCGGCTTAAGATGCAGAGTGGAGTTGATGGCGAGACCGCCGAGAGCCACGAGGAGCGACAGCACGAACAGCAGGTCGAAATCACCGACAAAGCCATATATCATCAGCGCCACAGTCGGTCCGATGGCAGTGGCGATATTGTTGCTCAGGCCGTAGAAACCAATCCCCTCGGTGCGACGTGACGAGGGAAGCACATCGATAGCCACAGTAGAATTTGACACAGTCGCCGCTCCGAACGGAAAGCCGTGGAGCGTGCGCACCACCGTAAACGCGAGCAATGACCCGGCAAGCAGATAACCGCTGAAAAACAGCGCGAAGCAGCCGTAGGTAATCAGCAGCACGAGTTTGCGCGAATAATTGTCGACGATATAGCCGCTGAAAGGACGCACGATAAGCGTCGTGAGCGTGTAGCCCGACAGAACAAACCCGATTTCCTGACGTGTGGCACCGAAAGTCTCGCTCAGATAAAGCGGAAACAGGGGCGTCAGCAGCATGAACGAGAAGAAAAGCATAAAGTTTGCGCTCCACACCTTCAGATAGTTCTTGTTCCAAAGGCGTTCGCGTTTGAGTTCAGTCTCTATCGATTCCATAAATAAATATCATTCATTTCAAGAGTCGGCCGACTGCGCGGCCTACGTGACGGAGGTCGCGCCCGCTGATGTCGCGTCTGCGCGTGCCGCCTATCTGGAGCGAGGGTATCAGTTTTATTCCTCCCATTTTCAATATGCGGCCTATTGACTTCACGGTGCCTGAGGTCTGGCCGAAAAGGCGGGCAAACGGCATCGGAGTCGTGGCGGTGGCGATAACAAGCGCACGCCGCCCTTTGAGCAGAGGTCGGGGAAGACCGTGCTTCCCGTCGGCGATAAAGATATAGACGAGGCGGTCGAACATGTTTTTCAGCACGCCCGGCATGTTGGCCCAATAGCACGGAGCGCCGATGATGATGCGGTCGGCGATCTTTATCGCTTCGGCAATCGAGGCCATGTCGTCGTGTATCGGACATGCGAGCGCGCTTCGGCAGGCCATGCATCCGCGGCACGGACGTATATCCCTGTCGTAAAGGTTGATGACATCGCATTCCGCACCTGCATCCTTCGCCACAGCAGCCGCATGGGTGAGCATGCCCGAAATATTACCGTCGCGCCGCGGACTCGAATTTATGATTAATACGCGCATATCATGTTTAACGAGAAGCGGTTGAAGGTCACGACCTTCAACCGCTCATATTATTTATTACGGGATTACTTGTTGACGCGGAAGCGGTCAATACCGTCGCGGAGGAAAGCCACTACCTGACGGGCGGCGGCGATGCCGGCGTTGATATTGGCTTCGGAGGTCTGCGCGCCCATCTTCTTGGGAGTGAAGAATACGCGTCCTTCGAATTTCTCGTTGAGAGCATCGGCGCAGTCGGGCTTGATGTCGGCCACATATTTCAGGTCGGGACGAGCCTCAAGAGCAGCGGCGAGACCATCTTCGTCAATCACCTCCTTGCGGGCGGTGTTGATGAGCAGGCCGCCTTTGGGCATGAGTTCGAGGAGAGCCTTTCCGACAGATTTGCGGGTTTCGTCAGTGGCGGGGATGTGGAGCGAAACGACCTGGTTGGTCTTGTAAAGCTCCTCGACAGAGTGGACGGGCACGACACCTGCCTCAACCATCACTTCGTCGGGGCAATAGGGATCGAGAGCGCTCACTTCCATGCCGAAGCCTTTGGCGATGCGGGCCACGTTGCGGCCTACCTGACCGAAAGCGTGGATGCCGAGGCGCTTGCCTTTGAGCTCGGCGCCCGATGTGCCGTTATACATGTTGCGGAATGCCATAACGGCCATACCGAACACGAGTTCGGCCACGGCGTTGGAGTTCTGGCCGGGAGTGTTTTCAACGCATACGTTGTGGGCTGTAGCGGCAGCGAGGTCAACGTTATCGTAACCTGCGCCTGCGCGAACCACAACTTTGAGGTTTTTAGCGGCGTTGAGCACTTCGGCGTCGACTTTGTCGGAGCGTATGATAAGAGCGTCGACATCGGCGACAGCCTTGAGCAGGTCGGCCTTATCAGTATATTTTTCGAGAAGCACGAGTTCGTAGCCTGCATCTTCGATTTCCTTGCGGATACCGTCGACTGCGACTGCTGCAAACGGTTTCTCTGTGGCAACTAATACTTTCATAAGTTACTGTTTAAAATTATTTTATATCAACGGACGGCGTTGCAATACCAAAATTGCAGGGACGCACGACACATGGCGTCCGCCATTATGCTGTTTGTCGCTATTTTCGGACGCACGAGCCGTGCGTCCCTACAATTTTGAGAGTTTAATCAAGTTGGGCGACATCCGCCACATCATCAACCTGATATTATATTTCGCACGCGGGTAAAATCAGCCATCGGGGATGCGGACGCTATATATCGCGCACCCACATTCAGATATGCGGACTGATTAGTGCTTTGCCTCGAATTCTTTCATGCAGGCAACGAGAGCCTTGACGCTGTCGAGGGGAAGCGCGTTGTAGAGCGAAGCACGGAAACCGCCGACCGAACGGTGACCCTTGATGCCGACCATGCCCTGCGAAGTTGCGAACTCCACGAATGCTTTTTCAAGTTCGGCGTATTCGGGTTTCATGACGAAGCAAACGTTCATGATAGAACGGTCTTCAGCAGCCGCGGTGCCGACAAACATCTTGCTTGAGTCGATTGCGTCGTAGAGCACGTTGGCTTTCTCGATATCCATCTTTTCGAGCTCCTTGACACCGCCGAGCTGTTTGTAGTAGCGGAGAGTCTGGAGAGCGGAGAAGATGGGGAGCACGGGGGGAGTGTTGAACATCGAGCCCTTCGAAGTGTGGGTCTGATAGTTGAGCATCGTGGGGATAGGACGGTCTACTTTGCCGAGAGCGTCCTCTTTTACGATCACGATAGTGACACCTGCGGGAGCGAGGTTTTTCTGCGCGCCGGCGTAGATGCAGTCATATTTTGAAACGTCGACGGGACGAGAGAAGATGTCAGATGACATGTCGGCTACCAAAGGCACGGGTGAATCGGGATCCTTGCGGGTCTCCGTACCGTAGATGGTGTTGTTGGTAGTATAGTGGAAGTAGTCGGCGTCGGCGGGGATAACGTAATCTTTGGGAATGAATGTGTAGTTGGCCTCTTTTGAAGAAGCTACAACTTCTACATCGCCGAAGAGTTTTGCTTCCTTGATGGCCTTGTTTGCCCACACGCCGGTGTCGATGTAAGCGGCTTTGGTCTTGAGGAAGTTGAACGGAACCATTGCAAACTGGAGACTTGCTCCACCGCCCAGGAAGAGCACCTCATATCCGGCAGGGATTTCGAGAAGTTCTTTAACGAGAGCGTTGGCTTCGTCGATTACAGCCTGGAATTCTTTGCTTCGGTGAGATACTTCCAGGATGGAGAGACCGGTATCGGCGAAGTTGAGCACTGCGTCGGCAGTGTTTTTGATTGTGTACTGGCTCAAAATTGATGGGCCTGCGTAAAAGTTATGTTTCTTCATTGCGGTGAGGAATAAAATTTACAATGTTTTTTGCAAATGTAATCATTTTTATTGTAATACCGCGACAAATTAAAGAAATTTTTCCTTTATTCCTCCATTTTGTCACAATCCGCGACATTTTGCCACAATTTTAAGCCAAATTCAAGAGCTACATACTATAATAGTATAATATCCGAAACATTTTGTTTTGCGCATATACCACAGAGCGCCCTTCCCGGGCTTGGATTATGGGATGGTATTGTGAGCCGGGGTCTTCGCCCGCTCCGCGGTCTGCGAGCCCCAGTTAATCACGGGCACGAGCCTCCGGCTCTCCGTGGGATGATATGTGACACATATTTTAAGAGCAAACGCGATAATGCTCAGTTGCCATGTCTCCGACACGGCTTTGCTTTTGAGACAGGGTCGGAGCAAAGTGTGATTGAACTTATGTTTTACAGCACAGTAGGCTTTGAATCTCAAAATTTATTTGTAACTTTGCGGTCACAGACCGCCTCGCAGAAGCCCCGGTCTGGGGTTAAGCGGTGCGGGATGTAGTGAAAATACATAAGAAAGCGTTTATCCGCGCTGATTCTTGACAACTGGAAATTCTCGCAAAATTTCAATCAATAGTCAAGGATTGTGCAACGGTAGATGCCCGTGGATATGTAATTATCTTGCTTTCGGCACGATATTTCGGGAGAAATATAGCCGGACGTATTGATTGCATATACAAGCGTGGGCTTCTGCGTTGCCGTCCGACTATTGATGGGCAATGCGAGAAGCCTCCAGTTGTAGGACGGTAACAGATACAGATTCCTACGTATTCTATGTTAATTTCCAAATATT
>CAMWIJ010000082.1 GCA_947174275.1 uncultured Muribaculaceae bacterium
CTGATATATGATATTTTCCCACGGAAGAGATAACCACGGGGGCGAGACGCCCCCGCCCCGGCTACCGCCCGCGATGACATCTCCTCCTCTATCCGCTCACCTCGGCTTCCGTAGGACGCCGATTATGCTTAACCCCGGACGCCGCAGCGCAGCGAGGCTTCCGGGGCCAACAGTGCATAAAACAAAGGCTTCCGCAGGACGCCGGTTTACATCACAAGCCGAAATAACAGTGTATGGCAATATAATAATTCCTGGCTTTGCATTGAAGGTGTTTTGTAGGGACGCACGGCTCGTACGTCCGTGTGTAATGCCTGATAATCAGAATATTGGCGGACGCACGAGCCGTGCGTCCCTACTTTTTTTGGGGGGGGCATTTCTCTGAGTTCTGCAACATCCTCACGATTAAACTGAAACTGTAATATGCACTGCAATTCAAGCAAGAACGAAAACAACAGCCTCACACATTGTTTTCACGGTCGGGCGAACATGCAGAAATGCCGCGTCCCGGTCGAGGGAACGCGGCATTCCGCTATTTGTGTTATGATATTGAGTCAGACTTATTTGACAACTTTCACAGATTTGCCTGCTACGTTGACGATAAGCACACCGTTGGCCTCCACATTGATGGGAGCGTTGGTGACACCTGCAGCTATCGTGCGGCCCATCATGTCGACAATCTTGACATCGGCATTGGTGTCGGCGTTGGCTACGATGGTGTTGCCCTCTACGGTAACTTTCACATTTACAGCCGCCATATCCGATACGATATTGCCTACGCTGCTGAGCGACTCACCCCAGGTGATGGCTGATGCCTTTTCGTTGTTAAGGCTTACTGCCTGCACGCCCATCTTGTATTCACCCACTTCATTGTAGGGAAGAGTGTATTTGTTGACGAAGGGACGGATAGCGATATTCTTGTTTTCGGCAACTTTCACGAAACCGGTCACAGGGTCAACGGGGAGATTGGCGATAACCTTTCCTGAGGGAGTGAGAACCACCACATTATATGCGCAGTTTAATGCGTCTACGTCATCCCATTCGATGGTGATTGTCTTGGCATCCTCATCGAGAGAAGTTCTTACGTTGGCGGGAGCATCGGGAGCGATGATTTCCACATCGGTAGTGTTGTTCCAGATAAACTTCGTCCAGGTCCAGTCACCACCGCCATTGAGCATTTCACGATAGTTCACACCGTCCATTTCAGCATTGTCATGAAGCCATTTCCATCCGGTCTGGAAGCGGTCAACAAGACCGTTGCCGGTAAGGTCGCCGAATGCTTCGAAACCATCGCGGGAGTCATTGTTGCGGACAGGGAAATTGGCTGAACGGTCAAATGTTCCCGCCATATTTCCATAATAGATCGCACCGTCCTGCTTGCCTACATAGATTATATCGAGACAATCGTCACCGTCAAAGTCTCTTATAACAAGGCTGACACATTCTTCATTGGGAAGTCCGTACTGATCCATCGACTCACCATAGTTGAAGATTTCTTCGGGAGCTGTTTCAGGGTCGTCGCCGAGATTATTGTTGAAGAGAAGCGTTTTCCAGCCAAGACCGTGGTCGCCATATCCGGCATTGATAAGGTCAAGATAACCATCGCCATTGAAGTCGGCGAGCTGAGTATTGCCCGAGCGGGTAAGATAGAAGGCACCGGTGGGGTCGGTGATATCAACAAATTTTCTTCCGCCATTGTCATCGGCTACGTTGAGATATACTCGGCCGTTGGATCCGTTCTCATATATGCCGTCGCTCACCTTGTCAGTCCAGCCGTCAAACACGATATCGAGCCAGCCGTCGTTGTTGATATCGGCCATTGTAACATTGCCTGAGATCAGGAGGAACCATCCTTCAAGCTCGCGCGACGGGATGAGCTCCACTTTTTCGTCCCCTTCGCCTTCTGTAACGGCATTGGTCCATGTTCCGCCACGTGTTTCAGCGATATTCATCTGCTCGAAGCGGCCTGTTCCGTCGATATTGCGCCACAACTGGGCGATACGTCCGGGCTCGCCGGGATCATTATTCTTGATAAGACCCGAGAAAACGACATCTACATATCCGTCACGGTCATAGTCGCCCCAGGCAATTGTGTTCATAAACATGCTCTCTCCGTTGTTGTCATCGGCAACAACGAAAGGAAGATTGCAATCTTCCACGATTTCAAAGCGTCCGTTGCCGAGATTTTTGTAGAGCACGGTCACAATCCACTTGCTGTCATTGTCGGGCCACTGAAGTTTATTAGGAATTTTCTCGCGGTAGCTGGCATGGTCATCCGTTGTCACAATACCTGAAACAAGGAGGTCGACAAGACCGTCGTTATTATAGTCAAACGTAGCATAGTGGCCCCATTTTGTAGGCACGATACCATGGTTGGGCTCTACATAACGCCACCACTCTTTGGGATTGCCGCCATCATCAAGATCATTTTCATCAAATTCACCGGTCGGTTCAGATTTAATATAATCCTGTTCAAATGTTCCGTCGCCATTATTGAAAAGCATATTTGACGAAACCTGCCATGACCATAATCCTTTGTGGTCATAAGTGGAATTCCAGGCACTGCCTGAATAATAGATGTCAAGATGGCCGTTGTTGTTGAAGTCGGCTATAATGCCACGTCCTTGCTGAATTCCTATCTGGAATTTAGTCGATTCAAGATTTGGTTGCCATGTAGCTTCGGCACTTGCTCCGAGAGCTGTTGTCGCTGCTGCGACAAGCATTAGATTTTTGGTAAAAATGTTCATGTTATAATGATTAGGTTAGACTTTCTATCGCAAAAGTCGCAATAATGACAAATATCGGATAAAACATTTGCGCCAGTTTTTGAAAAAATTGCTTCAAACCCTCAAACAGGAAAATCTTAGAATAAATTACACAAATTTTACATTTATAAACAATATGACAAAACGTAGGGCAGGTGTGCCGCCGACTCAGCGACACACCCACCCGTCCAATATGTTTGCGGATATTATTTCACCACCTTTAACGACTTGCCCGCCACATTGACGATGAGCACTCCGTCAGGCTCAACAACAATCGGCGAGTTGGTGACACCGGTGGCAACAGTGCGACCCATAAGGTCGACTACTCTGACATCGGCATTGATGTCGGCATTGACGGTGATTGCATTTCCGCCGACCGTCACCTTGACATTCACTCCGGCTATGTCGGTGTTGATATTCCCGACACCGCTGAACGGCTCTGCCCATGCTATCGCCGACGCTTTCTCGGTAAAAAGACTCAGAGCCTGCACGCCGATGCGATATTCTCCGGCCTCGTCACACGGAAGTGTATAGCTGCCCACTCCCGGACGGACGGCAATCTGCTTGTTGTCGCCAACCTTGATAAACCCGGTCACGGGATTGACCGGCAGATTGGCCACCACCTTTCCCGACGGGGTAAGCATCACGACATTATACGCACAATTGATATCATCGACATCTTCCCAGCTTATAGTGATTGCAGCGTCATCTTCATTGAAAGCCGCAGTGACACCCGACGGCATGGCGGGAGTCTCCGGCTCGGTGTCGGTAGCGTTCATGACGAGCATGTGGTTGTGTATCCAGTTTTCGCCCTGTCCGAAAATCTCCACCAGATTGACGCCGTTGAAATCTTCCTGTATCCAGTTCCATCCCGTGCGGTAGAAGTCAACGAGACCGTCGCCGTCGAAGTCGCCCAGACCGGCTACCGAATTTCGGGCGTCGCCGTAAAGAAATATCACCGGGTCGTTGGAATATCCTTCATAGTTCTGTCCGCCGAAACAGCTGTAAATCTTATGTTCGCCTTCATCTCCGTCATAGAAAAAGTCGATATAGCCGTCATTGTCGAAATCGCGCGCATGAATGCGGAAGCGCTCCCCGGCCGGCAGACCGTATTCACTCATGTCAACGAAGTTGTCGTAGGGATTTTCAGGATCCTGGGTGTTGTAATGAACAAACGCCTTATATCCGCCGCGGTCATAGTAGCCTGAAGAGAAATAGTCGAGATATCCGTCGCCGTCAATATCGGCAAACACCGACGAACCGCTGCGCGTGCCTGCCAGTCCGGCATTGGCATCTGTGGCATCGACAAATTTCTTGCCCTCGCAGTTGATGTAGAGACGCGCGTTAGAGCCGTTTATATATGCATTGTCAGCAATCTTGTCGGCCCATCCTTCAAACATGAGGTCGAGCCATCCGTCGTTGTTGACATCGACCATTGTCACCTGACCGGAAAGAAGCAGGAACCAGCCTTCAAGCTCGCGCGAGGGTATACCGCTGTTCTCATCCTCGTTGGTCCAGGTGCCGCCACGGGTCTCGGCGATATTCATCTGCTCGAAGCGCCCGGTGCCGTCGATATTGCGCCACAGCTGAGCCATGCGGCCCGGTTCGCCGGGCTGAGCGTCGGGTATGATGCCGGAGAAAGCGAAATCGACATATCCGTCGCGGTCGTAATCGCCCCACGCCACGCTGCGCATGAACGAACTCTGCCCCTTGCAGTCGTCGGCATAAAATATCGGGAGATTGCAGTCTTCGACACGTTCGAAACGCCCGTCGCCGAGATTTTTATACAGCATGATGGTCCACCAGCCGTCGCCGTTGGGCGCGCCGTTGCTGTCATGCCATATTTTACGGTCGTTGGCGTCATACCACTTCATCTGGTCATCACCGTGCATCTCCCCTACGACAAGCAGGTCGACAAGACCGTCGTTGTTAAAGTCGATTGTGGCATTGTGGCCGAAGCGGGCGGGCGCGATATTGTGTTTCGGCACGGTATAGGTCCACACCTCGCTCTCGCCGTCCTCCTTCATGTCGCCCGTGGGCTTGGCGTCAATGGCATCGATTGTCCATGTGCCGTCACCGTTGTTATAATACATCGATGATGTCAGCTGAAACCAGAAGCCGCTTACTTTGCCGAATTTTTCCACTTTTCCGTTGCCCGAGTCATAGATGTCAAGATGATCGTCATTGTTGAAATCAGCCACTACCGGCCCCGAGCGCTCCGACCTGAAGAAATCTTTACTTGCCTCATTGACAGTCCACTTCGCCTGTGCTCCCGCACTTAATGCTGTTGTCGCCGCTGCTGCGAGCGCCAATAATACGGTATAATTTTTCATGATGGTAATAGGTTAGGTAAATAATTGAATTACTGTTTTCCATTTTTGCAAATATAGACCTCACGGCAAAGGAATTGCAACGAACATTACGCCATTTTATCCGACAAAAACGTCATTGTTTTTCAGGCAGATGCAATAAATTCGTCATCTCCGGACCGGAAATCACCGCAAATTATACCGCCGTTTTTAGCGGTTTTGCGGATTTTACACCCCAATCAACCGCAAACATTTCAATTTTTTGCGCAAATATGTTTTACAACATGCTTTTATTGACACGATTACATCATCAAAGTCAGAACGTTACGTTGAGCGAGAAACCATAGCCCACGCCTCCGCCGCGCAGAGGCGTGATCTGCGGAGTGAAGTTGACCGGCGACTCCGGGTGATGGCGGCTGCTCCAGCCGTGGGCATTGTTGCCGCGGAAATAGCCCAGACACTCGTTGACCGGATCAAGAAGAAACGCCACCGGATAACCGAGCCACTTCGTGCCCAGCAGCTCATAGTCGTGCTGCACGATATAGCGCTTGGCAAGATAAAACGCCTCGCCCAGCACAAGGCCACCCATCGGCGTTATTATCAGGTCCTGTATCGACGGATACTCCATAAAAGCCTCAACGCCAAACTCCCAGAACACCGTCGACACCAGAAACGAATAGAGCCACGACTGCCACACGTTGAAACCCTGCGAGCGGGCGCTCATATAATAAGCGGCTCCGGCATAGGGGTGGAGCACATAATTGAATATCGCGTTGTCGTGATCGATGACCGGACCGTTCATCACATGGTCGAAATAGCGCTGAAACATCGGCACGGTGCGCGTCTCTTTCTTGTTCCACGCCGTGGCGTCTTCGGGCAGCACGGAAAGAATAGCCAATGTGGCGACACCGCCCACCATAAGCACCGCCGTGTTGCCGCCCAGACGCTTGAAATTCGGATAGCTCGCATTGATGGAATAAGGCATGTCGTAGATGCTCACCGGCGAGTCATCGGTTTCGACAGCCGCAAGCATACGCGCGCTCTCGGCCTCGATGTCGACACGCGCCTGCTCGCGCGGCAGCAGCAGCCGCTCGTAACGCGGAGCAACGGCGCCTTCGGCCGTCATCACGGCGGCAACGAGCATCGACAATATGTTGATCACCCTTCCTCTCATAAATATATGCACATTTATCGTTAATGTAGCTTACGGTTGAAACGTTGTTTCCATTGAAAACAACGCTGCCGCCCGCGTGGTTTTGTAAATTTTACCACAATTTTGGCCGGAGTATTATAAATTATAGTAAATTTGCGGGCATAACCAACACGACGATGACTTACGAATATGACTATCTGGTAATCGGCGGCGGCATAGCCGGCATGAGTTTCGCTCTCAAGGCAGCCCAGACCGCACGCGTGGCTCTCATCTGCAAGACCACACTCGACGAAGCTAACACCGCACTCGCTCAAGGCGGCGTGGCATCTGTCACAAACCTCGCTGTCGACAATTTCGAAAAGCATTTCAACGACACGATGATAGCTGGCGACTATCTGAGCGACCCCGAGGCCGTGAGAAAAGTAGTGGAGGAAGCTCCCGGACAGATACGCGAACTCATCGGATGGGGCGTCGACTTCGACCGCCGCGACGACGGCGAGTTTGACCTGCACCGTGAGGGCGGACACAGCGAATTCCGCATTCTCCACCATGCCGACAACACCGGCTATGAGATACAGCAGAGCCTCATAAAACGCCTGCGCGAACACCCCAACATCGACATCTTCGAGCATCATTTCGCAATCGAGATAATCACCCAGCACCACCTGGGACGCATCGTCACACGACGCACCCCCGACATCACTTGCTACGGCGCATACGTGCTCAACCAGGAGACATCGACCGTCGACACCTTCCTCGCAAAAGTCACTCTGATGGCTACAGGCGGCGTGGGTGCAGTCTACCAGACCACCACCAACCCGCTCGTTGCCACCGGCGATGGCATCGCTATGGTCTACCGCGCCAAAGGCACCGTGAAAGACATGGAGTTCATCCAGTTTCATCCCACCGCACTCTACCACCCCGGCGACCGTCCGTCATTTCTCATCACAGAAGCCATGCGCGGCTACGGGGCTGTGCTCCGCAACCTCAAAGGTGAGGAATTCATGCATAAATACGACCCGCGGCTGTCGCTCGCTCCGCGCGACATCGTGGCACGCGCCATCGACTCGGAGATGAAACAGAGCGGCGCCGACCACGTCTACCTCGACGTCACCCACAAAGACCCCGAAGAGACACGCCGCCACTTCCCCAACATCTACCGCAAATGCCTCTCGCTCGGCATCGACATCACAAAAGACTACATTCCCGTGGCTCCCGCCGCCCACTACCTCTGCGGAGGCATCAAGGTCGACAGCAACGGTGAGTCATCGATAAAACGCCTCTACGCCGTGGGCGAATGTTCATGCACCGGCCTGCACGGAGGTAACCGTCTGGCCTCAAACTCCCTGATAGAGGCTGTCGTCTACGCCGACGCCGCCGCACGCCACGCCGCACAGATGATAGGCCACTACGCGTTCCGCACCGACGTGCCGGCCTGGAACGACGAGGGCACGCGCCACCCCGAAGAGATGGTACTCATCACTCAGAGCATCAAGGAGGTAAACCAAATCATGGGCACATACGTTGGTATTGTACGCTCCAACCTGCGCCTCGACCGCGCGTGGAACCGTCTCGACATTCTCTACGAGGAGACCGAAAAACTGTTTAAATGCTCAAAGGCATCGCGCGAGATATGCGAACTGCGCAACATCATCAACGTGGGCTATCTTATAATGCGACAGGCCAAGGAGCGCAAAGAGTCACGCGGACTCCACTACACCCTCGACTATCCCCCCGTGCCCCACAACCCGCAATAAGAGGGTGTCCCGGGGCAGGCATTCTTGACATGACACACTATCTGAAAATCGCCACAGCCCTGATTGCATGCATAATGACAGCAATCACGGGTCTCAGCGCCACCCCGGAGGCCGACGACGACCCCGACGAAGCGGCGCTGAAGCGCGTGCGGCAGAAAGTGTTCCGCGGCAAATATCACACCGTGATTGACGGCGACACGGTGATGATGCTCGTGTTCAACGACATCGACGTGTTTCCCCCGCTCCGGTTCAAAAACAAAAAAGAAGAGGAATTTTACTGGCGCACAGTCCGCGATGTGCGCAAAGCCCTCCCCTACGCAAAACTCATCGCCGAAACTCTCACCGAGACCTACGAATACCTTCTGACGTTCGACACCGAGCAAGAGCGCAAAGCCTACCTCAAAGAGATGGAAGATGAAGTGTTCGACCAATACAAGCCCCAGCTCAAGCGCTTCACCAAAGGACAGGCAAAAATACTCGTCAAGCTCATCGGCCGCGAGACTAACCAGAGCGGCTACGACATCCTCAAAGCCTTTCTCGGCTCAACAAGAGCCGTATTCTACCACGGTTTCGGCAAACTGTTCGGTGTCAATATCAACAGCAAATACCAACCCGAAAAAAACAAAGACGACGCCACCCTCAACCGCATAGCCACCCTCATCGAGCAAGGCCGCCTCTGAATATTCACCCCGCGGAGAGGATGTCGCAAAACACTGAAAATGTAGGGACGCACGGCTCGTGCGTCCGTGTTTAACGTTTGGTAATCAACACATTGCGGCGGACGCACGAGCCGTGCGTCCCTACATTTTGAGGATGCTACAATACCCTCGTGTCCGTGATTAACCGGGCCGCCCCCACACATCTCCACCCTATGCCTCCCCGCGGAGAGCCGGAGGCTCGTGTTCATGATTAACCGGGGTTCGCAGAACGCGGAGCGGGCGCTGACCCCGGCATCACATGCAGTAACATTCGCCAAGCCCGGGAAGGGCGGCCTGTGGTATGCACCACGGCATTCTGCCCGCCCCGCTCCCTATACTACCACGGGGGCGAGACGCCCCCGCCCCGGCTACCGCCCGCAGCGACATCACCA
>CAMWIJ010000083.1 GCA_947174275.1 uncultured Muribaculaceae bacterium
GCCCTCCAAAATCTCTCTTTGCGCTAAAATCATTTAAAAGTAAACATACTCTTAAATTCAAACACTTTCTAAAATTTAAGACGGATTTGGATTTGTTTGAATTTATTATTAGATTTGCAACGCATCTTTGACTGCAGAAGTCCACTTGATAGGGACAAGCGGGAGGGTGTTTTGAAATTTTTAATAAGGCGTTTATCCAGCGCTCTGTTCTTCGTGATTCAGAACTTCGCAACTTCATGTATCCGATTGAAGGACTCAGCAACGATAGATGACCCATGAATATGATTTGATGCCTAACAGGTGTCAATGCCCGTTGACGGCATGCATTGAGCTGTCAGGATTTCGCCGCATGCGAAGCCCTGCCTCCATGCAGTCGGCAATGAGTGTATATTATTTTACGTGTGTAAAAAGCCATCATATTCAGGCGTGGGCTTCTGCGTTGCTCGTTCACTAATCGGAAACGGCAATGCGAAGGCCATGAATCGCAGTGGGCGGGCAATTGATAGAGTTTCCCACGCTTTTCATATACCTTAATCAATCATTACGGCTCTGCGACAGGGAAACGGCGGGTCATACACAATCATTATTAAGGTTATGAAACAAACCAATTATCTTAAGTTGTTCTCCATTTTTGCATTCCTGGTTTTTGGAGGGGTAAGTTGCTGGGCCACTGCCGAATCGCTGCATCTTTTGCTGGCGTCATGGCCGAAGATTTTCTGCTATCTTGTGGCTGTCGGCTTTTTTGTCGTGGCTTCGATCGGCACAAAACTGATTGTCGATTCGCTCAATCAGAAGATTTATGTAGAAGGGCGCACCGGCAAACTCATCGGCGGCATCATAATGGTGCTGATATTCTGGCTTGCGACCTCTATGCCTACAAACACACATACCTTTATCTATCGCAATGTCATCTCCGAGCGCGTCAACAATGATATAAATGTGACGATGGGTTACCTTGAAGATGTTGTGAAAAATACTGTGAATGAAGAAAATTGCGCTGCGCTCACTGCCGAACGGGTGGCGATTGTGAAAGGATATCAGAACCGCCTGATGGCAGAGCTGAATCAGCCCAACGACCCGGGAAGCGGTCCCCGAGCCGAGAAAATACTCAACGAACTTGAAACAAAATACGGATATCGCATAGAGCGTTACCGTAATAACGGAAACAATAGCAATCTGCGGGAGGTTAACCGTGCGGTTGAATTTTACAATACTCAGTTCAACGACCTTATAGAAAATACTATTCCCGGCTATTACAGGGAGAAGATTGTTCGGCCTAACGAGACTAACCTCGAACAGGCGGTTAATGCCTACGAAGCACTTGCCGACCTGAAGGAGAAAATTGAAGCCGGAAAAACCTCGAAGGGTTCATCCGCCGGCAATTCCGTCGACCTTAACAGTGCCGAGGATATGCACGACATTGTGATACCCCGCATCAATGCAGGCTATCAGGCGGTCAACAGCAATCATGAAATGGTAAGATTTCGTTCCGGCGACGAGGCAAAGTACAGAGCAATACCCGTTGTTACCGAAACCCAGCGCATGACAAGCATCTTTGAAGTGTGGGGCGACTATATGGCAGGCAAATTCAACGGCCACGGTTTCTTCTGGTGGATACTTCTTGCCGTGCTCATCGACATTGCCGCCTTTATCTTCTTTGACATCGCTTTCAAAAAATCTGAATATTAACCCCAGAAAACACAATCAATCATGTCTACATTCAAACTTGACGATACGTTCAAACTCGACGACAACACCGAAGTGACTGACACACCGGCAACCGACATCAGCATTGATGCCGGCGACACTGCTGACGCCGCCGGCCAGGCGCCCCGACGTCAGATTGCAGGGCTTAACTCGCAGGAACAGAACGACCCCAACGCGATAAAGGTCGTGATACAGAACCCCGATGTGCCTATCGTGGTGTTCTTCGGCCCTCCCACATGCGGCAAGACCATGACCCTCATACGCCTGTCGCGGTTTCTGAAGGAAAACGGATATAGTGTGGAGCCCGTGCGTTCGTTCCGTCCCGGATATGACAGCCATTACCGTGAAATGTGCGACAACTTCAATCTGACAATCAATTCCGACCTTGCCCAGGAGGGGACCAACCTCATCAGCTTCATGCTCGTGGAGGTGACGCGCAACGGCCGCCCCATCTGCCAGATACTTGAAGCTCCCGGCGAGCACTATTTCAATCCGCGCAACCCCAATGCGCCTTTCCCGGCCTATATCAACACAATCAGCGCCTCGCCCAACCGCAAGCTGTGGGGATTTTTCATAGAGCCCGACCATACGAATGCTGATATGCAGCGTCAGGATAATCTGAATTATGTCAGCAAGGTGGCCCGCTTCAAGCAATATATGCATCCCCGCGACCGTGTGGCGCTTATATTCAACAAAATCGACGAGACCGACGTGATGCTTAACGTCGGGTCGGTCAATGCGGGGCTTGCGGCAAAGAAAGCCGAATATATCTATCCCGGGCTGTTCAGGCTCTTCGCCAACCAAAATCCCATTACCCGGATATGGAAGCCGACAAGGGCTGATTTCGTGCCCTATATGAACGGTCGTTTCACCACGCTTCAAGACGGACGCGCGTCGTCGTTTCAGATAGGCCACGACAACTTCCCGCGCGCTCTGTGGAATACGATACAGAAATCAGTAAAGGGATAAAACTATGGAGATACGTATAATCGTACACGGCGTGACCACGGGTCACGATTCGACTGAAAAGACTCCGTCGCCGTATATCCAGAATTTCTATAACCGACAGAACAACACCGACTGTTTCATTTCCGAGATAGTGCGCGGCAACAACGGTCTGTGCAGCTGCTACACCCTCTATGTTTCCCGTAATGTGTCAAATTACGGGAACAGGCCGGGTGCCTATTTCGGTATCACGGTAATCATCGAGGGGAAAGTGTGCAGTGACATAAAGGCTCTCTACAGTTCGCTTTCGGGCGTTTTCAGAAGTTCGTTTGTTGGAAAACTGCTTGACAGGCAGGGCGACGGATATAAATTCAGAATACCCCGTTTTGCCGAAGAGGAGGCTTATATCTCAGGCATAATCAACGGATTGTTTCTTCAGATTCAGAACACGCTCAGGCTAAACCTTGTTGATCTTGACGGCTCTTTCACTACAGCCGGCAACGCCCCGGGCAAAACGGTGGCATGCAATCCGGCCGACCTGCCCGACGACAAGATTGTCGACATCTTGCGTCGTGACGGCAGTATAATAATATCAGATGAGATACCGTTGGCGTCGTATCAGAAACAGATCGAGGCAGAGCGCAAGAAGCGTGAACTCGAGATTTCGGCAGTGAGGTCGGAGCAGCAGAAGCAATTGGAGCAGGAGCGTGCGCGTCGCGAACGAGATGCGAAAGCGGCGGCACTGCGCGAGCAGCAGATTGCCGCAGAGGCAAAAGCCGAAGCCGAAGCCCGGTTGCGGCAGAAAGAGGCCGCCATGATGGCGGAAAGAAAGTCATGTTCGGCTGAAATTGCAGCGCTAAAGGCTCAGATTGCAAGTAAGGAAAGCACTATCAGGGAATATAATGAAGAGTATAAAAAGCTTGCCGATATCGCCGAGCGATTGAATATACGAATATCCGGACTGGAGAAATCCCTGGCCAATATTCCGGTGCAGACCCATTCTGACGGCGCGCAATCATCCCGACAGGGGCAAAACAAGAAGCCGATCTATATTGTCGGTGCGGCAATCGTAATTCTGTTACTGCTTGTAGTTGTTTTAGCGAAAAGCCTCTTTAAATCAGAAGCGCAACAGCCGGTGCCAGTTGACTCTCAGTATAACGCGTTGTATGATTCGCTTGATCGTAAGCTGAATATGAGGATTAATTTTCTGGAGGCAAACATATCGAATGGCATAGTCAGACCACAGTCTGGTAACAACTTCACGGGTGAGTTCGAAAATAAATTAGATGAATCGGAGGCTCCAAATATATATGGAAAAATATATATTGATATTGAAGGGAAAACAGCCATGCTTTGTCCAGGAAGCTCGGCCACTGGAAGTGAGAAAACGAAAATTCAAGAAATTTTACAGGGACTGTCGGAATCTCAATGTCAGGTCAGTATTAATAGAAATGATAGTAGTGAGTCTTATGATATAAAAGGAACTATCTATAAGTCAGACAAAAATTTTATATCAGGCCAAAATATTTTATATGATGCTATCATAATGGAATACGATTTCGGTACATTTAAACGTGTTAAGCTTGGTGCAACGACTTTCACTCCAGGTAACCCGTAAATAAGACAGGCTGCATTCAGATGAATCTTTCAGTATATATCTTTAAGAAAACCGGGACTGCTTCCGGCTCTTCTGTGGAATTTCTGCCAGCCTGCCCCGACAAATTTGCCGAAAACGCCATCGCGGGAACTGAAATCGGCGATATCGGTTCGACAAGGATGTCGGTGCTGCGTAAGGGCGGTCTGGCATATTATATGTATTCGCAGAGTCTTGATGCTGCGATGTTCGGATTTCTGATAGTCGTTAACAACGCATATCTTCCGGAAGTGGGGTCGCTGTGTCGTTTCTGCTCCGACCTGATTGCTGTTATGTCAAGTCATGGCTGGCTGCTGACATGGTCGGAGACAAAAGGGCTTATATTTACCCGAAAGACTTTCGCCGAAAGTAAGGAGGAATTGCAGGAGGTGATGTTGCGGCTTGAGGAGTTGCGTGACAACACGGTGTTTGCCGGTGCAATCGGATTGCCTCCGCTCGATTATTCGTCGGCAGGCGAATTGAGAGTGATTGATTGCACACAATGTGTCGGGAACATACCGATAGCCGAAGGCGACCGTTGCACCGAACGGCTTGACATATTGCTGCCGCCGGCAGTCTATGCGGTGGCAGACGTGTTGGCTGAAGCCAATAAATCGTTGGATTACTGGCGAAAACAATATTCGTGGCTTTCAAAGAAGTTTACATCTCTCAACCGCCAGAAGAAACGACTCAAATGGGTGGTAGTGCTCGCGTTGTGTCTTGTGGCGGGCGGCGTGGCGCTGCTGGTTGTGAACACCACTCTCAAAAACACGAAGAGCGAACTCATCAGAGCCGAAAACAATGTTGAGAGCCTGTCGTCAGACGTTGACACTCTTATGAAAATCAACAACATATATTGCCGGGATATAGATTCGCTTAAACGGGCGTATATATCGGCGGTCGACAATATATACAGTCTGGAGTCGGAAACACCGGTAAAGATAACATCAATGTCGGCGAGCTATTATCAGCAGGGGTCGAAATTTTCCGGTTATCCATTTGGCAATCAGGCGTCTTCGCTATTGTTTGAAGTGTCATATAAAGTCAACCGGTTTTCACCGGCCGACATATCGCACTATCCCTCCGCGCCACCTTATCAGGAGCTTAAGCCGTCAGAGTCGGCCGACAGCGAGTCGACGTCCCCGCGGGCTGAGGAGGCAGAGACGCCGACATTTGCGTCCCGCAGCACTCTTAAAGAATTGAAATGTGAATTGAGATGCTATTACAAACGTAGCTATTACGACGATTATATTCTCAGAAGCGATTTCAAATTTGACAGAACTTTATCCAAGAGTAACAGCGGTTCGTTCGATACACCCTCATTTTCGATGGGTTTCAGTGTTATGCCCGAGGGTCTGTATCGCATAGAGCTGTGGGCGGAGTCGAAGTGTTTGGCCTACAAGTATTTCTCGATAAATTGATAGCCTGTGGCAAGGGAGGAGATGTAAAAAAAACGGGGCGGGTGGCAGATGTGTCGAAGATATTTGCTATATTCGCGTGATAAACCGTTTTTTATAATTTGACACTACAATGACGATAGCTATAATTGTGGCGATGGACAAGGAGTTGCAGCTTTTGCTGCCGCTGCTTTCCGAGCCCCGCACCACTGTGATTGACGGCATTACATTCTATCTGGGCGATGCCGGCAACAACTCGCTTATAATAATGAAATCAGGTATCGGCAAGGTCAATGCCGCGCTTGCCACGATGCAGCTGATACGCCAGTTCGCTCCCGATCTTGTCATCAACACCGGCGTGGCCGGCGGCACCGGCTCCGATGCCCGCATTCTTGACATCGTTGTGGGCGAGCGCATAGCCTATCACGACGTGTGGTGCGGTCCCGACACGGTCGAGGGGCAGGCCGCGCGCTGTCCGCGCTTCTTCGAGTCTGACCGCAATGTGACCTCGCTTCCGGTGCTTCACGACAATCCGCGCGTGCGCCACGGACTTATAGCCTCCGGCGATGTGTTTGTCGCCGATCCGGCAGTGGTTGCCCACATCAAGGGGCTCTATCCCGATGTGCTTGCCGTCGACATGGAGTCAGCCGCGATAGCCCACACATGCCATTTGCTCAACACCCCGTTTTTCTGCATACGGGTGGTGAGCGACACTCCCGGCGAAGCCGACAATATGGCCCAGTATGACGATTTTTGGGAAGCCGCGCCGCGTCATTCGTTTGAAATCATCTCGTCGATACTCAATTCGCTCTGAGAAATGAAAAAGATAGCAAGTTTCACTATAGACCATACGCGTCTGGAGCGAGGCATATTTCTTTCGCGCCGCGACACGACACCTTCAGGCGACATCATCTCGACATTCGACATACGCCTTACGCGCCCCAACCGCGAGCCTGCGGTCGACGGCGCCGCGCTCCACACCATCGAGCATCTTGCCGCAACGTTTCTGCGCAACCACCGGCAGTGGGCGTCGCGTGTAATCTACTGGGGGCCTATGGGTTGCCTTACCGGGAGCTATCTGTTGCTTTCCGGAGAGCTTGCCCCGGCCGATATTCTGCCGCTCATGCGCGAGACTTTCGGTTTTATAGCCGGTTTCGAGGGTGAGATACCCGGAGCCACTCCGCGCGACTGCGGAAATTATGCCTACAACAATCTTGAGGAAGCACGCCGTGTGGCGCGCAGATTTCTTGATGAGGTTCTCGCCGGGCCGAATGATGAAAATCTGAACTATCCGGCATAAGCGTGTGTTACACACTTGAATGGGGAAGTCGCGCGACGGCTTTCCCCTCTCTGTGACTACGTTTCAATCAATCAGCCGACAATGAAAGACCTGGCAGCAATAAAGGGACGACACTACATACATTCTCTTATCGAAGAGGGTGAGCATGAACAGCAGGATTTCAAATTCGCCATATCCGACGCGCGCAAGATAGCGCGGTCCATATCGGCGTTTTCCAACCATTCCGGAGGGCGGCTTCTTATCGGAGTCAAGGATAACGGAGCGGTGGCCGGAGTGCGCAACGAGGAAGATGTCTACATGATAGAGACCGCCGCCGAGATGTATTGCCGTCCGGCAGTGGAGGTGCGCATGACAGCCTTCAAGGTCGACCCCGGCACGGTCGTTATCCGTGCGGAGATACCCAAAGCGTTGCGTCCGCCGGTGTGTGTGGTTGAGGCCGGCAACGAGCTGCGCGCCTATTATCGCGTCAACGACGAAAATATCGTGGCCCACCCGCTGCTGCTAAGCGCGTGGGCGCACTATGCCGACGACAACGGCGCTCTTGTGGCGTTTGACAGTCATCACCGCCTGCTTATCGACCTTATAAAGGAGGAAGGCTGCACCACGCTCGACGAGTTTGTCAGGCGCTCGCACCTGTCGACAGCCACCGCCACTGATCTGATAGGCCGTCTGGCTGCCGCATCGGTAGTCAATCTTGAATACCGTCAAGGCCAATTGGTAATTGTTATTTAGTAATTAGTAATCGAGTCAGACATGTCCGACCTGTCTGACCTGTCCGGTTCTTATTCGTTGCTGATTATCAGGCGGTGTGGGCGGTTTTTGAGCCAGGTGAGCTGTTTTTTTGCATAGACGCGGGTGTTGCGCGCTATTTTGGCTATCGCTTCGTCGAGAGAGGTTTCGCCGTCGATATAAGGCCATAATTCTTTGTAGCCTACGGTGTTGAGCGAGTTGAGGTGGCGCAGGTGGCTTACGGCGCGGGCCTCTTCAACCAGTCCGTATTCAACCATTTTTTTTACGCGGCCGTTAATGCGGTCGAAGAGGGTGTCACGCGGCATGTCGATGGCAATCATCTCGATGTCGAAGTCGCGCGGCTTGACACGCCCGGTGCGGAGCGAGGAGTAGGGGACGCCTGCCTGTCGGCAAATCTCGATGGCGTGGACGAGTCGTTTGTGGTTGTTGAGATCGACCTCGCGGTAATAGACGGGGTCGAGTTCGAGCAGCGTGAGCCGCAGCTGCTGCAGGCCTCCGCGTTCGTAGAGCTCCCATGCCCGGCGGCGTATGTCGTCGCTGATGGTGGGAAGCTCGTCGATGCCGCGTGTCACGGCGTCGATATACATCATCGAGCCGCCGCAAAGTATCTGCACCGGCGATTTCTCCCAGAGCAAGGGGAGCAGACGCATGACATCATCTTCATATTGCGCAGCCGAATAATAGTCGCCGAGCGACAGATTGCCGACAAAGTGATGTGTCACCCGGGCGAGGTCGTCGGTTGTTGGCGCAGCGGTGCCTATCGGGATTTCGCGGTACATCTGCCTTGAGTCGGCCGAGATGATGTCACAGCCGATTTCTCCGGCCATGCGCATGGCCAGAGCGCTTTTGCCGGAGCCCGTGGGGCCGGTTATGACAATGAGTCGGTTGCGCATCTGTTTGCTCTATATCGTCCGACCGGTCTGACCTGTCAGTCAGGTCGGGCCGGTCGGAGTGGATTACGGATTATTTCTGATTGTTATCTGCGGGCTACGAGGCGGGCGATGTTGACTATCACATCTACCGCTTTCTCCATCGACTGCACCGGCACAAACTCGTAGCGGCCGTGGAAGTTGAGTCCGCCCGCGAATATGTTGGGGCAGGGGAGACCTTTGAACGAGAGTTGTGCGCCGTCTGTGCCGCCGCGTATGGGCACTACTTTGGGCGCTACGCCGCTTTCGCGCATCGCTTCCTGGGCGATGTCGATGATGTGCATCACCGGTTCGATTTTCTCGCGCATGTTGTAATACT
>CAMWIJ010000084.1 GCA_947174275.1 uncultured Muribaculaceae bacterium
CCGGCGGACGTATCACAGTGGCCGATGCGAAGACCATGAAGATTCTTCATCAGCAGAGTCTCATCGACCCCTCGGGAGCACAATGCGACGGTCGCGGATTTATTGGCGTGGACGAGCATAAAGGATACATTTCCACCAGCAATGGTGTCTGGATTTTCGACCTCGATACCTATACTGTAACCGGTCAGGTCGAAGGCTCTGCCAACCCCAATGCCGGAGGCGACAACGACAAACCGAATACCGACCCTACAGGTTCGCTCTATCACGGCCAATCAGGAATGATGGTTTCTGCTGCAGGGAAAATATTTGTGGCCCACCAGCAATACGGACTTCTGATTGTTGACCCGGCTGAGGATAAAGTCGTAAATGTCATATCGATGGATATCGTACAGGATGGCGCCGGAATCGGCTCTGTCGTCAAATCCAAAGACGGGGCTCTTTGGATTTCTGTGGCAAAGAATTGTCAAGGCACCGGGGTGGCATTGAATTATATCGTAAGGCTTGACCCCGTGACACTGGACTACGAAATCATCCCCGTTAAAGATGGGTTTTATGCACCGGCCAATTCATGGTATGCATGGACCCCTGACGCATTTGTAGCTTCGTCAGTGCAGAACTGTCTTTACTGGAAAGGCGGTCAAAACAGATGGTTTACCGGAACTAAAATCTTCAAGTTTGACTGCGATACAAGAGAACAATCTCTGTTTATAGATTTGGAAGAAGAAGGCGCGAATTGGAAACTATATGGATGTGCAATAGGTGCTCATCCTGTAACCGATGAAATTTATATGGCTCTTTACCACGAATTCGGAACGCCGACATATATTACTCGACGTTATTCTCCGCAGGGAGAAATAATTCGTGACTACGAGATGATAATGAATTATTGGTTTCCGTCGCTTCCTTTATTCCCCCAGGCTCAGTCCGGTTCAGGTGTTGAAGATGTCACGGTTGAGTTAAATCATTCGGTTGGCAACCTGTATGGATTGAATGGCGTCATTCTGCAGAGAGATGTCAAACTCTATGAATGGTCAGATGTAAAGCCCGGGATATATATCTGGAAATCTAAAACCGGTTCAGAGACCCGCAAAATTATCATTCGCTAAAGGAGTCTCGGTCTACACTGTCAGGCTTCAGCCTTCAGCTCAACGAACGTTGGCGAGTCAATCGCTGACCCAAAAGACCCTTCGGAGATATGTCCGAAGGGTCTTTTGGTTGATAATCATGATGTTGGCGGATGCCACGGGCTGTGCGCCCCTGCCGGCATTTTCCGGTGTTTTACAACGTCTTTACCCGCTGAGAGTATTATTTCAGCAGGTCGGGGCGGAGGCGGCGGGTGCGTTCGAGAGCTTGCTCGTGGCGCCATTCGCTGATGCGGGCTTCATGGCCGGAGAGGAGTATGTCGGGCACGCGCCAGCCGTTGTAGTCGGCGGGGCGGGTGTAGACGGGCGGCGCAAGCAGATTGTCCTGAAACGAGTCGCTGAGGGCGCTCTGTTCGTCGCCGATGGCGCCGGGGATGAGGCGCACGATGGCGTCGGAGATGATTATTGCGGGCAGCTCGCCTCCGGTGAGCACGTAGTCGCCGACCGAGATCTCGCGGGTGATGAGGTGTTCGCGTATGCGGTAGTCTATGCCTTTGTAGTGGCCGCAGAGTATGATGATGTTTTCGAGCATCGACATCGAGTTGGCCGTAGGCTGGTCGAAGAGGTCGCCGTCGGGCGAGGTGAATATCACTTCGTCGTAGTCGCGCTCGGCTTTGAGGGCGGCGATGCAGCGGTCGATAGGCTCGATCTGCATCACCATGCCTGCTTCGCCGCCGAAAGGATAGTCGTCGACTTTACGGTGTTTGTTGGTCGAGTAGTCGCGGAGGTTGTGTATGCCGAATTCGACGAGCCCTTTCTGCTGGGCGCGTTTGAGTATGGAGCAGCTCAGAGGCGACTCAAACATTTCGGGCAACACGGTAAGTATATCAATACGCATTTTGGTTCGGTTATTTTTGAGATTACAGGATTGCGGTGACTTCTTTGAAGGCGTAGGTGCGGAGGGTGCTGTCGGATAGCCGGAGGGTGAGAGTGCCGTCGGGCGCCACGCCGGCTATGCTTGCCATGAACTCGCCTGTCGCGTCGCGGTAGGGATGAAGCCCTTCACGTCGCCAAAGCCGCGCCATGTAGTCGGCTTGGGTGAGGTTGCCGCCGGCGCGGTCTTCGGCTTCGACGAGGTCGATGATGTCGGCGGCCACTTCGCGCAGCATGACGTCGAGAGGATATGTCTGTCCGGTCAGCTGTGTCAGTGACACGGGGTTAGGGGCGTCGGAGCGGAATTCCTTCTGGTTGATGTTTATGCCGGCACCTATGACTGTGCGCTCGATGCGTCCTGATGTCAGCACGTGCTCGATCAGTATGCCGCATATCTTGCTGTCGCCGACATATATGTCGTTGGGCCACTTTACGGAAGCCTCCATGCCGTCGGGCAGATAGCGGTCGAGCCAACGCACTATGGCGAGCGCCACGGCGCGCGATATTGCCATCTGCTTTGCCGGAGGTATTGACAGCGGGCGCACCAGAATTGAGAATGTCAGGTTGGCTCCGGGCTCGGCTTCCCATGTGTTGCCGCGCTGTCCGCGTCCGGCCGACTGGCGCCTCGCAGATAAGACTGTGGCGTGGGGAGCATCGGGCATCTGACGCAGCAGGGTGTTGGTCGACGCTGTTTCTTCAATTTCGATTATGTCCATAAAGTGTTCGGTCAATTTGTGGAAATTTATGCCAAGCCGGGGCGGTGTCGTCCCTACATTTTTGTGACATCCCGTCACCAATTTCCTATTCTTCTACGGTGAGGGTGCGCTGACCGTCAGGGTTGACGCTTACGGTTACTTTGACGGTGTCGTTGGGAAGGATGTCGTCGATGCGTTCGGGCCATTCGATAAGACAGAGCGCTCCGGAGTCGAAATAATCCTCCACGCCGAGGTCAAGAGCCTCTTCCACGCTTTCGAGGCGGTAGAGGTCGAAGTGGTAGATGAGTTCGGCGGTCGTGTCGGAGCGGTATTCGTTGACGATGGCGAAAGAGGGTGAGCCGGTGGCATCTTCCTCCACGCCGAGCGCGCGTGACAGCGCGTTGATGAATGTGGTCTTTCCGGCGCCCATGTCGCCGTAGAACGCGAACACTGTGCGGTCGCCCATGAGTTCGATGAAACTGCGTGCTGCTTCGTCGATATTGTCGAGTGATGAGATGTTTATTGTTTTCATTGCTGTTGTAGTTTTGTATTCAGGAAAATGATGTTCTTTAACGCGGGGTGAGGGTGATTATCGGTATGAGCATTTCTTCCATCGATATGCCTCCGTGCTGGAATGTGCCGGTGTAATACTGCACGTAGTAGTTGTAGTTGTTGGGGTAGGCGAAGAAATCGCGTTTGCCGGCGAAGATGTAGGCCGACGACACGTTGGGCGAGGGTAGTCCGTAGCGGTCGGGGCGCTTGATTTCATATACCTGCTTGTGGTTGTAGTCGAGGTTTTTGCCTACTTTATACCGCAGGTTGGTGTTGGTGTTTTTGTCGCCTATTACCTTGATGGGGTTGTCGACGCGGATGGTGCCGTGGTCGGTGGTGAGTATTATCCTGTAGCCCTTGGCGGCTATCAGACGGAAGAGGTCGATGATGTTGGAGTGGCGGAACCATGACTCGGTGATGGAGCGGTAGGCCGCGTTGTTGGAGGCGAGCTCGCGTATCATCTTCGACTCGGTGCGGGCGTGCGAGAGCATGTCGATGAAGTTGACTACGATCACGTTGAGGTCGTTGACAAGCAGGTTGTTGAAGTCGCGTATAAGCCGCTCGCATGCCGACGAGTCGTTGAGTTTGTTGTAGGAAAACCGGCACTGACGGCGGAAACGCTCGAACTGGGTAGCAATCAGCGGGGCCTCGTTGAGGTTTTTGCCCTCCTCTTCCTCTTCGTCGACCCACAGGTCGGGAAACAGCCGCGCTATCTGCTCGGGCATAAGGCCGGAGAAGATGGCGTTGCGGGCATATTGCGTGGCCGTGGGCAGGATTGATGTGTAGAGCTTTTCTTCAAATGTGAAGGTGTCGGCCAGCAGAGGCTTTACAATCTGCCACTGGTCGAGGCGGAAGTTGTCGACGAGCACGAAAAACAGCTTTTCGCCCTTGTCGAGCATCGGGAACACGCTGCGCCGGAATATGGTGTCGGACATGGCGGGGCGGTCGTCGCCCGACAGCCAGTCCTCGTAGTTGCGTTTTACGAATTTGTAGAACTCGGTGTTGGCCTCCTCCTTCTGCATCTCGAGCATTGAATCCATGGCCGTGTCGGCCGCCGCGAGCTTCATTTCCCAGAATGTCAGTTTCTCGTAGAGGCGCATCCAGTCGTCGAGGGTGTCGGCGCGTGATATCATGTCGGCGATATTGGCGAACTCCTGGCGGTAGTCGGTCGAAGCCTGCTCCGACACAAGGCGCTCGGAGTGGAGGTTTTTCTTTATCGACAGTAATATCTGATTGGGGTTGACAGGCTTGATGAGGTAGTCGGCGATGTTGTTGCCGACGGCCTGGTCCATGATGTTTTCCTCCTCGCTTTTCGTTATCATTATCACCGGTGTGGTGGGCGCCGACTGCTTGATGCGCTGCAGCGTCTCGAGTCCGGTCAGGCCTGGCATGTTCTCGTCGAGAATGATGAGGTCGAAATGCTCGCTTTGCGCAAGTTCGAGAGCATCACGCCCGTTGTTGACCGTGACAAGATCATAGCCCTTGGCTTTGAGAAACATTATGTGGGGCTTGAGGAGGTCGATTTCGTCGTCAGCCCAGAGTATTCGGTTTGCGCTCATTTGAGTAGCGGGTTAGAGGTTAGCGTAATCAGTCGAGTAGCGGGTCGTCATCACCTTCGGAGCCTGCGGGATATTCGGGCAGTGCCGGCTTCGCAGGCGTAGGCGGCGGTGCCGGCGCTGGAGCGGGTGTTGGAGCGGGAGCTGCCGGCTTGCTCTCGGTCGGACTCGTCGGACTTGTCTGACTGGTCTGACTTGTCGGATCGGTCGGAGCATTCTGAGTGCTCGGCTCGGGCTCGCTTTCGCTCTCTTCTGGCATGCCTTCAGAGGGGCCGAAAAATTCGGGAGGAAGCACACGCTCTTCCGTGTCGCGGTAGGTCTTGTCCTCGACATAACGGAAATAATCTTCAAAAGAGCCTCCGCCGTGGAGCAGGGTGTCGAAGTTGCGGGCGCTTATGACTACGGGCCGCACTTCGGCGGGCAGTTGCAGAGCGGCGTCGGCCTGCAGCACGCTGCGGTAGTGGTTGACTTCGGCGACGTTGGCAAACGGCTTGATTATCAACAGGCCGAGGCGGCCGAAATTCATCTGCTCGAGGTCAAAGTCCTTGACAACAAACGAGGTGAAGTTGTGACGGGCTATGTCGTAGAGCAGCTGGTTGGGCGCCACGCGGTCGGTGGGATAGAGGAGTATGAAGAGCTGCTCTTCGTCGGGGTTGAGGTCGAATTCAAGAGGATTGTCGGAGTCGGCGGCTTCAGTGTTGTCGCCCAGACGGGTCTCCCAGAGCATGCCGCGCATGTTGGAGCTTCCGGCATTGAGTTTCCGCCCGGCGTCGAGCCCTTTGATATATGCTGCGGCGTAGGGAGTCAGGTCGGTGTCGGGATAGCGCTGGAGCATTTCGGTAAGCGCTTCCTTAAACTGTTCCGGCTTGTTTTCTGTAACGTAAGCCAGTGCGTTGATAAACATGAACTTCGGCATCAGTTTGCTCATCGGGAAATCGCGGCTCATTTCATCGTAGGCGCGGTGCACGGCAGCGTTGTCGTTGGCGAGATATGCCTGGTAGGCGGCATCGTAGAGCTCGTCCTGACGGGCATCCATCAGCCGCAGGTTGTCGATGTAGCGGGGGTCGCGCATGGCGCGTCCGTAGGGAGAGTCGGCGAAGTCGTTGACAATGAGGTTGCGCCATCGTTCGGCTTCGGCGATATCACCCTGCCGCACGGCCATCAGGTAGAGGTTGTAATATGTGTCGAGCCGGTAGATGTTGTCGGGATAGCGGCTGAGCAGGCGGTTGAATTCTGAGCGGGCGGCGGGGAAATCCTCGAGCTTGTCTTTCAATATGATGCCCATGTTGTAGAGGCCCTCCTGGATTACGTCGTTGGCAATCATGCGCTCGCGGTCGTCCTTGGGTATCTGCTTCAGGTAATATTCGACGTAATGGGGGTCGTTCTGGCGCTCGGCGGCTTCGGCGTCGACATTTTCTTCGGTATCGCCGTCAGTCTCTTCGCCGGTGTCATCATCGGTGTCATCGTCGTCGGTAGTAGTCTCGAACGCATAGGCGGCTTTGTTGCGTCGTCGCCAGTCATCCTCGAGTTTTCGTGATCCCCAGCGCCGCTGGAAGTCGGTCTTGCCGGCGGTGACGGTCGACGGATTGTAGAAATACCATGAGTTGTCACTGTTCATGGTGAAAGTGGTCGGTGATGACGCGTTGCCGCCGAACGGGTCGCCCTGCGCCGCCTGGTTGGCACGCATCTCCTCGCGCCGTGCCTGCTCGGCTTCTTCGGCCTCTTTCTTTTTCAGTTCGGCGATGAGTCGTTCGGCCACGGCGGTCTGCTCCTCGGGTGTCATGTATGAGAGCTTCAGCAGCGAGTCCTGAAGGGTGACATTCTGGGCATAGACAGCAAGTTCGTCGAGATAGTCGGAGCGACGTTTGAGCGCTTTGTAGTCGGGATATGTGTCGGGCACCTGCGGCAGGGCTTCGGAGTAGCAGGGCTGCGCCTTCACGTAGTCGCCCAGGTCGTAATAGAGTCCGCCGAGCGTGAGCAGGGTCATGGCCTTGTCGATGCCGTTGCGGGTGGATTTAGCGGCGGCCTCTTCGTAGTTGGCGATGGCCTGGGTGGTGTCGCGGCGCGAGAGGTAGAGGTTGCCTATGGCGTAGTAAATCTGGTCGAGATAATCTTTGTTTCGGTCATATCGGGTCATGCGCCGCAGGGCTTTCACCTCTGACGTGATGTCATCGCCTTCAAAAACTTCGCTCTGCTTGATGCGGGCGTTGAATTTCGTGCGGTAGGATGCCGACGACGATGAGCCGGCTTTGTCAAACGCCTTGTAGGCCAGTTGTTTCTCTCCGGCAAGGGTGTACAGCTGTCCGAGCAGGAAGTTGAGACGCGTTTTCTGCGCCCCCGACGCGGCTCCGACAGCTTCCACGAGATATGGAATTGCCTCCTCCGGTTTGTTGGAATTGATGTAGAAGTCGGTGTAGGTCAGATTGTAGAGGTAGCGGAGCGTGTTGTTGGAAAGCTCGTCGGGCTTGATACGGGTCAGTATCATCTCGGCCTCAAATAGCCAGTCGATGGCGCAGTAGCTGCGTGCCTGCCATATTTTCGCTTCGGTCACGGTCTGCGGCAGCCATGTGAAATGCTTTGTTATGTAGAAGAAAGTGGAGGCGGCGCCGAGAAAATCGCCGTTGAGAAACTGCGATCGCCCCATCATCATCCATGCGTTGTGGAGAAACGGGTTGTATTCGTCGCGTTTCATCCATGCCTTGTATTCGGGGTCGGAAGCCTTTCCTGCTTTTCTGGCCGGTTTCTTTTTTATGGAGCGCACCTGGATTGCTTTCTGTGCTTTCTCGATTGAGCGGGTGAAGTCGCCCGACGGCTGCGGCGCATCTTTGTCGGCACGGGCTTCGGCGGGGTGGGTGAATACGAGGCGCGAATAGTCGTCCTCATATTTCTTTTCCATCTCGTCGAGGGTTTCCTTGTAGTGGGTGTCGCCGTTGTAGTAGATGTTGTAGCGGGTGATGAATGCGGTATACTGCCGCGATGCGGCGGTGTTCTTCTTGAGCGAGCATGCCGGAAGCGCGGCAATCGACAAGATAGCCGCCAGAGTCAGAATGATCCGTGTCAGAAGCCTGTATTTCATCTTTAAATTAACGCGCTAAGTTACTAATTTATTTTGTAATTACCCTACTTTATTATGGGGTAATATGATTTGAGCAAGAAAGTGGGAAGCCATGGAAGTTGTAGCTTCACAAATTTTTTACATGTGAAGTTGGTATTTATTGATATCGTTTAGGTGTATAATCAATGCGGCATTAACCTGTTAATGCCGCATTATATCAGTGTTGTGTGTAGTCACGCAATTAGCGTGGATTAGTTTGTAAAATAGCAATGTGTTGATTTATAGGATGCTATGGCGTGATGTGGATAGCGGTGAAAATAAGATTTATGCGTAAAAAGGTATGTAAGATGAGTATTTTCTTGATTGAAAATCATCATCGGTCGACTTTATGAATCCGGCTTCAACAGTATCGGCTAATATATTCTGTATTAGTTAATCAATAAAACATGTCAATTTTAGCAGAATAACTTATATAGAATGCAAAATTAAAAAAGTTTTTGTCAGCGTTATTTTGTTCGATGAACTTTTTTGAAAAAATGTGGGCTAAAATGTGGCTTATATTATAAGCCTTATTCACTTGCAGTGCCATAAACGTTTATGTTCCGTCCTATTGGACTGTTGCGGGGCTTTTGTGCTGTATAATTTTGGAAGAAAATTTTGAAAAAAATGCCCGAGGTGTTGCGTATGAAAAATAAAACGATTACCTTTGCGGTGTGAAAACGCGAATGTTGTGAGACCCGAGAGCGGGTTTGGTTCGTGAAAAAACGATTATGCTTCAGTAGCTCAGTTGGTTAGAGCACCTGACTGTTAATCAGGGGGTCGTTGGTTCAAGCCCATCCTGAAGCGCACCAAATAGAGATGTCGATTACGGCATCTCTTTTTTGTTCGCCCGACATGGGCATAATCTAACGGGTGGAAGTCCCGAGCGCGCCC
>CAMWIJ010000085.1 GCA_947174275.1 uncultured Muribaculaceae bacterium
TGTGATGAAATCAAAAATTAATAGAACATACTCAAATATTTAATTTGGTTTAAAAGTAAACATACTCTTAACACTCTCTCAATTTCCGCCCGAAATTCCGCCTGCCTCTGCACCACGGCAGCGGATTACCAACAGGCAATTCAAAGAAAAGTTTTGTATATGTTGAAAAGTTTTAGCATATTTACAACAAGTTTCACGGATGAACGAAAAATACAGACATGGAAGATATAAAGAGTAAAAAAATATCGCCTGACAGTAATATAAAAGATATAAAAGAGCTGCTTGACAGCGAGGCCGCCCGCATAAATTCCCAGGCTTTTATCGCCGATGACCCCGTGCAGTTTCCGCGGCGCTTCGAGCGTCAGCAGGATATCGAGATAATCTCGCTCCTGTCGGCTACAATAGCATGGGGAAACCGCAAAATGATATGCCGCAACTGCGAGAAACTTATAAACATATTCGAGGGGCGGCCCTACGATTATGTCATGGACGAGGCCTACGAGACATTGCCCGACGGCAATATCCACCGCACCTTTTTTGTCAACAATCTACGACATTATCTGCGCGGACTCCACGCCATATATTCCCGGTATCCCACAATTGAGGCTATGGCCGTGGCAGAGGGCATTCCTTCCGCAGAAATGCCGGCATGGCGGCTTGTCGAAGCCATGAGCATGCATTTTGCCGAGGCCAACGGCGGCACATGCGACAGCCGCTGCCTTCCGGGCAACCTCCGCACCACCGCGCTAAAACGCATCAACATGGCTCTGAGATGGCTTGTGCGCGACGACGGCATTGTCGACATGGGCGTATGGAAAGCGCTCCGCCCCTCTCAGCTATATATCCCGATGGATGTACATGTCGGCAACACCTCGCGCAACCTCGGCCTTCTGCAACGACGCTCCAACGACCGCCGCGCCGTAATCGAACTCACCGACACCCTCCGCTCATTCCGCCCCGATGACCCCGTAATCTACGACTACGCCCTCTTCGGCATAGGCATTGGGATAATTCATAATGCATAATTTATAATTGCGGTTCAAGCCTAAATTGCAGTGCATTTTACAGTCTCAGTTTGATATTGCCGAGATGGTGTCGCACAACTCGCAAAAATCCCGCTAAAATGTAGGGACGCACGGCTCGTGCGTCCGCCAACATCTTGACTACCAATTGTTTATTCGGACGCACGAGCCGTGCGTCCCTACACCTAGATTAGCTCCTTAGCTCTAACCAAACATCACTTTACATAATTCATAATCAGGAACACCAATTATGCATTATGAATTATGAATTGATCTCAGTGCGCTTCGAGCCAGTTGGCGCCTACGCCTGAGGCTACCTCGAGCGCTACTTTGCCGCTGTAGGCGCCCTCCATAAGGCGTGTCACCAGTTGCTGAAGAGCGGGCAGCTCGTCGGGCACGACATTGAACACCAATTCGTCATGCACCTGTATGATCATGCGTGAACGCATGCCGCGAGCCTTCATCTCACGCGATATTTCTATCATCGCTTTCTTGATGATATCGGCGGCGCTACCCTGCAGCGGCGCATTGACAGCATTGCGCTCGGCGTATGAACGCACTGTGGCATTGCGAGAGTTGATATCAGGCAGATAACGCTTGCGACCCATCACCGTAGTCACATAACCGCGTGTCCGGGCACTCTCCACCGACTCGTCGATATATTCCTTCACCCGCGGATATGTCTCAAAATATCCGTCGATGAGCATTTTGGCCTCTGCGCGCGGTATATCGAGACGTTCGGAAAGTCCGAAAGCGGATATGCCGTATATGATGCCGAAATTGGCAGTCTTGGCATTGCGGCGCTCACGGTCGGATACCTCCTCCAACGGCATTTTATATATCTTGGCCGCCGTAGCGCGGTGTATGTCGACTCCCTCTCTGAAAGCCGCCACCATATCCGGGTCGCCCGACATCTCCGCCATAAGCCGCAGCTCAATCTGCGAATAGTCGGCCGACATCAGAAGGCACCCTTCGTCGGGAATGAACGCACGGCGTATCTCGCGGCCGTCATCAGTGCGTATCGGTATGTTCTGCAGATTGGGATTGGTCGACGATATGCGCCCCGTCACCGTGACTGTCTGGTTGAAAGAGGTGTGTATCTTGCCCGTAGCAGGATTGATAAGCTCAGGGAGTGCGTTGATATATGTAGCGAGAAGTTTGTTGAGTCCCCTTATCTTTAATATAAGGTCGACAACCTCGTGGGTGTGGCGATGTTTTTCAAGTATTTCCTCCGTTGTGGAGTAAGCGCCCGTCTTGGTCCGTTTGGCCTTGGGGTCAATCTTGAGATGCTCGAAAAGTATCTCTCCCACCTGTCGCGGCGAACCGATATTGAAACTTCTGCCTGCAAGGGCATAGCAGCGCTGTTCCATCTCGTTGACACGCGCCGTGAGCTGCACCGAGAGCTTTGCCAGCTCGTCGACATTTATTCTCACTCCGGTCATCTCCATCTCGGCAAGCACCTTGATGAAAGGAAGCTCGATATCAGTAAACAGCGTCGTGAGTCCACCCTCCGAAAGCTTCTCGTCAAACACTCCGCGCAGCATCAGCACCACCCTCGCCGCCTCGGCACCGCGCATAGCGGCTTCGGGAAGCGGAAGCTCGGCATAAGGATTTCGCCGCGCGCTCTCGTCAAGAGCCCCCCTCATCATCAGGTCAAGATAACTCAGAGCAATGTCCGACAGGCGATGACGCATATCGGGCTGCAGCAGATAGTGAGCCACCGACGTGTCATAATATGGCGCGCTGAAATCCACGCCATTGTTGGCAAGCACAATCATGTCACGTTTCACATCATGGCTTACGATGACAGCGGAGCCTGCAAACAGAGTGCGCAGCGCCTCAGTCCACGCCGTGCGCTCCTCCGCCGCATCCGGAAAAGCAAAAAACCGCGCATCGCTTTCCGACAGGGCCACGGCCACACCTTTCAGACTCGCCGTCATGGCATCCTCACCTGTGGCGCAGACACTCACGCCGACATAGCCCGCCGGATTGACCGACGCCACATACTCGCGCAGAGCCTCGGCGCCGGTCTCGATACGTTCGTCCACGGCAAGTTCCTGCGGCTTCGCTTCGGGCAGGTCAAACAGCGAGCCCATCCCTCCGGGCGCGGCGTCCACTTTGGCAGGCTCCGGAGCATCAGGTTCTATCCGGGCAAGAAACGTCTTGAACTCAAGCTCTTTGTAAATCTCCCTAAGCCGAGATTTATCGGCATCGGTGCGACGGAATGTGTCAAGATCGATATCAAGAGGCACATCGGTCTTTATCGTGACAAGCTCTTTTGCAAGAAGTATTCCGGCGGCATTCTCCGTGACCTTCTTTTTCAGACCCGGCTTCAGCGACTCGGCGTTGGCTATGAGATTTTCCACAGAGCCATACTCCTTTATAAGCATAGGCGCGGTCTTTTTGCCGACGCCGGGACAGCCCGGTATATTGTCGGAGGCATCACCTTCGAGTGCCAGCAGGTCAATCACCTGCATCGGAGAGTCAATATCATAGCGCGCGCACACCTCCTTGACACCCCTGACCTCGAAATCATTGCCGCGCAGTGCCGGACGATACATGAAGATACGGTCGCTGACAAGCTGTCCGTAATCCTTGTCGGGAGTCATCATATATGTGGTAAAGCCCTCGCGCTCGGCCTTTTTGGCGAGAGTGCCTATTATATCGTCGGCCTCATAGCGCTCCATCTCCACCACCGGTATGCGGTAGGCAGCTATGATATCCTTTATATAAGGCACCGAGAGTGTTATATCTTCGGGCTGCGCATCGCGCTGCGCCTTATATTCGGGATATATCTCATGGCGGAATGTATGGCCGCCCTTGGGGTCGAAGCACACCGCGATATGCGTAGGGTTTTCCTTGCGCAGTATATCCTCGAGCGTGTTGCAGAAACCGAACACCGCCGAGGTGTTGAATCCCTTTGAAGTGATGCGCGGCTGGCGTATCAGGGCATAGTATGCACGGTAAATCAGAGCGTAGGCGTCAAGCAAAAAAAGTTTCTTTTCCATCTGTCCGTCATTTTGTCACATACACCACAATGAGTGCGATAATAAGAAACAGCATCAGTCCGCCCGACACGAGCATCCCGATTACTGACATGCCGAACGCACGGCGGCGTCCGAAGAAACTCATCAGAAAAGCGCCGAGCGTCACGGCAAGCATCACATAAAGCTGCTTGTCAAGATTGTCAAATCCCGGTTTGGGCAACGCGAACAGCGATATCCAGCACACCAGACCGAGCAACAGTCCGGCCACCGACAGAAACGGACGCTTCTCCTTCTCTTCAAAAAGCGCCGACCGGCGCTCGTCGGCTTCCCAGCGTTTGAATTTCTCAGCCTCGGGCGCATCGTCATCGAGGCTGTCTATCAGGCTGTCAACAGCCTTTCTTTCTTCCGGAGAAAGATTTTCCCTATCTTTTATTTCTTTATTTTTTTTCATGTTTCCGTGATTTTCTACAAATATAAGACAAATTTCGCTATCTTTGCCCCATAATGTAATAATGTTTATCATCAAACTATGAAAGTATATATATACACTCTGACCATACTTATTGCCGCTCTGCTCGCTGTCAGTTGCGGAAACAGCGTCAATCCGGCCAACAACATAGCCATGGCACGCGAAGCCATCGCTCACGGCGACTACAACGACGCTCTCAGTGCCCTTGACGAAGCCAGTTCGGTGATGACCGACTCCACCGCCTCGGCCATTGCGCTCACCGAGACCGCCGCTCTCTACTGCGTTATCGACGAGAAATTACAGTCAGAGGACTATATGGACAAAGCCCTCGGCTGCTACGGACTTGCCGTGAGCATCAATCCCGACAGCGTGAAGCACTGTTTCTCACGACTGTCGCCCGACGAAAAATGTCAGCTCGACCTGCTTGACAAGCTGCTCACCGCGCGCCACGACATACCCGACTACGCCGAACCGATTGACAGCATCGAGATTATCAACGACATCGACATAATCGAATAAAAAATGGACGACTGGAAAGCGAAATTGTCAGGCATTCTTGCCGCCAACCCCGACATGCCTGCAGGCGATGACATCGCCACCCCGGCCCAATCGGCAGAAAAAGCCGCCCCGAAGCCGCGTCTCGACATCATTCTTGACCGCAAACGCGCAGGAAAAACCGCCACTATCATAACCGGATTTGCCGACGACACCGACATAAAGGCTCTCGCTGCACGGCTGAAACAACGGCTTGGCACCGGAGGCTCGGCGCGTGGAGGCGAAATACTCATACAAGGCGACAGACGCAACGACGTGGCCGCGATACTCTCTGACGAAGGATACAGGTCGCGCATCATCTGACACGAAACTTCACCCAAGCCTCAATGCTCCACATCTATAAAGCGTCGGCCGGCTCCGGCAAGACTTACGCCCTGACCCGCCAATACCTCACCCTGCTGCTCGGCGAGAGAAACCCCGACACAGGCAGATGGCGCCTGCGCTCTCCGCGCGAGGACGCCCACCGTCACATCCTCGCCATCACATTCACCAACAAAGCCACGCAGGAGATGACCCGACGCATCATCTCGCAACTTGCCGTGCTCGCACACCGCGAGCCGGGGCAGCCCGATGCCGTAAGCCCATACCTCGCCGAGTTCACAGCTCTGTTCCGCACCGACGCCGACACTCTTGCCGCGCATGCATCGGAAGTGCTTGACGAATTACTTGCCGACTTTGCATTCTTCCACGTGTCGACAATCGACGCTTTCTTCCAGAACGTGCTGCGCATCTTTGCCCGCGAGGTCGAGATGCCCGACAATTTCCGTCTCGAACTCGACAACAGCTCCACCATATCGCTGGGCATCAACGAGATGTTTACCTCTCTCAACTACGGCCGGCCCGCCGACCCTGTGCGCCGCCGCGAACGTGAATGGCTCACCGACTGGCTCACACGCCACATGATGCGCATGTTCGACTCCGGAGCGTCCATCAACATCCTCTCCCGCTCATCATCGCTCTACTCCGACCTTGTGGCCACTTTCACACGCCTGCTCGACGAAACTTTCCAGATAAACGCCAAGACCATAACCGGCTATCTCGAAAGCGTCGAGAGCATTTCCGCATTCGAAAAAGGCATTGAGGACTCTACGAAAGCAAAGGAGACCGAACTGCGTGCCAAGGCATCGGCCCTGATGCAATACGGCGACTATCCGGAAATCAACCGCTACATACGTTCACGCGTGGAGCAATGGGCCGCAGGCGACATGGCCGAGCCCACAGCCACCGTGGCCGACGCCGTCGACAATCCCGCAAAACGTTTCCGCGCGGCATATATCAAAAAAGGTGTCCCGCAGGAATTTGACTTCGCTGTCGCATCGCTGTGCGCGGCAGCCGTTGATTTCTTCCGGCTCAAAGAGCGCAACAGAGTGCTTGTCAGCGCAATCACCCCACTGGGACTTCTCGGATGCCTGCTCAGGCATATAGGAAATTTCTGCAAAGACAACAACGTAATACTCCTGTCCGACACCAATACCCTGCTCCGCGACATCATCAACGACGACGAGACCCCGTTCGTCTACGAGCGCCTCGGTTATTATCTGCGTCACTTCCTCATCGACGAGGTGCAGGACACATCGCGCATGCAGTGGGACAATCTGAGGCCGCTGCTGATGGAAAGCCTCTCTCACAGCCACGAAAACCTTGTAATCGGCGACGAGAAGCAATGCATCTACCGCTTCCGCAACTCCGACCCCGACCTGCTCGGCCATATCATATCCGACAATGTCACCGACATCTACGGCGACGAGGCGGTAGCCCTCGAAGGCAACACCATCGAGCAGAACAACAACTGGCGCTCGTCGCAAGAAGTGGTGAAATTCAACAACTCCGTGTTTCACGCGATGGCGGCCATCTCCGGCTCCGGAGAGTCATACTCCAATGTGATACAGCAGATAAGCCCGTCGCGGGGAGCCAAAGTGCCCGGGCACGTAAAACTCATGTTCGAGCCCGAGACCGACGGCGAAGATAAAGAAAAAGATGACAGCGACGAAGACAGCCGCATGTCGGCATTCGCCCTGCAGGCCACCGTCAGCGAGGTCGACCGACTGCTCGGCGCAGGTTACCGCAGAGGGCAGATTGCCGTGCTTGTCAGAAAGCACAGCGAGGGTGAGGCCGTAATCAAAAAGCTGCTCCACTGCCACGAACAGCCCGGCTGGAGACACGGACAGCTCGAAGTCAAATCGACCGACGCCGTGGGCATCGGTTCGTCGCCTGCCGTCAAGATGATTATCGAGATATTGCGGCTGACACAGCTGCCCCACACGGTGACATCGATAAAGGAGCGCCCCGACGGCACCGTCGAGCATCTGCGCGAGGAAAATCCCGCTTACCGCCGCGCCCGGCTTCTCTACTGCTACCAGTATTATCTCAACACCACAGTCTGCGACCCCGACGGCTCAGCACACCAGTGCACACCGACAGAGGCGCTCGCATTTGCTGTCGATGCCATAAAACGCGACGAGGGCAAAACCTCCGGCGACGGCGACGGCAACGGTGCACCCGTACCCCCCGGCAGCGCCACCCTCAGAGATATCCTCGACTTCGCCGCATCTTCCACTGCCGGCGATGACGGCAGCGACGGCAACTCCTCCGTTACATGCCTCACTCTCACAGCCATTGTCGATAAAATAATAAGCCGCTATGTCATTCCCGAAGTGCTACCCGAAGAGACTGCATTCCTGACTGCATTCCAGGACGTCGTCTACGATTTCTGCTCGCAGGGAAACTCCGACATACGCTCGTTTCTGGCTTGGTGGGACCGCGGAGGCTGCCGCTCGTCACTCTCCTCAACCTCAGAGAGCGACGCCATCAACGTCATGACTATCCACCAGTCAAAAGGTCTTGAATATCCATGCGTCATCATCCCGTTCTGCAACACTCCGATGGTGACTTTCTCCAACCGCTACCAGCCCGCCTACCACTGGATGGCGCTCGATCCCAAAGACTTCGGCGGCATAGCCCCGGAGGTCGTACCACCCATGGTTCCGGTGGAATTCACCGCCAAAGTGCCCGACATCAGTCTTTTTGCCGACGAGTCACGCCGCATCATAGCCGACCAGCTTGTCGACAGCCTCAATATATGCTACGTGGCATTCACACGAGCCGTCAACGAGCTCGTAGTCATCGCCCCGCGCTCGCGTCGCAAAGGTGCTTCCGCTGAAAATGATGCCCCCCCCACTCTCGACCGGCTGCTGAGACGTGCCGTCGAATCGCTCACCGAAACAGCCATCGACAGCGACCCTGCGCTCGACAGCGAAAGCCGCCGGTGGGTGCTTCCGCTCGGCTCAATGCTCGACAACGACACTCTTGAGATCGGCACACCGACATCGCCTGTGGCACGAAAGGAGGAAAAGGACAACGCTATTCCCGTCGTCAATCTTCCACCTTACAGCCCGGAAGTCAACGACCGACTCGTCACGCTCTCCGAAGCGGATATCGAACTTTTTGACTTTGACAACCCGCGCCACCGCGGCAACTTCCTCCACCGTGTGCTCAGCAGAGTGCGCCACCGCGCCGACCTGCCCCGCGCACTCCGGCGAGCCGCCGTGCGCGCCAGGCTCACCCCCTCTCAGACTGCCGAATGTCTCCGGCTTCTGACCGAAGCCGTCAACGACCCGCAGGTAGAGCGCTGGTTTGAAGGCTACTCACGCCTCTACCGCGAGCAATCAATAGCCAACAGCGGCATCGACCGCCGCCCCGACCGCATAGTGGTGCTCGACGACGGCTCGGTTGAAATCATCGACTACAAATTCGGCGACGACCACCCCTCC
>CAMWIJ010000086.1 GCA_947174275.1 uncultured Muribaculaceae bacterium
CCTATATAGAACAAATGAGACAAATGTATTATTGGAATTATTCTGATATACAAGACACGGCTTTTTCATTTAAGATAAAATAAAGCGTATACCTGCCCTTACCCGCTTCGGGCTGAAGCGGGTAATTTGTTGTATCTGTATTTCAGTTGTTTATCTCTTCGTTAAAATCTTATTTTTTTTCATTTTTGGCTTAAAAATCGCATTAGTCGGGTAAAGCTCATCGAGATATGTCTGATCAGTTCGGCCATGCCTTTATTCTTATCCGATTGTTTTTTGCGAAGTCCTTTCCATATTGAGAACACCGAGTAAACGATTCTCTGTATGGTGTCGAGGTTTCGGGCAGCTCTCGTCGATTTGCGTTTTATATTGTCCTGCTGAAGATTGTGGTCCAGTCCCCAATGCATGCTTTCTATCGACCAGTGGTTGCGTACGATGGTTCCGGGCTGCGGAGTATCCGTGGGCATACTGCTGACGTACAGGCGTTTTTCTGAGGTGTGTACTCCTGTTGACTTTTTGACTGTGGAAGATTCATACTCTATGATGGTCATGTTTCCGCCCCATTTCTTCTTGTCTGCGATAATGTCCGGTCCGTCATATACGCGGTAGGTTCTCGTCTCTATCCTGCCGTGGGCCAGTTCGGGACCTTCGGTGTAAGAATACACCGGTGTGTGTTCCACCAGCCTGTCCTCAATGCCGTATCGCAATGACGGCCGGTTGGCTTTAAGTTCTATCAGAAAGTCTCCGCCTTTCTTTCTGATTTTCTCGACAATGTCCTTCTGCATAGACATGGCGTCGGCCGTGACAATCTTTCCTGAGATATCTATTTTATCAAGAAGTATCGGTACGGCCTTTATCTCGTTGCTCTTTTCCTTACAAGCTTCGGTGGCTATTGTTATGCCGGTGTTGAACGAATAGGCCGAGACGATATCCGGGCTACGCCCGTTTTCCTGAACGGTGCCGCGCTCGGCCTTGCCGTCCACACAGACTATCTCCCTGTCACGACATGCATTAAACAGTTCGTTATGGAAGTTTTCGGCAAATGCCTGCATACTGTCCGCCATGGCCAGGTCATCGATGCCGTTCTCTACCCGGCAAAGGGTTGCCCCCGAGGGAATCCCATTCTTCAGCATCCCCATTTTACGGAGTTTATTAAGATTATATTTGCCGAACGCTATTATATCTGATCGTCCGACATGCCCGCACGTCCGTCCGAGTATCATCAGAATGATGATGTCGTTGAGTCGATGCCGGATGTTTCCTTTGTCGCATCTACGGAAATCAGGGACTGAGGCGGCAAAATTCATCAGCCGTTCCAGAATACTGCCTTGTGGAACGAATTTATTTATTACTTTTGCGGTGTGATTGAGCTTATGCGCGTCAATCGAAAGGCTTTGGTCAAGTGGCTTCATTTTTAACGTAACTGTTTGATATTCACCTATAAAGTTACTAAAAATCTACCACTTGACCAAATTTTTAATATACTTATTCTATTGAAAATCAGAGGTTAAGCCATCTCCACCCGAACTGCCCTCGCTATAAAATAACACATTTCTCGACAATGAGGCGGAATCTTAAATGAAAAAGCCGTGTGGCTGATGTAAATTTGCGGGAAAAATAATGGATATTCGGGTGAAAATTGGTATCTTTGCACTTTAAAAATATAATCACATTTCAAAAGCACAGCCAAAGTGGAAACAAAGTATATTTTTGTGACAGGTGGTGTAGTGTCGTCGCTTGGTAAAGGTATTATCTCGTCGTCGCTCGCCAACTTGCTTATTGCGCGCGGTTATCGTGTTACTATCCAGAAGTTTGACCCGTACATCAACATTGACCCGGGTACACTCAACCCCTACGAGCACGGCGAGTGTTACGTCACTGTCGACGGACATGAGGCCGACCTCGACCTGGGACATTACGAACGTTTTACCAATATCCGCACCACGCGAGCCAACAATGTCACTACCGGCCGCATCTACCAGAGTGTCATCGACAAGGAACGCCGCGGCGACTATCTGGGCAAGACGGTGCAGATTGTGCCCCACATCACCGATGAAATCAAGCGCAATGTCAAGGCGCTCGGCAACACCGGCAACTTTGACTTCGTGATTACCGAAATCGGCGGTACGGTGGGCGACATCGAGTCGCTGCCGTTCATCGAGAGCGTGCGCCAGTTGCGCTGGGAACTCGGGTCTAACTGCCTGTGCGTGCATCTGACCTACGTGCCTTATATCGCAGCGGCAAAGGAGCTTAAGACCAAACCGACGCAGCACTCTGTGAAGCAGTTGCAGGAGGTGGGCATACAGCCCGATATACTCGTGCTCCGCACCGAGAAGCACATCTCGCCCGAGATGCGCAAGAAAATAGCCCTTTTCTGTAACGTGGCTCCCGAGGCTGTCATCCAGTCGATGGATGTGCCCTCAATCTATCAGGTGCCCATCATGATGCACGAGCAGCATCTCGACGAGCTGGTGCTCAAGCGTGTAGGGCTTCCCACTGACGGCGCGCCCGACATGAAGCCCTGGCTGCACTTCCTCGACAAGATGGCCTACGCTGAAAAAACAGTGCGCATCGGCCTCGTTGGAAAGTATGTGGAGCTGCAGGACGCCTACAAGTCGATCAACGAGTCGCTTTTCCAGGCCGCCACTTACAACGACCGCAAACTCAAACTCGAATATATCCACTCGGAGAAACTCAACGAAAGCAATGTTGACGAGCGCCTCAAGGAGCTCGACGGTGTAATCATCGCCCCCGGTTTCGGACAGCGCGGCATCGAGGGAAAATTCGTGGCATTGAAATGGTGCCGCGAGCATGACGTGCCCACTTTCGGTATCTGTCTCGGTATGCAGTGCATGGTGATAGAGTTCGCGCGCAACGTGCTCGGACTGGCCGACGCCAACTCCACCGAGATGGACCACGCCACGCCTTATAACGTCATCGACCTCATGGAGGAGCAGAAGAGCATCTCGAACATGGGCGGCACTATGCGCCTCGGCGCTTACGACTGCGTTCTCGCCGACAATTCGCGTGCAGCAGAGGCTTACGGAAACACCAAGGTGAGCGAACGCCACCGCCATCGCTTCGAGTTCAACAACGACTACCGCGAGCGTTTCGAACAGGCCGGCATGAAATGTGTGGGCGAGAACCCGGCCACTCATCTGGTAGAGGTGGTCGAAATTCCCGAAAAACGCTGGTTTATCGGCACACAATATCATCCGGAATACTCATCAACCGTGCTCAGTCCCAATCCGTTGTTCCTCAGCTTCGTGAAAGCTGCGGTAGATTACAGCGAAGAGAAAAACAAATAAGAACCCCCATAATACATCCATTACGTGAACAGTTCATTTAAGATAGTACTTGTTGCGGCGGCAGTGTTCTTTGGAATGATGCTGCTCAACAAGCCTAAAGAGAAAGAGGCTCAGGAGGCTCAGACAAACGAAGTTGCCGTTCAGGAAAGCGCTCAGGCTTCAATGACAGATGCCGAACTGGCTCTCATTCCGTCAATAGTGAGAGAAATCGGAGTGCGTGACACCACAGGCGGTCGCGAGAGTTTCAGCTACCGCACTGATGCAGTGGCGCTCAATGTAGCCGACGGACATCTTGACGGTACGGTAAGTGTTGATTCCTTTACAGTAGCAGTCGACAGCGCTCTGGTGCGCCATTTTCCGGTGGAAATGACCGTCAGCCAGCAGGATATGGCCTACAACACTCTTGTCGCAGAGCTGAAGGAAATCGGAGTCTACCGCAAGTTTGCATCATTGCGCAAACCGGTGCCCTCGGCTGATACGGTGCGCCTTGAGAATGATGTGCTTGCAATAGAATTTGACGCCCACGGCGGCATCATGTCGAAAGCCACCCTGAAGAAATACAAGACATATTTTGCGTCGAAGACTGACAAAAACAAGATTGACTCCGCACAGGTCGAGGTGTTCAGTCCGGCTGACCGCGCGACCTATTGGTTCAAGATCGACTATAACAACAACTATGTTGATACCCATCACCTCTACTTCACCCCCAGGCAGGTGAATGACAGCATCGTTGAGATGACAGTAGATCTCGGCGACGGCGCTCTATGGGGTTACCGCTATACGCTGCCTCAGGGCGAAAGCTATCTGGTGAGGATGGATATCATTCAGCAGAACACTCAGAATGTGCTCCCGCAGAACACTACACAGATGGGCATGGCCTGGAAAATGGAATTGCCCCGTCTGGAGCGCGGTCTGACATTCGAGGAGCGTAACTCGGGTATCTATTACCGTTATTTTGGCGAGACTCCCGACAATATCAACGGCAATTCGTCAAAGACTGAAAGGATTAACCACCGGGTGCAGTGGCTCGCGTTCAAAGACCAGTTCTTCTCCACAATCATGTTGCCCCGCAAAGGATTTGAGTCAGGCGTCGTGCAGCAACAGGCCTATAAGGTGCATCCTGATGCCGAGCATATCAAATTTCTCGCAGCCGACATGGTTGTGCCCTACAGCGCTACCGACGAGATTGCCGCTTCGTTTGACGTGTTCATCGGCCCCAACCTCTATCCGCTTCTCAAGGATATCGACGCGCAGTTGGGCGTTGACGACGGTCTCAGCCTCACGCGTGTGATACCTCTCGGCTGGTCATGGCTGCGCTGGATCAACACTCTGATTGTCATTCCGGTGTTCACATTCCTCAGCGGATTTGTGTCAAACTACGGTATTATCATTCTGCTGCTTACGATATTCATCAAACTGATAATATTCCCCTTCACCTACAAGAGCTACCTGTCGCAGGCCAAGATGCGTCTGCTCGCTCCCGAGATAAAGGAAATCAACGACAAGTATCCCGGCAAGGAGAATGCGATGGTGCGCCAGCAGAAAACCATGGCACTATATTCGCGGGCCGGAGCGAGTCCGTTCTCGGGCTGTCTGCCTCTGTTGCTCCAGATGCCTATACTTATCGCAATGTTCTCGTTCTTCCCCTCATGTATCGAGCTTCGCGGACAGAGCTTCCTCTGGGTGCAGGATCTCGCGGCGCCTGACGTTATCTTCACGCTGCCGTTCTCCATACCGTTCTACGGCAAGGAAGTCAGCCTCTTCTGTCTGCTGATGACCGCGACAAATATCGTCTATACACGCATCAACATGAAAAATCAGCCGTCGTCATCGTCGATGCCCGGCATGAAGTGGATGATGTATCTGATGCCGGTGATGTTCCTCTTCTTCTTCAACAGCTATCCGGCGGCGCTCAGCTACTACTACTTCCTGTCGCTGTTGATTACCATCATCCAGACATGGATATTCCGCCGCTGTGTAAACGAGGAGAAACTCCGCCGCAAGATGGCTGAGAATGCCGCAAAGCCCAAGAAGAAATCAGGCTTCATGGCTCGCCTGGAGGAAGCCCAGCGCAAACAGCAGGCCGCACTCCGCGAGCAGCAGAAAGGCCGCAGACGGTAATAATTCACAATTCATGATGCACGATTTATAATCGGTGATTGTGGATTGATTTGAAAAATTCGGATATTAAACGCTGATAGTGGGAACATTTTCCTCTGTCAGCGTTTTTTTTATTAAAAAAAGGCATTTCTTTTTAAAAAATTCCTATCTTTGAAATGACGCTTTGACAAGTCGGTTTCCGGAGAGAGGCCGCTGAAAGAAGAAGAGATCTTACCTTATAAATATAATACGATAAAAACTAAAAGATATGAAAGCCATGATCAGCCCTTTAGCCCATGTCGATGCTTCGGCCAAATTAGGCGAGAATGTCATCGTCCACCCGTTCGCATACGTTGACAAGGATGTCGAGTTAGGCGACGGTTGTGAGATTATGCCTTACGCAAGTGTCATGAACGGCACGCGCATGGGATGCCGCAACAAAGTGTATCAGGGAGCGGTGGTCGGTGCCGACCCTCAGGATTTCCGGTGGAAAGGCGGCGACTCCTACTGCACCATCGGCGATGACAATGTGATACGTGAGCATGTGATAATCAACCGAGGCTTCGAGACGCCCGAAGGCACTCTTATCGGCGACAACTGCTTCATAATGGCCAACAGCCACGTCGGACACGACTGTCGTCTCTCCGGCAAGAGTGTGCTCGGCAACGGTGTCACAATGGCCGGCAACGTGCATGTAGGTGAAAATGTGATACTTTCGTCCAACACAATATTTCATGAAGATTCAAACGTGGGCGACTGGGTGCTTGTCAAAGGCGGCTGCCGCATTTCGGGCAACGTGCCTCCGTATATCATCGTCGCACACAACCCCGTGGCATATTTCGGCGTCAATGCCTACGTGATGCGCAAGCATGGCTTTACCACCGAGCAGATCGACGATATCGCAAAGGCCTACCGTCATGTCTATCAGTCGGGCACATCCGTATTCAACGCACTCAAGCGTATCGAAGCCGACGTAGACCCCTCGGTTCACCGCGACGCCATAACAGATTTCCTGCGCCGCAGCAATCTGCAGATAGTGGCCGTGCCCGTCGAGCTTGAATAAAAGTTTTTATTTCAGGAAATTTTGCAAAGCTGATTTGGCCTCCCGACCGGGGTTCAAATCAGTTTTGCATGAATACAGTGCGCTGAAGGGTCACACTTTTAAAGAAAAAAATCCTTAATCATTTGCGGGTAAGATGAAAAAAAGTTAATTTTGTAACGCAAATCTGAAAATATGCCCCGGCTGCTGTGGCTCAAACTGCTGCTGTCGGGTGTCAATTGGTTGCAAACCAACACAATAGCTTGCATAAAATAAGTAATTTATCTATTAATAATCCAAAATCCTCTAAACTTCTATGTGGTTAACAAGCTCATCGATAGGACGGAAGTTTGTCATGGCTCTGACCGGCGCTTTCTTAGTCCTGTTTGTTACATTTCACGTGTTGATGAATGGAGTGGCTTTGTTCTGGCCGACAGCCTACAATGCTGTGTGTGAATTCCTCGGCGCCAACTGGTATGCCCTTATCGGCACTGCCATCCTGGCCGGCGGTTTCATCCTCCACATCCTCTACGCCCTGTGGCTTACCTACGAGAACCGCCGCGCACGCGGCAACGACCGCTATGCCGTGACTTCACGTCCGAAACAGGTTGAATGGTCGTCAAAGAACATGCTCGTTCTCGGTATCGTGGTCGTATGTTTCCTGATCGTGCACCTTTTCCAGTTCTGGGCAAAGATGCAGCTCCCCGAAGTGCTCGGCCTTGAAGGCGAGTTCCCCGGAGCGGCAGGCACTCTCTTCATCCAGAAAGCATTCAGCTGCCCCGTCACTCTGATTGTCTATCTTATCGGTTTCGGCGCCCTGTGGCTTCACATGACCCACGGCTTCTGGTCGATGTGCCAGTCGTCAGGTCTCAACAACGGTGTATGGATGAACCGCCTGAAAACCATCGGCACAGTATGGGCTACAGTGGTAGTTCTCCTGTTTGCTGTTGAGGCAATCGTGTTCACCGTGCAGGCAAAACGTGGCTACTATACTTCAAACGAGGCTCTGATCGAACAGTATGTCGAGATGGCTCCGGCCTGCAACTGCGAAGGTTGTGAAGGCTGCGAAAGCTGCGACGAATGTGGCTGTGCCGCCGGCGAATGCGCCGAGTCATGCCACCGTTGCGCCACCCTGGCAAAAATCTATGCAGTGTGTGTCGAAGGCTGCGCCGTTAGCGCATGCGACGCCTCTGCCTGCGGCGACCGCAACGCTTCCGATTCAGTGAGCGATAACTTTAACGAAGGAACATTTTAATTAATCAGTTATGGCAGATATTAAAAATCTCGAAGGGATGATTGACTCGACTCCGATCATGAAAGATTTCGCCGACATCGAATCGGCCGCCCTCCCCGAATATCAGATTGACTCAAAGATACCCGAAGGTCCCGTAGCTGATAAGTGGACCAACTATAAAGCACATCAGAAACTCGTCAACCCCGCCAACAAGCGTAACCTCGATGTAATCGTCGTCGGTACGGGTCTTGCAGGAGCGTCGGCAGCGTCGACACTCGGCGAGATGGGCTTCAACGTGCTCAACTTCTGCATTCAGGATTCACCCCGCCGCGCCCACTCTATCGCGGCTCAGGGCGGTATCAACGCAGCCAAGAACTATCAGAACGACGGTGACTCTGTCTATCGTCTTTTCTACGACACTGTAAAGGGCGGTGACTTCCGTTCGCGCGAAGCCAACGTATATCGTCTTGCCGAAGTGTCAAACAACATCATCGACCAGTGCGTGCAGCAGGGCGTGCCCTTCGCCCGCGAATACGGCGGCCTCCTCGCCAACCGTTCATTCGGCGGCGCACAGGTGTCACGTACATTCTATGCCAAGGGCCAGACCGGACAGCAGCTCCTTCTCGGCGCGTATGCTTCGCTCAACCGCCAGATCCAGAAAGGCACTGTAAAATCGTACAACCGCCGCGAGATGCTCGACCTCGTCATCATCGACGGCCGCGCCCGCGGTATCATCGTGCGCAACCTCGTGACCGGTAAGCTCGAACGCTATGCCGCCCACGCCGTGGTTCTCGCCACCGGAGGTTATGGCCGCACATTCTTCCTTTCGACCAACGCCATGGGCTGCAATGGCTCAGCCGCTATCCAGGCATTCAAGAAAGGCGCATATCTCTCTAACCTCGCATTCACCCAGATACACCCCACTTGTATCCCCGTGCACGGCGAGGACCAGTCGAAACTCACTCTTATGTCGGAGTCGCTCCGTAACGACGGCCGCATCTGGGTGCCCAAAAAGAAAGAAGACGCCGAGGCTATCCGCGCCGGCAAGCTCAAACCCACCGATATACCCGACGAAGACCGCGACTTCTATCTCGAACGCCGCTATCCCGCATTCGGTAACC
>CAMWIJ010000087.1 GCA_947174275.1 uncultured Muribaculaceae bacterium
TGTTGTGATTAACCGGGGTTCGCAGATCGCGGAGCGAGCGGAGACCCCGGCATCCCATAGCCACTACGACATAAGCCCGGGAAGGGCGATCCGTGGTATATGACAAAGCCGTTAGAATAATAAAGGTGTTGCGACCTCGAGGTGATGCTGCCAAAATGTAGGGATGCACGGCTCGTGCGTCCGCCGCCAACACGCTGATTACCAAACAATAATCACAGACACACGAGCCGTGCGTCCATACATCCAGGCGGCATTTTTCCGAATTCCGTATCCACCCCATTGATGGTCGGGCGACGACCGCGACACCTCATTTTTTCACATTGAGCCCTGTTACTCAAACAGGCCGCCGAGGCCGTCGTTGAGGGCGTGACCCAGATGCGTGTAGGCAAGCTCGGTCACCTCGCGGCCGCGGGGCGTACGCTTTATGAAGCCCTCTTTTATCAGATATGGCTCGTAGACCTCCTCGATTGTGCCGGGATCCTCTCCGAGCGCGGTTGCTATTGTCGAGAGTCCGACCGGTCCACCCTTGAATTTGGTGATGATGGTGGTTAGTATCTTGTTGTCAACCTCGTCGAGACCGTAGCGGTCGATATTGAGCGCCTCCAGTCCGAAGCGCGATATCTCCAGGTCGATGATACCGTTGCCCTTGACCATAGCGAAGTCACGCACGCGGCGCAGCAGGGCGTTGGCTATACGTGGCGTGCCGCGCGAGCGCATGGCAATCTCGAGCGCTGCATCCGATGTGCAGCGAGTGCCGAGCAGACGCGCCGAGCGGAGCACTATGGCGCGCAATATCTCATGGTCGTAATACTCCAGATGGCAGTTGATGCCGAAACGCGCGCGAAGCGGTGATGTCAGCAACCCCGACCGCGTTGTCGCGCCCACGAGCGTAAACGGCGACAGCGTCAGCTGCACTGAGCGTGCGCCGGGGCCTTTGTCGATCATGATGTCGATGCGGTAATCTTCCATCGCCGAATAGAGATATTCCTCCACCACGGGACTCAGACGATGTATTTCGTCGATGAAAAGCACATCATTCTCTTCAAGCGAAGTCAATATGCCGGCGAGATCGCCCGGCTTGTCGAGCACCGGACCTGATGTCACCTTGAAGCCGACACCGAGTTCATTGGCAATGATTGCCGAAAGCGTTGTTTTTCCGAGGCCGGGAGGGCCGTGGAGCAGCAGATGGTCGAGAGCCTCGCCGCGCATGCGCGCCGCTGCCACAAACACCCGCAGATTTTCAACAATCTTGTCCTGACCCGAGAAGTCGCCGAAGCGCTGCGGACGCAATGCGCGCTCGAAATCGCTGTCGCGCTCGTCGCCCTGCGTTCTGATATCAAACGTGTCGGCCACCTCTACAGATATTTGTCTCCAAAGGTTATTTTGGCGTCGTTAACCATATTTTTTATGCGCTGCTCCTCTGATTTGGGGCATATAAGCAACACATCGCCGGCATCGGCCACGATATAGTCTTTCAACCCGTCGACCACGACCAGTTTGCCCGGATTTTTCACAGCGAAGATGTTTCCGGTGGAGTTGTAGGCCAGCACGGCGCATTTCTGCGTCACGTTGGCATCGGTGTTTTTGGGCGAATTGTCGTAGAGAGCGCTCCATGCTCCAAGGTCGTTCCATCCGAAGCTGACGGTCTCGACAAATACATTTGCCGATTTCTCCATCACGGCGAAGTCGATCGAGATGCCCATGCAGCCGGGGAAATTGCGGGCTATCCACTCCTCTTCAGCGGGAGTGTTGAAACAATCGGCACCCTGCTCAAACAGGTTGGCGATGTCGGGGGCATGAGTCAGCAGAGCCTCCTTGATGCTCCGCGCGCTCCAGAGAAATATGCCGGAGTTCCAGAAAAATTCACCCGACGCAAGAAACACTTTGGCAAGCTCAAGATCGGGCTTTTCGGTAAATGTCTTTACTTTTAGTATGTCGCCGTCAACACGCTCGCCGGTCTGTATGTAGCCGTAGCCTGTCTCCGGGCGGGTCGGATTGATGCCGAGGGTGAGCAGGGCGTCATGCTTCTCGACAAACTCAAAACCCGACAATATGGCGGCCTCAAACTCCTTCTCGCGGGTGATGAGATGGTCGCTCGGTGTGACAATCATCGAGGCCTCGGGGTCGATGGCCGATATGTGCCATGCCGCCCATGCGATGCAGGGTGCCGTGTTGCGGCGCGCCGGCTCGAGAAGTATATGCTCCTTTTTTATGTCGGGAAGCTGCTCCCTGACAAGCGAAGCATATTGTGCGTTGGTCACAATGATGATATTCTCGGGGCGCACGAGAGGAAGCACACGGTCATAGCTCATCTGCAGCAGGGTGCGTCCGGTGCCGAGGAAATCGATAAACTGCTTGGGTCGGTCAGTGCGGCTATAGGGCCAGAAACGGCTGCCGATGCCGCCGCACATGATCACGCAATATCTGTGTGGATCTGTCATAACTGTAAATATTTTAATAAAGAGGGGACACACTCTCTCGTCCGCTCTCCACTTATTCACAAAGTTAAGATTTAAATTTTAAACAACAAAAAATGCCCGAAAAAAAGCTATATTTGCACAACAAGCCGCTCCGGCGGTTGTTACAACTGATAAGTAACCAAGTGATAAGTAACCAGCTGAATTATGAAAAAGAAACTCGTCATATCTACCGGTGCAGGCATAAGCGCCGAAAGCGGCATCTCGACATTCCGCGACGCCAACGGACTCTGGGAAAACTATAATGTGATGGACGTATGTTCGGCCGACGGCTTCGTGCGCAATCCGGCGCTCGTCCACGACTTCTACAACGACCGCCGCGCGCAGCTCGCCACAGTGGCGCCAAACGCCGCGCACCACGCTCTTGTCGACCTCAAAAAAGACTTTGACGTCTACGTCATCACCCAGAATGTCGACGACCTCCACGAGCGCGCCGGAAGCTCACATACACTTCACCTGCACGGCGAACTGATGACACTCCGCGCCATCGACGACGAGTCAAAGGTCTATCGCCTCAAAGATCCCTCCTTCCGTTCCACCCCCGACACCATTATCGACGGCCACCGCGTGCGCCCCAACATCGTGTTCTTCCAGGAAGCTGTGCCTATGATGGAACCGGCGGCACAACTCGCCTCCGAGGCCGACATATTCGTTGTCATAGGCACCACGCTGCAGGTCTACCCTGCCGCCGCCCTCATCCGCTACGTGCGCCCCGGAGTTCCCGTATTCTACATCGACCCCAACCCCGCGCAAGTGCCCGCCAACGTCACCGTAATCCCGTTGAAAGCCACCGAAGGCGTAGCCCGCCTCGCCACCCTCCTCGAGAAATACAGATAAGAGCTACCTACCAAAGATAAAATCGACGTCAGTAGTAATTATTTCTTTGGATTTTTTCGTTTTTCAACAATTTATTTGTTTGGATTTTTTCAAAAATCACATAATTATTTGTTTGGATTTTTTCTTTTGACTACATTTGCACACTAATATTAAACGATTTAGCATGTATTGCAAAAGACTTATCGACAAATATCTTTTAGAGTGGGCGTCAAGAGATTCACACAAGCCACTGCTTCTTAGAGGCGCAAGGCAAGTAGGAAAGTCCACGGCGGTCAGAGAACTTGCTAAAAAGTTTGACACATTCGTTGAGATAAACTTTGAGAAACAGCCAATATATAAAACCCTCTTTCAGGACGACCTGGATGTAACCCGTATTGTACCTCAAATATCAGCTATATACGGAAGATCAATCCAAGTCGGCAAGACACTTCTTTTTCTTGACGAAATTCAAGAGTGTCCACAGGCAATAATGACTTTACGTTTTTTCAAAGAGGATATGCCTGAGCTACACGTAATCGCAGCCGGATCTCTCCTTGAATTTGCCCTTAACGAACTTCCCACCTTTGGAGTGGGAAGGATACATTCAATGTTCATGTATCCTATGACATTTGATGAATTCCTTGAGGCAAACGGGGAGACATTACTGCTTGACGCCCGCAATCAATCATCGGCCGACTCCCCTTTGCCGGAAGCTCTTCATACAAGATTAGTAGAGTTATTCCGTACATATATGCTCGTAGGAGGAATGCCTGAGTCAGTTAAAGCCTGGGTTGAACATCACGATTACGTAAGATGCCAGGAAGTTCAAGACGACATAGTCGTCACTTATGAAGATGATTTTCCGAAATACAAAAAAAATGTAGACCCCGTATTGCTGCGACAGACTCTGCGGAGCGCCGCGCTGCAGGCGACTAAAAAATTTGTATACTCGAAAGTCGGTTCCGGCTATAAAACAGCAGAGGTAAAAAAAGCGGTCGAACTGCTTGCGCTTGCCGGAATTATACACCCGGTGACACGCCTGGGTTGAACATCACGATTACGTAAGATGCCAGGAAGTTCAAGACGACATAGTCGTCACTTATGAAGATGATTTTCCGAAATACAAAAAAAATGTAGACCCCGTATTGCTGCGACAGACTCTGCGGAGCGCCGCGCTGCAGGCGACTAAAAAATTTGTATACTCGAAAGTCGGTTCCGGCTATAAAACAGCAGAGGTAAAAAAAGCGGTCGAACTGCTTGCGCTTGCCGGAATTATACACCCGGTGACACGCACTGACGCCAATGGTGTGCCACTCGGTAGTGAGGCGGATACCTCTTATCAGAAACTCCTGCTGCTTGACTCCGGACTCTTACTACGCTTGTTAAATCTGTCATTGGGTGATGTATCGGAACTCAACACTCAAATCCTGACTGCCAGTGCGGCTGATTTGACCAATAAAGGGCCATTGGCAGAAATGATAGTAGGACTTGAAATGCTTCGTTACATGAGTCCCAATATTCGCCATGACCTGTACTACTGGGTAAGGCTTGCAAAAAATGCTCAGGCAGAGGTGGATTATATTTCAAATTATCTGCAAACGGTTATTCCCATAGAGGTTAAAGCTGACAGACAAGGTGGAATGAAAAGCCTCTGGTCATTTATGCGCGACAAAAAACTGCATTTTGCCATCAGATGTTCAATGGAAAATTTCGGAAAATTTGAATACATTGACAAAGATGATAATTCAGAAATCCGCCACGTCAGCATCTGTCCGATTTACGCCATTGCCCAAATGCAATTTAAACAATCATCAGAGACATAACCGACCTATAGATTTTGGTTAAGTGATGTGGGGTTGAAGAGAGAGCACTCTCATAAACCCCACCTACATTTTAGATATCACCAACAAACAATATATCACTATATATCAACTATATACAAAAACCAACGACTATATTCAAACAACATATAGTTGCAATTGCAGGCAGGAATAAGTTACTTTGCAAAAATTCAATCATTCGCAACATTTCACTTTTATCATGAAAAAAATCTTTAACCTTGACAGAACTTTAACCGTAATCGCCCTTTCCACGATTGGTGCGATGCAACTGTCGGCAGCCGATCGGCTGCTTGTTGTCGGCGACGCGACCTGGGGCGGATGGAGCCTCGACCGGACATCGGTAATGCTCCGCGACAACGGCAATGAAAACATATTCCGTTACACCGGATGGCTCGAAGCAGACAAGGAATTCAAATTTCTCGCACAGGCACAATGGGATGGAACGGAATACCGCAACGCTTCCGACAATCCCTACGATATATCGCGCCTCTCCTACTCCAACAACGGCAGCGCCCCCGACTACAAATTCAAAGTCGGAGAAAGCGCCAACTACACCATAACATGCGACCTCGGCACGATGGAGGTATCGGCAGTCAAGGCAGCATATCAGCAGGCTCCGGTGCTCCACAACGCGCTCTACCTCGTAGGCTCGGCCACTCCCGGCGAATGGGCGCTATGGCAATCTCTGCCACTGACCCAGGACTCCGCAAATCCGTTCAGCTTCTCAGCAAGGGTATCGCTAAAACCCGGAACATTCAAAATAGCCACCAACTGCTACGCCGACTATAACGAACAGAAATTCTTCTTCCGCGACCCGTCAGACAAGGGACGCATCACCGAAGACGGCACCGACGACCGCCAGTGGACCATCGACACCTCAGGCGATTACAACGTGACCGTCGACATCAAGGCTTCAACAATAGCCATTGACCCCGTATCGGACCAGCCGGGCACACTCGGCGAATACCGTAGCTGGAGCCACGAAGCCAACTCTGTGGTCATTTCCGCCGCCAACGGCACGCTGACCCTCACCCCCTACAACGACTACGTGGTAAAGGTGTTCCCCCGCACCTATGGCGACAACACTCCGGAGCGCCGCTCGATAAGCGTGTACGCGTCGCCCGAAGGCTCATTCAGCATATCGGAAGAGAATGACAATATCGTGTTGCGCACTTCGGCAACCGTAGTGACAGTATCAAAGGCTGACTGTCACGTCAGCTTCTCTGACATTGCCGGCCGCACAGTGCTGCGCGAGAAAAACGGACTTGACAACAGCCGGTCGCCCCGCACTGCATCATTCGAGGGGATGAACGACGAGGCATTCTACGGCGGAGGCTACAATGGAAAGCGTATCGACCACAACGGCACCACCCTTGTGATGAACAACCGTCAGACCGGCGGATGGGATTGCGACTGGGATGCCCCCCACAACATCTGCATACCCTTTGTCGTTTCGACCGGCGGCTACGGACTGCTCTTTGACGACCATCACCGCCACTCCCGCATATCGCCCTCATCGGCCGGCACAACCTACTATTCAGGCAGTACGACCCCGATAGCATATTACTATGTCGGCTCGGCCGACGGCGGCATGGCTTCCGTGCTCGAAAACTACACATTCCTGACCGGTCGTCAGGAACTGCCCCCCTACTGGGCTCTGGGCTACATGACATCGCGCTACGGCTACCACTCGCAGCAGGAGGCCGAAGAGGTGGTGGCTTCGGTCAAGAATGCCGGACTGCCGCTCGACGCCATCGTGTTTGACCTCTACTGGCAAGGCGAAGGCAACAACGGCATGGGCAATCTCGACTGGTACACTCCCAAATTTCCCGACGCAAAAAAAATGATGTCAGACTTCGCATCAAAGGGCGTAAAGACCATCTGCATCACCGAACCGTTCTTCACCTCCGACTCACGCAACTATACCACACTTAAGGAAAAAGGATATTTCGCTGATGATGACGTATCCAACATGTGGTGGCTCGGCTCTGACAAAGTAGGCCTCATAGACTCGTCAAATCCCGACGCGATGGACTGGATGTGGCAATTCTACAAACAGCGCACCGAGGAAGGCATGGGCGGCTGGTGGCTCGACCTCGGCGAACCTGAAAGTCACGACGATGACTCACGCCATGCCGGCGGCTCGGTCGACCAGGTGCACAACGAGTTCGGCGACCTCTGGACAAGCCGTGTCTACCGCGGTTACAAAGAAGACTTCCCCGAAGTGCGCCCCTTCCTGATGCCCCGCGCCGGAACGGCCGGCATGCAGCGCTACTCGGCATTCCCCTGGTCAGGCGACATCAAACGCTCTTACAAGGGACTGGAAGCCCAGATACCCGCACTTCTCAGCTCCGGCATGTCAGGCGTGGCCTATATGGGCAATGACGTAGGCGGCTTCGCAGCCGACGGCGTAGGCACCGATTCATGGCTCTATCTGCGCTGGATAGAAATGTCTACTTTTTCACCGATGATGCGCACACACTCAACTTATCTGCCCGAACCGTATCAGCCTGAATATGACGATGTGTTCGACGCCGTAAGCAAATACCTGCACCTGCGCTACAGCTTCCTCCCCTACACCTACACGTTGGCTTGGGAAAACGCCACAAAAGGCACTCCGCTGGCACGTCCGATCAACTTCCACGACGTTGCCGGAGCCGCACAGTCACCCTCCGACTGCCGCGACCAGTATCTCTGGGGACGTGACATAATGGTAGCCCCGGTGGTGACATGCAACACATTCCGGCGTTCAATCACCTTCCCGCAGGGCATGTGGGTCGACCTCAACGACCTCACAAAAGTCTATGCCGGAGGCTCGACAGTGGAATATGACGTTCCTCTTGAAAAACTCCCTTACTTCGGTCGCGTCGGAGCTTTCATCCCGCAGTTCTCACAGACGACCTACACCACGACTTCTGAAATCGACAATACGCGTCTGACCGTCACATATCTCGCACTTGCTTCAGCAACGCAGAGCCTTTCAGATGCCGATGCAGTCAACAGCTCCGTAATGTTTGAGGATGACCTGACATCTACCGGCACTCTCGAAAACGGACAATATATGATTACCACATTCGAAGGCAAGGAGATCTCCGAAGGCCATACCATACGCGTAAGCCATAAAGGCGTCTACCCCGGCATGCCGGAAACAAGAACCTACACATTCATTATGCCCGGCTACACCAAACCGCTCAAAAGCATCAATGTCAACGACAGAGAACTCATCAGGACGGCAAGCCGCGAGGCTTTTGACGCAGCTGCCGACAACGCGTTCTACCTTGACGCCGACAACACTCTCTACATCAAGAAATCCATGTCGACAGGCAGTGACAGCGAAATAACCGTAAGTTCAAAAGACCATGCCACAATTATCGACGAGATTGCCGCCGACAATAGTGTAGTGCTGGAATACTCCGGCGCCACCGGCCTGTTCTCCTACTCAATTCCAGCAGGCGCCACCGACTGCTCGCTGAGAATTGTCGACCTCGGGGGCACCGTCATGGCTGAATACACCGGACTCAACGCCATATCAGCCATCTGCCAGATACCCGCACCGTCACTTACTGCCGGACTCTATCTGGCCACACTGAGCGGTCGCCTGCCCTCCGGCACTCCCTTTAACCATACAATCAAAC
>CAMWIJ010000088.1 GCA_947174275.1 uncultured Muribaculaceae bacterium
ATTCTAAAATTATTACTGACAGGCCTGATTATCTTCGATTGGCTGAATAGTTACAATCCCCTGCATTTATAACAACTTTTGTTAAAAATGTAATATTTGGTAAATAGCTGCGTTATTTTTATAGTTTCAATTGTTATGATTTCATTATTATTTTATAAATTTGCAGTTTGTAAAAACTATCGATAGAATATGAGACAACTGAAGATTACCAAATCGATTACCAATCGCGAAAGTGCATCTCTTGACAAATACCTTCAGGAGATCGGCCGCGAAGAGTTGATAACAGTCGAAGAGGAAGTTGAGCTCGCTCAGATGATTCGCAACGGAAGCGAGGCTGAGCGTCAGCACGCACTCGACAAACTCACGCGCGCAAACCTTCGTTTCGTGGTATCGGTAGCCAAACAATACCAGAATCAGGGCCTCAGTCTGCCCGACCTTATAAATGAAGGCAATGTGGGGCTCATAAAAGCAGCTCAGAAATTTGACGAAACCCGTGGCTTCAAGTTCATCTCCTACGCCGTATGGTGGATACGCCAGTCTATCCTGCAGGCTCTTGCCGAGCAATCACGTATTGTGCGCCTCCCCCTCAATCAGGTCGGATCTCTCAACAAGATAAGCAAGGCTCTGTCAAAATTCGAGCAGGAAAATGAACGTCGACCCTCTCCCGAGGAACTTGCAGAGACACTCGATGTGCCCGTCGACAAAATTGCCGACACACTGAAAGTCTCGGGTCGACACGTATCGGTTGACGCGCCGTTTGCTGATGGCGAGGACAACAGCCTCCTTGACGTCATCCCCAACGACGACTCCCCTTCCGCCGACTCATTCCTCAATCAGGAATCCCTCTCAAAAGAAGTTGATCGCGCGCTCAAACAGCTTCACGAACGCGAAAGCGACATCCTGCGCATGTTCTTCGGCATAGGCTGTCAGGAAATGACACTTGAGGAAATCGGTGCCAAATTCGACCTCACCCGCGAACGTGTGCGACAGATCAAAGAAAAAGCCATACGCCGCCTCAAAGGCCAGAAAAGCCGTCTCTTGAAAACATATCTCGGACAATAAAGATCGACAAGATATCAAAAAGGCGCTGCGTGAATGACCACGCAGCGCCTTTTTGATAAGCAAGCCCTAAAAATCTACATAATAATTTTTATGACTTGCTTATAATTATCTTATTCGGTCGTATGACGATAATGTCCGTTGATCCTTGCCGATGCCACGATAGGCAAGAATTGCGAATACAAGTGCACCGACAAGCAGAAGCACGCCCCCGGCCCATATCAGTTTCACGGTGCCCTCAGGAGCATTCGGACCATAAAGCAGAAAACCGCCGGTAACAGCCGAACAACATATAAGCACCATTGACAGCAACGTGACTTTCTTCTGCAACTTAAGGTTGCGGTACATGAATATCGCAAGCAACAGAAGCACAGCTATAAGGATATTCAAGATAAAGAAAACCGGGAAATCCTTCGGGCATAAATCCGCTGAAAATTCTGCCACCGTAGCAAACGGAGTCAATGAAAATAACGCAATAAGCACTGCCGCAATGAATAGAAATAAAGTCTGTAATCTTTGTATTACCATGATTGTTCTGTATTAAATTGTTAGTTATAGATTATCTGCATATTTTGTCGCATCGGTCACCAGCGGCAAAATGCCCTCATCGACACCCAGCCCCACAAGATGACTGCTGTCGTCCGACATTTCACGGATAAAATCAGGCCATCCTCCGGGAGACGCTGCGACAAACTTGTTATAAAAATTGATGGCTGTGCGGAAATCACCCTTTACAAGCGCCACATGACCCCTGTTCAGATAGTCAAGCGGTTGCGTTGTCATCGTATTCAATATCTTGTCGTATATGCCCTGCGATGCATTGAGATCTTTCTGCATCAGCAACGCCCAGGCCAGAAGCCTCATCGGCTTCTCTGACCTCTCGTCAAGATAATGGGCTTTATAAAAAGCTTTCGAAGCCTCGGCATATTGCCCGAGCGCCATCTGACACTGCCCTATATTAAGTGAAGTGGCAAATTTATCAGGCTGCATGGCATCAAGACGGTTGTAATATTCAAGCGCCTCCTTGAAGTTACCCATCTGCTTGTGTGCCGCGGCAAGCCGTTTTGTTGTCCACAGGCTGTTGCCGGTCAGCAACTCTGATTGCTCATAATATTTAATCGCACCTTCCGTATCGCCCAGACGTTGCTTACAATATCCCAACTTCTGATAGAGCGTGGCATCCGGAAATATATGAGCCTCCCTGAGTTTGAACACACCGAATGCCTCCTTATAATACTGATGCTTGAAATAAAACTCACCCACAAGTTGCAGAGTAGAGTCTTCAAGAAAATCTGACTGCAGCGGCTTTACATCTATCAGATTTATCTCTGACGCAAACGGATCTTTAAAATCACTGCGACGACGGAACAGCCTGAAAAACCTGTACAGATTTTGCACATATTTGTTCACAACATTCTTGCGGGTATCAGTCGACAGATTGAGCGATGCATTCTGTATCTCGGCGGCATTTATATTCTGTGCCTTTATCTGCGAGATCATCATATTGCGCTGAGCCTCCGGCATTGAGGCAAATGCCAGAACAAAAGAATATTTGTCGCTGTCACACATGAAAAACGACTGAGCAATCAACTCGCCGAGCACATTGGTGTCATCGCCAAGTTGCGCGACAACCGGGCTGTCGGCATAAAACGGGCGGAACCAGTTCGCCGGATTATAGAAAAACGGATACGATTTCAACTGCGAGAATGTCCCCATCAACACATCACCGCCCTCCTCCTGTATCTCCGAGAGTTCCTTCATCCTGTCGGCAATGCCTGATGACTCCAGAAAATCCTGCCATTCGGGATTTTCTTCAAGCTCCGACGGGTCGACGCCCTGTTCGAAATCCGCTTTTATGCGTTTGTCTATTTCCGGTTTCATCTTTATCATCTCCGGCACAATCTCATCTCGAAGTTTAGTGGTTATCCGCTCGGTGTCACGCGTACGTATCAGTTCCAGATACACCGTCTTTATATCCTGCCGCCACGAAGCCATATCTCGCAAAACGGATATTCTTGCCGACAGCTCCGGCGGAAATTCCTTGCCTCGGTTCACATATAGCGACAGCAGCAAAGCCGTGAGAGCTGTCATTCTTATCTGTTCGCCCGACGCCTCCGATGCATATACATTGGCAAGCACAAGCGCCCTACGGCTGTCAAAAAACTCCATACTTCCCAGCATAAGCGCCGAGATTACAAGTATTTTGACATGAGCGGGTATTGACGCATCACCCATAAGCGCATTCAATGCATTCTCGTCATCTCCCGAATACGGGAAATTCACCCATACACTTTCAAAGAGTGAGGTTTCCGCCGACTCAAGTTCAACTGCCGTGACTCCCTGCGACACTCCTGCAGCAATTGAAAACGCGTCATTACCGTGCAACAGCTTTCTGTATCTGCCGCAGGCATCAGCCACCGTTGTCACATTCCCTGCTCTGAGTGTCGTATAATATAGCGTCGGACTCGACTGCATATTTACAAGTCGCGTAAGCCGGTCATACAGCATCCGCAGATCATTCTTTATATTATTATATATGACATCGCGGTGCGGATCTGCCACACCTTCCATCGCATAACGCAGCATATATCGGTATGCCTCCTCCACTCGCGTGATGCGATCGGTCACTTCCCAAAGCATCTTCTTCTCCGAAATCGATTTGAGCATCGTTATCGCCTCGTGAAGTCTGCCTTGCGAAAGCATTCTGTCAAATAATTCTTTTTTACTTAAAATTTCGTTTTCTGCCATACAAAATTCATGTTTATGCAAAGATAACAAACATTGTTGCAAATATCTTGCCAAAAATCAAAATTATTGATTTCAGCTATGTTTTTTGACATAAAAAATTTCTTTGAAATCTTTTGCAATCCTCAAAATTAAAACGTTATATTTGCATATATCAAACCGGCGGAAACTACACCGGCTTTACTTACCGACATATATTTTTCTATATACATTAACCTAATTTATAGAAATCATGGACATCAATACCATCATCAACAACCTTGAGGCTAAACACCCTGGCGAAAAAGAGTATTTACAGGCAGTGAAAGAAGTACTTCTTTCTGTACAGGACGTCTATAACCGGCACCCCGAATTTGAGAAAAACAAAATCATAGAGCGCATGGTTGAGCCCGACCGTATTGTGACTTTCCGTGTCACATGGCTCGACGACAAAGGCGACGTACAAAACAATATCGGCTACCGCGTTCAGTTCAACAACGCTATCGGTCCGTATAAAGGAGGCATCCGTTTCCACGCATCCGTCAACCTCTCAATCCTTAAATTCCTCGGATTTGAACAGACCTTCAAAAATGCACTCACCACACTCCCGATGGGCGGTGCAAAAGGTGGTTCTGACTTCTCTCCACGAGGCAAGAGCGACCGCGAGATTATGCGTTTCTGTCAGGCATTTATCCTCGGATTGTGGAAAAATCTCGGCCCCGACCGCGACGTACCGGCAGGCGACATCGGCGTAGGTGGCCGTGAAGTCGGATACATGTACGGCATGTACAAACGTCTCGTCAACGAACACACCGGCACATTCACCGGCAAAGGCCTTGACTTCGGCGGCTCTCGCATACGTCCCGAAGCTACCGGTTTCGGCGCTCTTTACTTCGTCCAGGATGTCCTTGCCCGCAAAGGCGAGACTCTTGAAGGAAAGACCGTAGCCATATCCGGTTTCGGCAACGTGGCATGGGGCGCTGCTCTCAAAGCCACTGAGCTTGGCGCGAAAGTCGTCACAATCTCAGGCCCCGACGGATATATCTATGACCCCGACGGTATCAGCGGTGAAAAAATCGACACCATGCTCGAACTGCGCGCAACCGGCGAAGATATCGTAGAGCCATACATCGAAAAATATCCCAACGCCAAATTCTTCCCCGGCAAAAAGCCTTGGGAACAGAAAGTGGATATCGCACTCCCCTGCGCCACACAAAACGAGCTTAACGGCGACGATGCCAAGCAACTTATAGCCAACAATGTCATGCTCGTGGCAGAAGTCTCCAACATGGGCTGCACACCCGAAGCTATCGACGCTCTCATTGAACACCGAGTAACCTATGCTCCCGGCAAAGCTGTAAACGCCGGCGGAGTGGCAACTTCCGGCCTTGAAATGAGCCAGAACGCCATGCACCTGCAATGGAGCGAGGAAGAAGTCGACCAGCGCCTCCACGGCATCATGAATGACATACACCGCCAGTGCGTCAAATACGGCGAAGAGCCCGACGGATATGTCAACTACATGAAGGGCGCGAATATCGCAGGCTTCATGAAAGTCGCAAACGCTATGATGGAACAGGGCGTCTGCTGACACACCGTATCCTCCCCCCCGATATATCAATAACGGGAAACATAACTAAAATAAAATCGGCCGGTTTTTCCGGCCGATTTTATTTTAGTTCGCACAACATGGGCATAATCTAACGGGTAAAATACATATTTCAACCGCTCGCCACATATTGAATAGTGGCGACCCCATAGACTTACACGTTTGGAAGTCTGATGGAAGTATCCTCGAACTCCGAAATTGCATCTCTCTGCGATACAATTTTTACGGAGGCTGGAGGAACGTAAAGATACTTTCCTCCGGCGAGTGCCGCAAAATCCGCGACTGTTGCATCTTCAAGGTCAACGACTTCGAAGTGTTCTTATAATCCAAACCTTCTGATTATAATAATAATCAAAACATTACTCTGATACAATATTTAACAATTATATTCGTTATTACTTCAAGCGTAAATTACTCACTATGAATAAATATCTCTTGCTTTTGATACTGCCGCTTCTGTCATTCACATTGATTGGTTGCGATGATGAAGACGATGTTATAGCACCCGATCTGAAACTCTTTGCCGGAACATGGGAGGTCGTCGACCAAGGCAATCAAGAGCTACTTGAAAGAAATTGCATACTTAATATAACTTCTTCTCAAATCCATGAAAGATTTGGAGGTTATCAGGGATTTATTGAAACATATTTTATCACAGTTAATGAAATACCCAAACATGATAGAGTATTCTCATGGTCTATTCGTGAGATGGAAAATAACCAACCATTGTTAGATATTGTCTATCAAGGAGAACTTGACAGTGATGATACTTGGGATGGTAATTATTACTACAAGATAACCAAACTTACTGACACACATATGTGGTGGCAAGTTAATACCAACGGAGATAACAGCACAATTAAATTCCGACGTCGCAATGACATCCATATTGATTAAATGAAGACATTTCTCTACATCCTTTTAATTCCTATACTTGCATTTGCTTTAAGCAGTTGCGAGGAAGAAGAATCTCCGATACTATTCTCCACTGAGAGTATATCGAATTCCGAGAATGTAAAAATTGAATACTTCTCGCCAGACCCATCTTGCCAACCTAAAAGTTACAAGGTATGGACGAACAGTCAAGAAAGTGAACTCAAAATTAAATGCACAAACTTCCTGACTATATTTCTTGATGATATAGGAACGTCGAAAGATGAATATATTTCGACCTCTGGAGATTGGTCGGCCAAGTTGATTGATGGTAATACAATCGTTTTTTCTTTCAAAAAGATTGACTCAGACAATGTAGACGAGTCATATTCAACTGATGATGGCATATATATTTATGCCAATAATAAGAAAGGTCAAGTATCCACTCATATTACGGTTACACGATTTACTAAAATGACCGAGCCATTACCCCAATAAGTGTCTTTTCGCACATCTTATATAGTCCATAACTTCGCTGACAAATTCAGCATCGTTATGGACTTTCTTAATTTTAACTCCGTTGTTATCGACAACGTCGCTATGCTTCCAAGCATAGAAACGCGGCTTCCTTGTTCCGCGAGGACGTTGACATCGTGCCGACCATCGTTGACGATAAACTCTCATACATTCCGTGGGGCAGCGACAACCTTCAGCTCATCGACCGAAAGGGAGATAATCAGATGCCGTTCGACTTGCTCGCGCTCGTCGAGAAAGACGTTATCTGTCTTTGACCGCTTTCGTAGCGAAGCGTAGAAAGAAATCCGACGGCTCTAATCACTATTCAATATGTCAAAATCAATACATATTTCAACCGCTCGCCACATATTGAATAGTGGCGACCCCATAGACTTACACGTTTGGAAGTCTGATGGAAGTATCCTCGAACTCCGAAATTGCATCTCTCTGCGATACAATTTTTACGGAGGCTGGAGGAACGTAAAGATACTTTCCTCCGGCGAGTGCCGCAAAATCCGCGACTGCTGTATCTTCCGAGTGAATGATTGCGAAGTTTTCCTCTGAATCAACTCATAATCCAAATATTATCACTAATTTTGTATTATGAAAAGGCTCTCTTATATTCTCATTATTATTGGATTTCTTTCAAGCTGTACCACATTCAAATCAATTAAATGTGGCTCTCCTTCAACAAATACATATCTCAATTTCGCAGTTGATACTATTGCAACCTACGATACAATTAAGCAAGTCTTAATTTCATCGGATAAACATAACCGTTATTTTGAGGATTCAAAATTTTCCGGCGGTCGCTTCAACAACGAAACTATCGGTGAGTATTTTTCACGAGTCCGAGGTGATGGAGCCTTACTGATTGTTCGGAACGATACTATATTACTCGAACAATATTATGGTAACTTTTCAGAGCTATTTCCTTCCAATATTTTTTCTATTACAAAAGCTGTTACATCGTTGCTGTGTGGTATAGCTGTTGATGAAGGCTATATTTCCATATCAACTCCTATCACAGAATATATCCCGGAACTTATAGATGCTGACCCATCATTTAAGCAGCTCACTATTGAGCATCTGCTTGATATGCGTACAGGGCTTGATTTCGTGGAAAGTTACGGCTGGAATCCTTTCTCAAAAATGGCCAGACTATATTATGGGAAAGATGTTGTAAGCCAATTCAAAAAACTGCATTTCAAGTCAGTACCCGGTGAGGCTCATTATTATAATTCAATGGCTACTGCGTTATTAGGGGTTGCCATTGAAAGAGCCGTCAGTGTTCCAATCGCGCAATATTTACAGGAAAAGGTTTGGAAACCGCTTGATATGGAGGCTGATGCCTTAATAACCCTTGATGATAGCAAACACCGACAGGCGAAATCTTATGGAGGTCTTGTGTCTAATGTGCGAGATTTAGCAAAGATTGGCCGGTTGTATATCAATGGTGGAATGTACGATAATAAGAGAATTGTGAGCAAAAAATGGATTGACCGCTCAACTCATTCTTCACTCAATAATGAAGCATACTCATTTGGTTGGAACAATATAATTACCCGGGTTGACGGCAAAGATGTAGTTTCGCCACGATTCTTTGCAATAGGATTATACGGACAGGTTTTATTTTGCGACCCGACGCAAAATCTAATATTTGTTACCCTTGGCGAAAAAAAGGGAAGTGAATACCACTTGTATTCGATGATTTTTGTAATTTGATTTCACAATAAGCGTCTTTTCGCTAAACTCATACGGTCCATAACTTCGCTGACAAATTCAGCATCGTTATGGACTTTCTTAATTTTAATTCCGTTGTTATCAACAACGTCGCTATGCATCCAAGCATAGAAACGCTGCCCGGCTATGAAGCCCGCGCAGCGTTTACTGTCAACTCGGCCTCCGTGTTCAAGGAGGACGTGGATATTGTGCCGACAATCGTAGATGATACGCTCTCTATGAT
>CAMWIJ010000089.1 GCA_947174275.1 uncultured Muribaculaceae bacterium
AATCCTCCGACAATAGTAAACACCTGTAATGGTCAATATTCCAACACATTACAGGTATTTGTTAAAATTTTCCGTGGACAGCAGTGCACGGCTCGTGCGTCCGAATGTTACACCTGATAATCAGGGAGTTAGCGGACGCACGTGCCGTGCGTCCCTACTTTTTGGAGGCAATATTCTTAGAGTGCGTTTGAATTTAAACCGTATTAACAATAACAGAGAATGAAAGTAAAAACTTCAAATTAATCCAAACACTCTCTGAGTTTTGCAAAGGCATCCGCCCGACAAACGATAATCTTGGGTTTCCAGAGTGCGGGATATTCACGGAATTTTATTACATTTGCATATTATGGATGACAAGATATTGACAGTAAAGGATATGATGCGGGATGCCCGAAACAGGCTTGCCGCGGAATTTGGGGAGCGTGAGGCATCAGCGATGGTCGACGAGATGATGTGGCGCCTGAAGGGATGGGACCGCACCGCCACCATCATACACGGCGAGGAGTCGGTGACCGGTTATCTGACGGCACGCACAGACCAGACTGTCAAAAAGTTGCTTGAAGGAAACCCGATACAGTATATCTTCGGACGCGCACAGTTTTATGGCCGGGACTTCATCGTGACACCCGACACGCTGATACCTCGACCTGAGACGGCGCAGCTTGTCGATTTTATCGCCGACCGCTATGGCAAAACCTCTGACCTTCGGGTGCTTGACTTAGGGACAGGGTCGGGGTGCATAGCGCTGTCGCTTGCCTGCACACTGCCGTTTCCCAAAGAGGTCACAGCCGTAGACATCTCAGAGAAGGCTCTTGAGGTGGCGCGTCAGAATGCCGACGCGCTGAAAGTCAAGGCGACGTTTATATGCCACGATATGCTTGCCGACGATTTTATCGACAGCGACAGATATCTCTGCCGCAATTATGACATCATTGTGAGCAACCCGCCGTATATAGCGCGTCATGAGGCGGCGGGGATGGATAGAAACGTGCTTGAGCATGAACCTGACGGGGCATTGTTTGTGCCTGACGACGACCCGCTTCTGTACTACCGCGCGATAGCACGCATCGCGTCGGAGCGACTGGAGGAGAACGGCACCCTTTATCTTGAAATCAATCCGCTGTTTGCCGGGGAACTTGCATCGATGCTGCGCGACCATGGATTTAAAGATGTCGACATCGAGAAAGATATGCAGAAAGCCGACCGTTTCATCATAGCCCGACGCTGACCGCCATGCAACGACGAACCATAACACCGGAAAACGCCATCGTAAGGCTGGAGACATTGTGTGCGCGCGCCGAGCACTGCACTTACGAGATGATGACAAAACTGCGCAACTGGGGCATCAGCGGCGATGATGCCGAGAAGATAATCAATCATCTGATTGACAACCGTTTTGTCGACGACCTGCGTTTCGCTCAGTCGTTTGTGCGCGACCGTTACCGCTTTTCGGGTCACGGCCGGCGCAAGATAGCAATGGCTCTGGCAGCCAAGCGTATACCCCGAGATATTATCGACAGCGCCCTCGAAGAGATTGATCCGGAAATCTATTTTGACAATCTCAGGCATATTGTAAGCCGCAAGGCCGCGGGGCTCGACCTGAGTGTATATGACGACCGTAACAAGCTTTATCGCCACGCCATATCAAGAGGTTACGAGAGCGATCTGACCGTGCGCGCCATAAAAATGCATATAGCGGAGTCGCGGGAATGAGGGGTGGTATAAGCGGAATGATACGTCGTGCGGGCGAGGCGCTTTGCGAGGCGGTGTTTCCGGCAGTGTGCGAATGCTGCGGAGCGTCGCTCGTCAGGGGTGAGAAACTGCTTTGCCTGCAATGTCAGTATGATATGCCGCGCACCGGCTGCCACCGCGACAGTTTCAGCGACATACACAAACGTATCGCCGCGCCCGGAGTGCCTGTAGAGCGAGCCGCCGCGATGTTCCACTATGTGAAAGAGAGCCGGTATGCCCTGCTGATACAGCGTGCCAAATATAATGACCGGCCGTCGATAGTAAGGCATCTGGCCGGAATGTTTGCCCGCGAACTTGAGTCAGAAGATTTTTTCGAGGGCGTCGACATGCTGCTGCCTGTGCCGCTGCACCGGAGGAAACTGCTGCGTCGCGGCTTCAACCAGAGCGAGGAGATAGCGATGGCGATAAGCGCGGTGACATCAATACCGGCAGGCGACAATCTGAAGGCACTCCCCCACTCCACCCAGACCAGAAAAAACGCGATGGAGCGCGCCGCCAACATGGACGGGACAATATGTGTCACCGACCCGGAAGAGCTTGCCGGACTGCATGTGCTGATAGTAGACGATGTGATTACGACCGGAGCCACACTGCTTGCCGCGGCAAAGGCGATACGCGCATCGTCGCCGACGACACGCATCAGTGTGCTGACCCTTGCGGCGTCGAAACTGCTCTATTGAGAAGATGGTGTTGCATATCTCAGAAAAACGCCCTCATTTTTCAGCCGAGGGTGATGTGCTCGGCGTCGACCTGCGTCGAGAGAAACACCGAGGCCATCTCGCTGAAACGCGATGCGCTCTCTGTGGTGAGATAGCGGCAGGAGGCGTTGCGGGTGATGCGGCATTCCATTTCGGGGTGGCGGCGGAGATAGTCGGCAAGCGACGCACCTGTGATTTCGCCCTGAAGCACGAGCGACACGCCCGCGGGGAGATATTTGCGTATCTTGTCGAGCAGAAGCGGATAGTGGGTGCAGCCGAGTATTACGGTGTCGATCAGAGGGTCGTCGGCGAAAAGCCGGTCAATCTCCTGCTTGACAAAATAATCGGCGCCGTCGCTCATCGACTCGCGGTTCTCGACCAGGGGCACCCACATGGGGCAGGCGTGACCCGTTGCTGTGAAGTCGGGATAAAGTTTCGAGATCTCCATATCGTAGGAGCGGCTTGCGACGGTGCCCGGGGTGCCGAACACGCCGATATGTCCGGAGCGGCTTATCTGTCCGAGTTTCTCGACTGTGGGACGTATGACGCCGAGGACGCGGCGCGTAGGGTCGGACATCAGCGGGAGGTCGTTCTGCTGTATGGACCGCAACGCTTTGGCCGAGGCCGTATTACAGCCGAGTATCACCAGCGGGCATCCCATCGAGAAAAGATATTGCACCGCCTCAAGGGTGAAACGGTAGACAATGCCGAAGGAGCGCACACCGTAGGGAGCGCGGGCATTGTCGCCCAGATATATGTAGTCGTAATGAGGGAGGGCGGCGCGTATACCTTCAAGCACAGTCAGACCGCCATAACCTGAGTCAAACACTCCGATAGCTCCCGTTGATAGTTTATTCTCCATTTCAAGTCAATAACTTTACCGCTTATTAATAGTAACGTAAAAAATATCTTTTCCAGAAATTCTAACAGATTAGTTTTCTCCAGTTTTCTCCAGTTCAATTTCAATCTCGCCAATTTGCGGAAGAGATGATGCAACATCGGCAAATAATTTTTCTGTTTCATACCCGGCTATTCCCATAGGTTGTGTGATACCACGCAGAGCGAATCTCGCTTTTTTGTCACTTTTGGTTCTGCACAGCAATAACCCAATTGTAGGTTTATCTTCCGGCGATTTCACATATTCATCCACCGCTGAAATATAAAAATTAAGTTTGCTGACAAACTCAGGTATAAACTCTACGACTTTTAGTTCCACCACAACATAACAATGCAGTTTCAAATGGTACATGAGCAAGTCAATATAATAGTCATCACCATCAACCGAAACATGATATTGCCGACCAACAAAAGCAAAACTATGTCCCATTTCCAATAAGAAGTCTGTCATTTTTGCCGCAAGTGATTTTTCTACCTCAAGTTCATTCTGCAATGCCACTGTCCCTATAAAACTGAAACTATACGGATCCTTAAACGCATATTTCGCGAGATCAGACTGAAACGGAGGCAAGGTATATTCAAAATTACTGACTGCTTTACCTTTAGCATCAATATAGCGATTGGAAATCTGCAACATCATGACATCTCGACTCCAGCCATTTGCAGCTGTTTCGAGAATATAAAAAACTCTTTCAGCATCATCTTTAACTTTTGAAATCAACGATATATGATGATACCATGAAATTTGTGCAAGCGGAACTTGCACAAATCCGTCACTGTCAATCTGAAGATTGGCACGCAATAACGGGTCGATCGGCATATTATCCAATTGTGCAAGCGGAACTTGCACAATTGGATAATGAGGATAGGTTTTCGCAAAAGTCCTCATATTTTTCAAATTACGCACAGAATAGCCCCTGTCATCAGGAAAGCGGCGCGAAAGATCGGCCGAAAGCTGATCAATAACCTGTGCGCCCCAGCCTAATTCCTTTTGTTTCTCAAGAATATCATGTCCGATAGTCCAATAAAGGGATAGCATCTCAGCGTTTACTCCCATCACTGCATTGAATTTCTTTTTTTCAATCAGTATTTCAAGTTTTTTACGCCAACTTTCATATTCACCATGAATATCAAAAAAAACTTCTTTGGGAATAATCCTATCGTTCATAAGTATTCAGTTATTTTTATTATCAATCACAAAATTAATCGAATATATTTAAGTAACTGAATATTTCAGCGAATTTTGTAGGCATATTTGACAGGTTTTCCCTTGAATAGGTTGAAATTTACAGTTAGATTATATAATTTTGTATAAACAAATCAGAAATGGAAATGGAAAAAATAATTCTCACCGGCGACCGTCCCACCGGTAAACTTCATCTGGGACATTTTGTCGGCTCGCTGCGCCGTCGCGTAGAGCTCCAGAACTCGGGTCAGTTTGACAAGATATTCGTAATGATAGCCGACGCTCAGGCACTCACCGACAATGCCGACAATCCGGAGAAGGTACGCCAGAATGTGATCGAGGTAGCACTCGACTATCTCGCCGCCGGCATCGATCCGGAGAAGACGACGATATTCATACAGTCGCAGGTGCCTGAACTCGCCGAACTCGCATTCTACTACATGAACCTTGTGACGGTGTCGCGCGTGCAGCGCAATCCCACTGTCAAGACAGAAATCAAGATGCGCAATTTCGAGCAGTCGATACCGGTAGGTTTCTTCTGCTATCCGGTGAGCCAGGCAGCCGACATCACGGCGTTCCGCGCCACGACAGTGCCTGTCGGCGAGGACCAGGCTCCGATGATAGAGCTGACCCGCGAGATTGTCAACCGCTTCAACAATATCTATGGCGAAACTCTCGTGGAGCCGGAGATACTTCTTCCTGACAATGCGGCATGCATGCGTCTGCCCGGCACCGATGGCAAAGCGAAGATGTCGAAGTCGCTCGGCAACTGCATCTATCTGTCAGACACTGCCAAGGAGGTGGCAAAGAAGGTGAAGAGCATGTACACCGACCCGCTGCATCTCAATATCGATGACCCGGGCCATCTGGAAGGCAACTGTCCGTTTATCTATCTGGATGCATTCTCCACCGACGAGCATTTTGCAAAATATGCTCCCCAATATGCCAATCTCGACGAGATGAAGACCCACTACACCCGCGGCGGTCTGGGCGACGGCACCGTCAAGAAGCTGCTTATCAGCATTCTGGAAGAGACGTTGGCACCGATGCGTGAACGCCGCGCGCAGTTTGAGAACAACATACCGATGGTGTATGACATATTGCGCCGCGGATCGATCGAGGCACGCGAGGCTGCGGCAAAGACACTTGACGAGGTACGCAGCGCCATGCGTATCAACTATTTCTCTGACACTGAGCTTATCAAGGCACAGTCGGAAAAATATAAGAAATAAGACGCCATAACATGAGTATTAAAGGCTTCAGGACTTTGGTCGCTGAGGCCTTTTTTGTTGGAGGATAAGGTGGAAAAGAAGAATAAGGTCACTAAAGTCATTAAGGTCGTTAAGGTCACTAAGGCCGATTGGTGGATGGAGGAAGGTGTGTATGAATTTGACGCATTTTGATTTTTTATGAGGTGTAATTTTGCGGTATAGAAATTTATTAATCCAATAAATCGGAATGAGTCATGAAAGAATTTTTGATGGAACATTTTTTTGAGCACGGGATGTGGATTGTGTTGACCTACGTGCTTGTTGTGGTGGCTATGGCGATCGACCTGATTACGGGAGTAAGAAAGTCGCGCAAACTGGGTCACAGTATTAATTCACGGGGCTATAAGCGCACGTGCAATAAGGCAATGAATTATTTTCTGCCGATGATGTGTCTGTCGTGCATCGATGTGATTGCCTCGGCAGTGGTGGGGCTGCCGGCGCTTACCATGATATTCGGAGCGTATTGCGTGTTCTGCGAGCTGAAATCGGTAATGGAGACAACACATGACAAGGAGGCTATTCGCAATGATGTCAGGGAACTACTCGAACTTGGCGAGAATATCGGAGAACTGAGAGAACTGATGCGTAAACTTATAAAATAGATAACAGCTATGAGAAAGATTGATGAGATTATAGTGCACTGCAGCGCCACGCCGAGAGGGCGCAATGTATCGGTCGCGGATATCGACCGTTGGCACCGCGAACGGGGTTTCAGATGCATCGGCTACCATTATGTGATAGGAATTGACGGAACAATCGAACAAGGCCGCAAAGAGAGCGAGACCGGAGCGCACTGCTCGGGTCACAATGCCCGCTCGATAGGCGTATGCTATGCGGGAGGATTGTCGAGTGACGGGAAAGTGGCTCTCGACACACGCACCGACGCGCAGCGTGTGGCCATGACGGAACTGATAGCAGAACTGCGCGAGCGCTATCCCGGGGTGAGGGTCTACGGCCACCGCGACTTTGCAAAAAAGGAGTGTCCGTGCTTTGATGCCCGCAGAGAGTTTGACGGCGGGAACCTAACTCAAGGGAGATGAAAACGGTAATGACAGGATTGTGTCTGGCAGCGATGCTTGCCGGCTGCAAAGCCAGGCACAAAGTGGCGGAGTCGGCCTCGGCAAGCGGCGCGGAGAGTGTGGCGGCCGCACGCCGCATGGCGGAAAGACTGGCATTGGTGACCGCGCTGCATGAGACGCTGGTGTTGGAGAGTCCGGAAATCATTGTGCATGACCCCGTCACCGAGCGGAGTGTCACCATAAGGGGCGGGCGCATTGTCAGCGGCCGCGAGGCCACCGCCGAGTCGGAAAAGTCAACCATAACCGAGGTAGACAGTGCGGCCTCGGTTACGGTCGACGCAGCATCGCAGCGGAAAGCGTCGACCGAGGGTAAAACGGGATTGAACCTGCCGAGTGTCGTGCTTATCGGAATAGTAATACTGATTATCGGACGACAGTTGATAAAAAACATATAACAACTGTATAAAATTGCAAAATATTGTTTTACCTTTGCATAAGAGAGTGTTTGGATTTAACTTCAATACAAACACTCTCCAAGAGAGACAAAAATATCCAATGCAGATGAAACTGGACAATCATAAAATATGGGTAAGTGCGAAAGACTATTTTTTTATAGTCTTTGGCATTTTATTATACGGTATAGGGTTCTCGGGATTTATCGCCCCCTACGGAGTCATCACAGGAGGAATGGCCGGCGCCGGTCAGGTGGTATTTTATGCCACTGAAAAGCTGTTCGGCTTCGGAGTGCCTGTGGCCGTGACGATGTATGTGCTGAATATCGCATTGCTCGTATTCGCATATAGGATTGTAGGCAAAACGTTTGTTATCAGAACAATATTCGGGGTGACGGTGGTGTCGATAGCCATCGGTATACTTATGCCTCTGTTTCCGGAGCCTATCGTCAAGGGAGAGACATTCATGAGCATCATCATCGGGTCGATGATGTGTGGCATCGGTCTCGGGCTGGCGTTCGTGCACAACGGCTCGACGGGCGGCACCGATATCGTGGCCGCCATAATGTCGAAGAAAACCAACGTGTCGGTTGGCCGCACGATGCAATATTGTGATTTCTGCATCATATCGTCGACACTGCTTATATTCGGACTTGACGCAGGTATCGAGCGCCTTGTCTACGGCTTTGTGGTGCTCCTTGTGGTGTCGCTGATGGCCGATCAGGTGATTAACACCAACCGTCAGGCAGTGCAGTTTATCATCTTCTCGCCGCAGCACTGGGAGGAGATAGCCACGGCAATCAACAATGACGCGCACCGCGGGTGCACAGTGCTCAACGGCATGGGCTGGTACAGCAAGCAGGATGTGAAGGTGCTTCTTGTGATGTGCCGCAAGATAGAGGCTGTGACGATATACCGCATCATCAAGTCGATTGACCATGATGCGTTTATCACGCAGGCCAATGTCAACGGTGTGTACGGCCAGGGATTTGACGATCTTAAATTCAAGATGCCGAAGCCCCGGCGCAAGACTGTGACGACACCCCATACGGGAGTTCATGACATTGACGACAAGACTGTGTCGTCGGGTCATCCGGAACGGCTGAGCTGATTTTTCAAGGTGCTGCGGAGAATTTGACAATCAAAAATTAAACAGGCTATAATGCACCAGGAGGCTGTGTCGTAATTCAAGTTTTGACACAGCCTCATCACTTAACCAAAATCTATAGGTCGGTTATGTCCCTGATGATTGCTTTATCTGTTGCATTTGGTCAATGGCGTAAATCAGTCCAAGCCGAAATAACAGTGTATGGCAATATAACAATTCCCGGCTTTGTCATATACCACGGATCGCCCTTCCGGGGCTTTTGTCGTAGTTGCTATTGGATGCCGGGGTCTCCGCTCGCTCCGCGATCTGCGAACCCCGGTTAATCACAACA
>CAMWIJ010000090.1 GCA_947174275.1 uncultured Muribaculaceae bacterium
CTCCCATCGACCGCGCTCTTCTCAACTCAGCCCACATCACCATCTTAGGCAATCACATTACATTCTAACTCACAACATCTTTCGCTTATGAACATCCATAAGTGCGCCCTTGCTGTGCGCCTATGCCCCGACATGAAGCAGGCAGTTGAAGACACCATCGCCCAACTCCTCGAAGATGAGCTGAAAATCCGTAGCCCAGTGTATATCACCGTCTCGCTCACTCTTGACGAACTCGGTCAAGTGACGGATATGCAAACGGATTGGAAGACTGACCTCGAAGCCGCCTATCGCCTTAGACAGCGCATGACTTTCAGCCGTGCCCTGGGGCTTTGCGGTTCGCTATGCCGTTTCGGTGATAAGAATGACATCTGTCTCAGTCCATTCTACTTTGATGAGATTGTCAGCACATTCAGTTACTTCCTCTCTCATATTCCCAGCCTTGGTGAATATCTCGAAATCACACCATATATAACACCTCCAAATTACACACCTATGAAATTAGTAGTATGCCATAACGCAGATGAGGGAAAGAGCCTCCTCACGCGCTTCATTACCGAGTGTCTCGGTCAAGACGAAAACGACTGGTTCGCCCTACGCCTCAACCTCTCCATCGACACCCACACTGATACGGTGCGAAGTCTCTACGTCGGAACTGGTTGGGTAACTCCCCAGTGGGCTGAGTCAGGCGACCGTGGCCCGACGTTTGCAGAAAAGAACCGCTTTCAGACCTTCTTTACCGAATGGTTCAAGAATGCTGGCATTTCTCCCACACCAGCCACCCCCGAAGCCGTAGTGCGCTTTTTTGAAGTAATGCTCAAGGCTTGCCCCCAGTTAAAAGACTACTTTACCATCATAGAGAAATAATCCGCGCTCACCACAACACGGAGATTGGGTTGCGTGTCCTCCTCAGCGCAGCCCAATTAACTTATTCATACGACACGTTATATTATATGGAGCATATACACAACTACCTCACGCTATCCGTTGAAGCCGAATCACCCAATGAGATTGAAATCGCAAATTGGTTAAACCATGCTCACTATATCTATGCAATCGACCATGAGCGAAGCACCATACTCATCTTCAACCTTCCAAAATGGGAAATTGCACATCTAAACGAGAAGTTCAGTATTTCAGAGTGGCGATTTGAGGAGAATCCGAATCCGCCACGGCATTATGTCAAACTCTTCCGCTTCATCGACTGGCACCTCTTCGAGAATATAAGCGCATATCGTTGGTTCGCTCAACGACAGGACTACCGAGCCTTCTCCACCATTGCCGAAAGATTTGCTATACTGGACGCTGCGTTTTACCATGACGGCTATTCAGCATGGCGGGTGCGCTATTATCTTTCACGTCGGCTAATGGGAATGGATGCCAAGAATCCTCGACGCTGTTTCTACTTTGACGACAACCGCGAAGAATTAGCCCTAATCAGAAAAGCCGTCATACCTCCACTGGCAGAGGCACAGAAAAAACTGAATGTACCATCTACTTTCCGTTATCCCATTGACCTTGACATTTGGCTTGACCGCGACAGACTTTATATCGGATGGTTTGTCGATGACCTCTACCTATACAGTTTCCGAGGGCTGTATGAAAAACTGGGAATCGTCACCAACGAAATGAATCCATGGTTTGAACGTAACGGCTATCCACGCAACACTCGCAACCAATCCGAAATCGACCGTTTCCTCGCCCGACTGCGCCAACATAACTTAAAAGAATAAAGTGGCACAATAAGAGAGTGTGCCAACCCTCACCGACAAGATTAAATTGGCACACTCTGAATAATGGCACACATTGAGTTGAAAAACTCAGACACCACCACTATATATAATTGAACATACACATATAAATATGGCAAACCGACAATACAATTATGCGGTCTGTATAGACGCACTTGAAGTTACATATACAGCAACCGATGAACAAAAAATTTTTTTGAGTACCATCGAAAAGAAATTATATATAGGGGAAGATAATACATCTTTGTGGATTGAACGAATTGAGAGCCGACACTACCGAGATGAGTTTATTGTTAAATGTAAAGATGGGGAGATAGTCAGAATCGTTGGCTATCTACGAAGTGGTAGTTTCAATCCTAACCGACAACTGGTATATCTCACATTTGAAAATGCAGCCCTATACTCATGGATTCTTCAAGCGCGTTTCTATGTTGAATCGGCACTCGGAATGACATTTTATAGAGTCAGTAAACTTGACATTGCTGTAGATTTTGATTTCAACATACAGAAACGACTCATTGCACTGTTAAAGTCAACACCCAACGATATAATAGTTAATGGACGAGTTGCAAACCGCAAATCCGTGAAAGGTCTGAATGTTCACGCCTATGACATCAACCTCGACCGAATGTTTGCACATCCAGAACTAAGCATCTGCAATGATGATTCCACACTCCAAATGAAAACCTACAATAAACGAAAAGAGATAGAGGAAGCAAGTGGCAAAACATATATAACTGAATATACTGGTTTTGCTGGTACACATTACCGCCTTGAAGTAACCTGCAAAAACTATAAACGTCTTCTTCCTTCGCTCAAAGCATTGGGAATTGACGATATCATTCTCTATACTCTACTTGACAATGATAAAACCTTAAAAGCTCTATTTTGTGACATCCTCAATCGACTTATCTATCTACGCAAAGGACGTAAGCAACTGAATATAATTGATGAAGTTCTTAATGGCTTGAAGTGAATGAGATATATGAGCGGAGAGTGCATCCTGAGGCTATTGGTTAATAGTCTTGAAATGCACGTCCACGAAAAAAATTTTTAACCGTTTGAGGTATCAATGGGATGCCGTCTCTATAGGGGAGGAAGGACAGGAGGGGAGACAGGGGTTACCTATCTTCCCAGTTCTCAATGCTTTAAGTGTCATAAATATCCAATAATATAACTCCCAGGCTGCATTGCTAAAGCCACAGAGGTTGCGCTAAAATTGCAAGACGTTGGTGTTGTGTATATTAACGAAAATGCGTACCTTTGCAGTTGCAAGACGACTGAAACGGCAATGACAGAGAAAATTCCCAGCAGTCAGTGTGGAATATTAAGGCTAACTCGCTGTCCTACAGCACGCCTGCAAAATCAAAAACAACCCCGATTTTCAACCCCGATGAAACTAACAGAAAGCATAACTCCCAACATATCAGACTATTCACAAGTCAAACGCTTAATCGAGTGGGAGTGATATGAACATAGTCCTCAATATCATTTGGGTAGTGTTCGGCGGACTGATGATAGCCATCGAATACGCAGTGGCGAGCATCGGCATGATGGTGACAATCATCGGCATACCGTTCGGACTGCAGACCCTGAAGCTTGCCGCGGTGGCGTTGTGGCCGTTCGGCACTGCCGCCAGAAGCAGCGGATGGCCATCGGGATGCCTCGCCGGCGTGATGAACGTCATCTGGTGGTTTCTGGGCGGTGTGGCCATAGCGCTGACCCATCTGCTCTGGGGGCTGGTGTTCTGCATCACCATTGTAGGAATACCCTTCGGGATGCAACACTTCAAGCTCATGAAGCTGGCTCTGTTCCCCTTCGGAAAAGACTTGACGTTTTCATGACAGCGCTCTGAAAGCTGACAACATCAAACAAAACAGTCGCCGTGTCTGATTCACACTGACACGGCGACTTATTTTACTGAAATCGAAGAGAAGCAATATATCTATACCTGATCGATATGGAGGGAGAAACTGTCAGCACCGATAATCGGCAAAGCGTATCTGGAGCTGCTGACGCGCATAGAATATGCGGCTTTTGACTGTTCCCACCGGCAGACCCATGCTCTCGGCTATCTCGTCGTATTTATACCCGGCCACATGCATTGAGAACGGCTGGCGGTATTTGTCGGGGAAACTGTTGATGGCGTCGGTGATCTCACTTGCCCCGAAAGCACCTTCGGGAGTGGCTATGCCCGAATCCTGACTGAGATTGAGGTGATAGAGATCGTCGGTAGTATCGACCACCGTAGCCGCACGCGCGGCTTTGCGGTAATTGTTGATGAAGATGTTGCGCATGATAGTGAACACCCATCCCTTGAAATTCGAGTTGTCGGTAAACTTGTCGGCATTGTCAAGCACCTTCAGCATCGTATCCTGCATGAGGTCGGCGGCATCTTCGCGATCTGACGTGAGCATATAAGCGAAGTTGAGCATATTGGCCTGCAGAGAGGTGAGTTTCTGCCTGAAATCAACTGTTGTCATGTCGTATCGTATTTTGTTGCTTACTATATTGTTTTGCGTTGTGCTGAACCCTCGGTTATTGATTGGTTCGACGATGCAAAGTTACGTCATATACGGGGTCGACAAGCGAATTAGGGTTAAAGCACGTTAAAATGATTACAGTCGTGTTACAGCACCACGCTATATATTTAATTTTCAAACATATCATCGCACCGCCCCTGACGCAGTCAAAAAAACGTCAGCCGACACGACGGCAATCTCGAAAATTCTGCGTAACTTTGCGTGCAATTAAATCCATAACGTTTCGTACAGTTTATGTCGTTTATTGCAGATCGAGTAAAAATGGACGGACTGACATTTGACGATGTCCTTCTGATCCCGTCCTATTCGGAAGTCCTCCCCCGCGAGGTCAACCTCCGCACCAAGTTTTCACGCAACATTGAGCTCAACGTACCTCTGGTATCGGCGGCCATGGACACCGTCACAGAGGCTCAGCTTGCCATAGCCATCGCACGCGAAGGAGGCATCGGTGTCATACACAAAAACATGACCATCGCCGAGCAGGCCCGTCAGGTTCACGCCGTGAAACGCGCCGAAAACGGCATGATCTACGACCCTGTCACCATCAAGCGCGGCAAAACAGTGCGCGACGCTCTGGCCATGATGGAGGAGTACCATATCGGAGGCATACCGGTGGTCGATGACGAACGCCACCTCGTGGGCATAGTCACCAACCGCGACCTCCGCTTCGAGCGCAACCTCGACCGTCCTGTCGACGAAGTGATGACCTCGCAGAATCTCGTCACCACCAAGCAGTCGACCAACCTCGAAGAGGCAGCCAAGATACTGCAGGAGCACAAAATCGAGAAACTCCCCGTGGTGGGTTCGGACGGCAAACTCGTCGGACTCGTGACCTATAAGGATATCACCAAAGCCAAAGACAAGCCCTATGCATGCAAGGACTCGCTCGGACGTCTGCGCGTGGCAGCCGGTGTCGGCGTCACCAACGACTCCATGGAGCGCGTCGACGCTCTCGTCGAAGCCGGAGTGGATGCCATTGTGATCGATACCGCCCACGGTCATTCGCGCGGTGTGGTAGGCGTGCTCAAGGCTGTCAAGGGAAAATATCCCCATATCGACGTTGTGGTAGGCAACATCGCCACAGGCGAAGCTGCAAAATATCTCGTTGAGAACGGCGCCGACGGCGTCAAGGTGGGCATCGGCCCCGGCTCGATATGCACCACCCGCGTGATTGCAGGCGTGGGCGTACCCCAGCTTTCGGCGGTCTACGACGTAGCCAAGGCACTCAAAGGCACAGGCGTGCCTCTGATAGCTGACGGCGGCATACGCTACTCCGGCGACATCGTCAAGGCACTCGCAGCAGGAGCCTACAGCGTGATGCTCGGCGGAATGCTGGCCGGTGTCGAGGAATCGCCGGGCGAGACAATCATCTACAACGGACGTAAATACAAGGCCTACCGCGGAATGGGATCGCTCGAAGCCATGGAGAAAGGCTCGAAAGACCGTTACTTCCAGGCCGGAGAATGCGATGTGAAGAAACTCGTGCCCGAAGGCATTGCCGCCCGCGTGCCCTACAAGGGATCGCTCTACGAGGTGACTTACCAGATGCTCGGCGGCCTGCGTTCGGGAATGGGCTACTGCGGCGCCCCCGACATAGAGCATCTCCATAATGCGAAATTCACACGCATCACCAATGCCGGCGTGGCCGAAAGCCATCCCCACGATGTAGCCATCACAAGCGAAGCACCCAACTACAGCGCTTCTCACCAGTGATCAACCGCATAAGCCTGCTCGCAGCAGGACTGACCATACTGTTTCTGCCGTTGCAGCCATGCGCTGCAGCGGCAGAACGCTTTACACCGCTCACTGTAGGAGGAATAACTCTTGACCGCGAGGACTTCAATGAGGTTCTTGGCGCTGACACACACCCCGACACCACGGCCTTGCGGCTATTCGAGGAATATGCCCTGAGACTTGCGGCCGCAGCCGAGGCCGGCTACGACCTGCGGCTCCACGACCGATCGCCAGAAGCGGTCGTAGCACGTCAGACTGCCATAGCCATAACCGACAGCCGTGCCACAGACAGCATCGCGGCCACCGACACGCTCACAGTATCGACACTGTTCGAAAGATGGCGCGACAGTCTTCGATGGGACTCGCCACGCTTCAAAGGGTCGATCGTAATGTCTATAAGCCGGGAGCTTGCCGATTCGGCTGCGACAATGCTACATGCCATGTCCACAACCGACCACTATAAACGCAGAGCCGCACTGATGCGAAGCTTCGGAAAGAATGTAAAACTGGTGAAACTTCTTGTCGGCCGGGGAGCCAACCGTTGGGCTGATCATGCCGTTTGGGGCGACACACTCCCCTTACCAACCCTTGCAGAGCCATGGACTGCCGCCCGGATAGTCGACGGAGCTGTCCTGGACCAGCCTGAAGAGCCGTCGGATGTTGCCGACCGTCTGGCAATAATACATCACTCGTACCTGCAACGGCTATATATCACGGGACTTCGGTCGCGGTTTACGATCAGATATCACGAATGACTGCGGACGATCAGGCCTGCAACAAATGGCATCATAACTGACCATAGCGTTTCGACCAACGGACAAGACAAGGGATCCTGTGCCAAGATCTGAATTCCGGCACAGGATTCCTTATATGTTGTCAAGCAATAGCGCTTACGGCTCAGATGAGAGCGTGGCCTGTCATTTCGGCCGGCTGCTCCAGACCCATGATTTTGAGAATTGTCGGAGCGACGTCGGCCAGACGTCCGTCGGCTACCTTCACTCCGCTCTTCTCCGTCACATAAATGCAGGGCACCGGATTGAGCGAATGTGCCGTATTGGGTGTACCGTCGGCATTTATAGCGTTGTCGGCATTGCCATGGTCGGCTATGATGATAGCCTCGTATCCGGCAGCCACAGCCGCGTCAATGGTGCGTCCCACGCATTCGTCGACAGCCTTCACCGCCTTTTCGATTGCCTCGTAGACTCCGGTATGGCCTACCATGTCGCCGTTGGCATAGTTGACCACGATGAAATCATATTCCTCGCTGCAGATAGCCTCCACGAGCTTGTCGCATACCTCATAGGCGCTCATCTCGGGTTTGAGGTCGTAGGTGGCCACCTTTGGCGAAGCCACGAGAATACGCTCCTCGCCCTCGTAGGGAGCCTCGCGGCCACCGTTGAAGAAGAATGTCACGTGGGCATACTTCTCGGTTTCGGCGATATGAAGCTGTTTCTTGTCGAGCGACGACAGGTATTCGCCAAGAGTATTGCTTACATTCTCCTTGTCGAAGAGGATGTGCACTCCGGTGAACGATGCGTCATAGGGAGTCATGCAATAATACTGCAGATCCTTGACGGTGTGCATTCCGGCCTCGGGCATATCGTGCTGTGTGAGCACCGTGGTCAGCTCTTTGGCGCGGTCATTGCGGTAGTTGAAGAATATCACGGCGTCGCCCTCCTTGATAGTGCCGTCGACTGCAGCATTATGGATAGGCTTCACGAATTCGTCGGTGATGTCGTTGTCGTAGCTCTGCTGCATGGCCGCTACCATATCGGTGGCCTGCTCTCCCTCGCCGTTGACGAGCAGATCGTAGGCGATCTTCACGCGTTCCCAGCGCTTATCGCGGTCCATCGCGTAGTAGCGGCCCACTATCGATGCGATCTGTCCGGCCGATTTAGAGCAATGTGCCTGCAGAGCCTCGATAAATCCTTTGCCGCTGCGCGGATCGGTGTCGCGTCCGTCCATGAAGCAGTGTATGTAGACCTTCTCCAGACCATAGGTCTTGGCTATGTCACACAGCGCGTAAAGATGGTCGAGCGACGAGTGCACGCCTCCGTCAGAGGTAAGGCCCATGAAATGAATGGCCTTGCCCGACTGCTTGGCGTAGCCGAAGGCATTCTTCACTTCGGGATTTTCCATAATCGAACCGTCGGCGCATGCCTTGTTGATCTTCACAAGATCCTGATATACTACGCGGCCGGCGCCGATATTGAGATGACCCACCTCGGAGTTGCCCATCTGTCCGTCGGGCAGACCGACGTTTTCACCGCTTGCCTGAAGCTGCGAGTGAGGATACTTGGCAATGAGTTTGTCCCATGCCGGAGTCGGTGTGGAGTAGATCACATCGCCCTTGGAGTGGTTGCCGATGCCCCACCCGTCGAGAATCATGAGTAATGCTTTCTGTGACATATCTGTTCTGTTACAAGT
>CAMWIJ010000091.1 GCA_947174275.1 uncultured Muribaculaceae bacterium
TCGCACTGAGATAGTTGGCAAGAATGGAACCCTCGAAAACGAATCCCACAGCTTTGGCATTTCCGGCATTATCAATGAGTGAATGTTTGAAACCGCCCGACACAATCCACCCGGCATTCTTTATGACTTCGCCTACACGCGCGAAATACTCCCCACGGCGATAATGCCGCAGTGTCCCGTGTTTCTCGCACAACTCTCTCATTAACGAGAAATCAATAGCCTCTTCAAATGTGTTGAACTGTGCCATACTATTAATCCCAGTCATTAAGGTTGGCGATGTCGATAGTGGTGTTCTTGCTGATGTTACGGGCGATTTTCTCCGCTATCAGTTTCACCACAAATGAGTCGAATCCACGGAGATACACGTTTTCGCCATGAGCAAGGCTGTCCTTCGCAACGGTCATAAACTGTTCTATAACAGTAACAACCGCAGCTTTGTCGATACAGGCTGCCTTTGCGATTTGCGATGAGTCCGAATGCTTCGCATCGCGCACCGGCTTTGTCAACATGCGCTCTCGGCTCATGCGCGAATATATTTCACTCGCTATCTCTGCTTTAGTCATTTTCTGTGCTGCTTTGAATTTGGTGAGTTTTAGATTTTACTCAATAATGATAAGCATTCTATGTACCCCACCTGCTACTTTCTACATTTACCGCCATATTTTCGCTCGAAAATATCGAAGTGCTCCTCGCCCCATTTAAGCATCTGGTCAATAATCGGGATAAGCGACTGACCAAGTTCTGTGATTTTATACTCTGAGCGGGGCGGAAGTTCGGGATAGATTGTCTTCGTGATGAGTCCGTCTTCTACCATTTCTTTTAGTTGTATGTCGAGGACGCGCGGCGCGGCTTCCGGCAGACATTTGTGTATTTCACTGGGGCGCAGAGGCTGTCCGTTTCTCAACTCATCGAGGATGCATGACTTCCATTTCGACTCAATCAGGCTCATTGTAAGCCTTAGTGGGCAGTCCAGATCCACGGGTATTTTCTTTTCGTATGCCATTTGTTCAATTTTATTATTTCTTTCCTATGCAAAGTTAGTCAATAACTGTCTAATTTCCATATACCGAAAAATTTTTCGGTATATGAATAATTTTTCGGTACTTGGTTTTAAGACATTACCATTGTAACTTTGCATTCAGATAATCAAACAAATATATAAAGATATGAGAAACGAAATCAAAGAATACGAAGCAGTGGCTAAGGCCGCCGAGAAGTTTGTAAAGAGCGTAGCCGAGGGCAACAGCGAGTACGCAAAGACTCTGTTCACTGACGATGCTGTGCTGTTCGGCATACTGAACGGCACTGTTGAACGCGGCTCAATCGAGCAGTTCTACCACAATGTGGACACCGTTGGCGCAGGTGCCGAGTTCAAAGCCCGAATTGACGTGCTTGCGGTTGAAGAGACCGTAGCAGTGGTGCGTGTCCTTGAAGAAGGCTGGGGAGGTTGCATCGACTTCACAGATTTCCTTCTGCTTCTCAAACTCGATGGCGAGTGGAAGTGTGTGGCAAAAGCATACAACCAGCACTCAAACACCATCTGCAAATGAAGGTGTTGATAATCAACGGCAGCCCTCACCCTGCGGGCTGCACCGCTACCGCACTAAACGAAGTTGCAGATACGCTCCACAAACATGGAATAGAAACTGAGATATTGTACCTTGGAAACATACCGGTTGCCGGTTGCATAGCATGCATGAAATGTTTTGAGACCGGACATTGCTTCCGTGACGATGCTGTGAAGGATATACAACAGCGGCTTGATGAGTTTGACGCTATCGTACTCGGCTCCCCGGTGTATTATAGCCAACCCACAGGACAGATCACGTCGTTTTGTCAGCGTCTGTTCTTCTGCAAGGAGGGTGAGATGGCGGGAAAACTCGGAGCTTCTGTTGTATCGTGTCGCCGTGGCGGAGCCTCGGCCACCTTTGAGCAACTCAACCAGTATTTCACAATCTGCAATATGCCGGTTGTATCATCGCAATACTGGAACTCTGTTCACGGTTTCACACCCGACGATGTCCGCAAAGACAGGGAAGGGCTCCAGACCATGCGCTCACTTGGTGAAAATATGGCATGGATGCTTCAAGCATTGAAAGACAAACCGCACCCCCAATACGAGCCTCGCCTAAGAACCCATTTCATACAAGACAAGTATTAAACGGATATGAATAAAATGATTATAGCAGGATTGACTGCTTCTATTATAGGACTATCGTCATGCGGCGTCAATTCTGCCAAATGTAAAACCGATTCAGCCGCCAAGTGCGACACCGTTTGCGAAAAGCAGCCCTGCTGTCAGGCAACTCCCGATGAAATTGCCGGAATCAAGAAGGCGCTCGGATATTATACAGAAGCGGCTGTAAAGGGCGACAGCAAAATCGCCATGCAAGGTTTCGCTCCTGCTGCAACAATGTCGTATGCCGAGGGCGATAGCCTTGTGACAGTACCAATTCAGGCTCTCTACGACTATTATGACCAGACGGGTCCCCACAACGCTACATACAAGATAGCAGGCTGTAGCGTGGCAGGAGGTGTCGCTATGGTGCGCATCGAATCAAAATTCGGCGAAAACGAGTTCACCGATATGTTCACTCTTGTCAAGGACGGCTCCGACTGGAAGATTGTCAGCAAAGTTTACCAAGTAAAATAAGATATACAACATCTAACGGCCGCCTTTTGGCGGCCGTTATCGCCTTGGCGCTTTACCTCGGCACATAATTTTTCTGGCAAGATGAAGGTGACGGAGGCCTTATGCTCCGCCACCTTTATCGCTGATATGGCATTGGCTATGCTCTTTTTAACTCGTCATTGTTATCTTAAACGGAAACTCGTCTACTTTCAGTTCTTTCTGCAAACATCTTCTTGTTGGCGTTGATGATGCCGGCTATCTGCTCTGCATAAATTGTTGTTGATTATACAATAACAGGAACCACGACTCCGGCACGGTGAATTGAAAATCGCCGCTCAAAAAATTGACGCTCGCGGCAAAACACGCGGCTACATATTCGCAATGAAATCCCGTGGAAAATCGGTAATTTTGCAGTATGAGACATTCCTTAGACATAATTTCAGTCAGGTCACAACCTGAGTATCTTGAACGGGCAATAGGCTACTTTCAAGACAAATGGGCCTCACCCGAGTCAATGGAAGTTTATGACGACTGTTTACGCAAATGTATAGTTGCCGACAATCCATTGCCTCAATGGTATCTATTGCTTGATGATGGAGAAATCGTTGGCTGCGCAGGATTGATCACCAACGATTTCAACTCGCGCATGGATTTATATCCTTGGCTCGCGGCTCTCTATGTGGAGGAAACCCACAGAGGAAATAACTTCGGAAATCTTCTGATTGAAAAAGCCAAAGAAGATTCGATGCGAATGGGGTTCAAAACGCTGAACCTATGCACCGACCATATTGGCTATTACGAAAAGTTTGGCTTCTCCTATATTGGCGAATGCCATCATCCATGGGGAGAAAGCACAAGAGTTTATCAGATAAGACTATGAACCGTAATTGCAAAAATATCGAGATAAGGAGTTTAGAGTGTATTGATTTTGACACGCTCTTTCGTGGATTTGAAAATGCTTTCTCTGATTATGAGATAAGTTTCGACAAGGAGGAAGTACGCTCAATGCTGATAAGACGGGGATATGATCCACGTCTCTCTTTTGCCGCATTTGTTGATGATGAGATTGTGGCGTTTACGTTAAATGGAATCGGTCAGTTCAATGGTATTCCGACTGCATACGATACAGGGACGGGCACTGTTATAGATTTTCGTGGACAAGGCCTTGCCGGAAAAATCTTCAGTTACTCTTTGCCATTCCTGAAGGAGGCTGGCATAAGGCAATATCTGCTTGAAGTGCTGCAAAACAACCATAAGGCGATTAATGTGTATCGTAAAATGGGATTTGAAACTACTCGTGAATACGACTGTTTCAGACAGAATATTGCGGAAATCAGAAATCCGAAACCGACCGAATCGGATACAGACATTCGGATAGAAACGATTGATGTGGATGCTGTAATATGCGCAAAGCCATTCTGTGAGTTCACTCCTTCTTGGCAAAATAGTTTAGAGTCAATCCAAAGAGGTAAACCGGGACTTACTTGCATAGGTGCCTTTAATTCTGACAGACTTGTCGGATACTGTGTGTTTGACCAAACAACGGGCGATCTGACTCAGATAGCCATCGACCGTGAATTTCGGCGCAAAGGCACAGCCTCCATCTTGTTGCATAAGGTGTCTATGAAGATGACGACAGACTTTATAAAAATCCTGAATATCCCGACCGACGATTCCACACTACACGATTTTCTGAAAGACAGGAATATACCCCTGATGAACAGACAGTATGAAATGATTTTGACCTTCTGACAGCTATGTGCAGATTTGAAAGCAAGACAATCCTGTATATAGCCGTGAGCGTTGACGGATACATTGCCGATGAAAATAGCTCGGTCGAATGGATAAGCGGTCATGATGATAATGTGCCGACAGAGGACACTTTTACCCCTTTCTTAGAAAGTGTCGAAAGTGTCTGATAGACGTGAGATTTCACGTCATCCATCATCTTTTATTATGACTTGAATCAGGAATTATAAGCGACATCTTGCCATGGAACTTATTGACCGTATAACACAGGTGAAAAGAGTGTTACATGGGGGCGATTGCTCCCATGTAACGTAAGGATGAGTCGCTAAACTTCTTAGCATCATGAGGACAATCACTCCGTCACGACACGCTTGAAAGCGTTGCCTGAACGGGTGATATATATGTAGACTCCGGCGGGAAGCGTGCCCGACGCATCTACTTTAACTCCCGACAGCGTGTAGACCGCGGTTATCTCATCTTCCTGACCACGATAAACCGGTGAATCGATGCCGCTCACCGCACTGTTGACCAGAACTACGAAAGCGCCGGGGTCGAGAGTCACAGAGCCGTCAGCCTCAATAGCCGGAGCGTCGATACCTGCCGAGCTTACGGCCACCGAACCGCCGGCCATGGGAGTGGCTATTGTGAGCGAGCGGTCAGTGAGCGGATTGGCGGCGACAAAGAGCTTTTTACCGTCGGCCGCTTCAAGGAGGATAGTATAACCGCTTTCCCAGTTGGCCGGCACGGCGTTGACCTCGGGTGTAACGTCGGTGCCGAACAATGACGGATTGCTGTTACGCAGCGACATCAGTGACGCGTATGTGTCATAGAGCTGAGCGTGGAGTGGATTGTCGAGCAGCCCCCAGCACGATTTGCGGGCATCGGTATTATTGTCACCGTTGGACTTTTTGACGGGCTGCGCGTCGCCCAGCTCTTCAAACTGCCAGATCATGTGGCTGCCGGGCGTCATCAGCATCATAGCAGCAATGGAGCCAAGACGACGCATCTGCTGCTGCTCATTCCCTTTGACACCTGTGGCTCCCCACTGTTGCTGCTTGTAGGCGCAACGCTCTTCGTCGTGGCTCTCTGCATACGATACGGTCGATCCGGCCGGGCGTCCCTGATCGTAGGTAGCGGAGAAGCGCGACAAGTCTGCATTATCTTTCCAACCCATGGCCCACTGGCAAGCTCCGTTGTTGACGTTGGCCCAATCGACAGCACCCAACGAGAAAAGCAACTTGTCTTCCGCCACTGTGGCAAGGTCCTCACATATAAAATATGTGCCGGGGGCCGTGGTGTAAAGCTCCTCCCTAAGTCGGCCTATGCGCTCGGCACGCGAGCTGTTGAGGGCGTTGGTCGAGGCTTCGGTAGGAGCGTCAAACGAATTTGTAGCGCGGTTCCACTTGATGCCATAGCTTCCGTTGTCACCAAGACCTTTGACAAGGTCGAAGCGGAATCCGTCGAAGCCGTAGGCTTCAACCCAATAACGCAGCGCATCGGCCCACTGCCGGAACACAAGGGGATTGTCCTGATTCCAGTCGTGGAAAGCATTATAGGCATGCGGAGGAGTAGCGTTGAAAAATGGATTCTGCGACGGCTCATACATAAGCTGCCACGGGTTGCGGTCATCGGCATGGTTGAATACTACATCGAGTATCGCCGCCATTCCGCGCGAGTGAATCTCGTTGACAAGTCGGCGATAGTCTGCAGGGGTGCCGTAGACCTTGTCGGGAGCGAAGTAGAAGATAGGATTGTAACCCCACGAATCGTTGCTGTTGAACTCCATTATCGGCATTATCTCCACTGCATTTACGCCGAGCGACTGTATGTAATCGAGCTTCTCGATTACTCCGTCGACAGTGCCGTCAGCCGCTCCTGTACCTGTAAAATCGCGTATAAGCAGCTCATAGATAACCAGATTGTCCAAAGCGGGCTTGTCGGCGAGCTGGCGTGGTGACTCAGTCGCCGTCGCGGTCGAAAGGACAGACATCATTGTGCCGTCGGGTACTTTTCCAGTAGGATATTCAGGCATATCGGGATAGACCTCGGGATTTATAAACCTGTCAAACTGAGGATCGAGCACAAGATTGCAGTAAGGATCGCCGACTGCAATCTTGCCGTCTATGAGATAATAATAGGTGTATTCCTTATCGGGTTCCAGGCCGTCGACCTCACACCAGAAATAAGGGTCGCGAAGGCTCCATGCGTTCTTTATATATGAAGTGTCGGCAGGGAGTGCTACCTGTTCATCGGCGCGTTTCATCTGCTGATTCGGAGTAAGTGCGAAGTCGTTCCATGAGCCAACAAGCAGAACCGACTTCTTGCCGGGAGCGGCCAATGCGAATGTGGCGGCGCGGCGGTCGGCCGACAGTTCCGCGCCCAACTTGACCTTATCGCCGGGATAGGCGGCGACTGCCGTAGTGCCCAGACGCAGAAAATCCACGCAGTCCGTCACTTCCGAGTCGCCGAGTTTTGCCGTTGCCGTAGCCTTGTATCTGCCGGCGGAGGTAAACGCTTCGACAACCGACACCGTGCCTGTGCCAGAAGCCGTCTTCGAGCCTACCGCGAGTGTGACGGTGGCCGCGCTATTGGAGGCCGTAGCGGTAATGGTGACAGGAGCGTTGTCGGAAAACACGCGGCTGTCGGGCACGGTCGAGATAGTGACATAGAAGCCGGGCTGCTTGACATCCACAGCTATATCACCGCCTGTCGACGTCTTGCCCTCACGGGTTCCGTTGGCGTTGCGAAACACAAACATCAGTTTGGTTACCGTGGCGAGTTCCGCGTCAGTCAGGCCGTAATACTCTTTTATCGAGGGAATGGTAAGGGTCCATGTATCCGTGCCGGTGTATGTCAGACGGTATTTCGAGTCATTGTCGAGCCAGTTGGTTGCATATTGCCAGTCTGTCGCCGACACCGAGGAAGTAGTGATTAGTCCGGTATGGGCGTAGACAGGCGTTGATGCCGTCAGACCGGCGAGGCCGGCACTGCCCCTGTCGGCGTGGAATGTGATGACGATAGGCGAGCTGTCGGTGGTGACGACTGTCGGCTCCGTGGTGACTACCGGCCCTGATGTCGCGGCATAGGCGGCCACGACAGAAAGCCAAAGACACATCAGGGTAAAGATTCTCATGAATAAATGTAAGTATGAAATAGTTAATGATATATGTAAGAAAGATTCAGAAGGTAGAAACGTCAACTGCCATACTGCACGAATATTGGCAGTATGGCAGCGGTATATATCAGTCGCGACAAAGAGTGACTATACTTGTCAGTGTCAATGTCAGTCGTCGAGGGCGCTCTTGTCGGTAGACGGGTTTCGGAAGTAGAGCTTGTGGTCGATATACTCCTGTGTTGCGATGAGAGTAGGCTTCGGCAGCTTCTCGTAATAGCGTGAAATCTCGATTTGCTCGCGGTTTTCGGTTATCTCTTCGAGGTTGTCGTTGAGAGTGGCAAACTCCTGGAGCTTTTTCTCAAGGTCATGCTTCATCTCGCCGGCAATCTGATTTGAGCGTCGTGCAATGACACATACGGTCTCATAGATGTTACC
>CAMWIJ010000092.1 GCA_947174275.1 uncultured Muribaculaceae bacterium
GTCGCCGCGGTTTCGGCCGACGGCAACACTGCCGACATCACTACCGCTTCGCTCCGCCCCGGCGTCTACATTATCTCTGCGAAGGGAAACACACAACTCCATACCGCCAAGATTTCCGTGAAATAAGACGGAAATTCGCCCGGCAAATGAAACAGTCCGCTGCTATTGATTGGGCAGCGGACTATTTTTATTATATCAGGCATCCGGTTGCGTCAATGCGGCAACAGGTGCATGCTCTGTGTCGGCGGGGGTCAGCAGTATTTGCTGAAGTCGGCGTTGCGCATGTCGCCGGTTTCGTTGAAGGCGTTGTGGAATGCAAACGCTGCGGTGAGCGAGTGGGGTGTCTGTCCGCCTTTGCCGATTTTGAGGTAGTCGCGGAGCAGGCCTCTGTAGTCGGGGTGCGCGCAGTTTTCGATGATGCGTTCGGCGCGCTGCACGGGGTCGAGTCCGCGCAGGTCGGCTATGCCCTGGTCGGTCACTACGATGTCGACGGAGTGCTCGGAGTGGTCGGCATGTGCGACCATGGGCACGATGTTTGATATCAGGCCGCCTTTGGTGACTGAGGGGCATGAGAAGATTGAGATGTAGGCGTTGCGGGTGAAGTCGCCTGAGCCTCCGACGCCGTTCATCATCTTCGTGCCGAGCACGTGGGTTGAGTTGATGCCTCCGAATATGTCGGCTTCGAGGGCTGTGTTCATCGAGATGATGCCGAGTCGGCGTATCACTTCGGGGTTGTTTGACAGCTCGGCGGGACGCATGAGTATCTTGTGGGCGAATTCTTTCATGTCGGGGAAGAATTCTTTTTCGGTGTCGTCGCTGAATGTCATCGAGCATGTCGACGCGAATGTGCATTTGCCTTTGCGCATCAGTGAGAGCACGGCGTCTTGCATCACTTCGGTGTACATCATGAAGGGGGGTATCTCTTGGTTTTCTCCCAGGTCGTAGAGCACGGCGTTGGCTACGTTGCCTACGCCTGACTGCAGGGGAAGGAATTCTTTAGGTATGCCTCCGCGGCGGTATTCTCTGAGCAGGAATTCGACTACGTTGGCGCCGATCTGTTTCGACACTTCGTCGGGGGCGGTGAAGGCTTTGACGCCGTCGTAGGAGTTGGTGCGCACGATGCCGACCACTTTGCGGGGGTCGACTTTAAGCACGGGCGAGCCAATGCGGTCGTTGGCGGCGTAGATGGGTATCTCGCGGCGACGTGGGGGGTCGGCGGGGATGTATATGTCGTGCATGCCGTAGAGCGCTTTGGGGAGGGCTTCGTTGAGCTCTATGAAGATTTTGTCGGCAAGCATTGCGTAGGTGGGGATATTGCCGACTCCGGTGCCGAGTATTATCTCGCCGTCGGGGGTGATGTCGGCGGCTTCGATGATGGCCCAGTCGACTTTGCCGTAAAATCCGTAACGCACTTCCTGTGCCATTTCCGACAGGTGACGGTCGTTGTAATGGCAATCGTGGGAGTTGATGCGTTTGCGCAGGTCGGGCACGTTCTGGTAAGGAGCGCGGAAGTCAAGAGCGTTGGCCCGCGAGAGGGCGCCGTCGACGTGGTCGGATGTTGACGCTCCGGTGAGAAGGCTGATTTTGAAGGGACGGCCTTCGGCATGCTCTCGCTCGGCTTTTGCTGCGATTGCCTCCGGAATGAATTTCGGCGTGCCGGGAGCGGTAAATCCGGATAACCCTACCGTGTCGCCGTTTTTGAAATGCTCGGCTGCCTCGGCAGCTGTCATGTAATCAAATGCCATAATGATTCTTGCGGTTTTATTAAGTTACAGAAACTTGAGTGCGGTTCTGCACAATTTTTCAATTTGTGCGCAAATTTACACAATTATTTGGTTAAAGACAAAGTTTTTACCCGTTTAGGCTATTTTTAAAGCATTTTTGACTCTCTCGCTTGGGCTTACGGGGAGTCTTGACGTTTCTTATTTTCAAAAAAATGCCTACCTTTGCACAAAAATAACGCGCATGAACAATACCGACCGGAAATTATATATCGAGACTTACGGCTGCCAGATGAATGTGGCCGACACCGAAGTGGTGGCTTCGGTGATGAACACTGTGGGCTATGACATCGCCGACACTGTAGAAGACGCCGACGCTATCTTGCTCAACACCTGCTCCATACGCGACAATGCCGAGCAGAAAATCATCAGCCGCCTGCAGGCGTTGCGCTCGCTGCGCCGCAAGTCGGGACGGCTCATCATCGGTGTGATAGGCTGCATGGCCGAGCGCCTGCGCGACGATCTTATCGACAACCACGGTGTCGACATCGTGGCGGGGCCTGACTCGTATCTCGATCTGCCCAACCTGTTTGCTTCGGTTGAAGCGGGCGAGAAGGCAATCAATGTGGAGCTGTCGACCACCGAGACTTACCGCGACATCATTCCGGCCCGCATCACGGGCAACCGTGTGAGCGGCTTCATCAGCATCATGCGCGGGTGCAACAATTTCTGCTCCTACTGCATCGTGCCCTACACCCGAGGCCGTGAGCGCTCGCGCCCTGTCGACAGCATTCTGCACGAACTCGACGACCTGCGCGCCAAAGGATTCCGCGAGATAACGCTGCTGGGGCAGAATGTCAATTCCTACCGCTACACCGACCCGTCGGACGGCCGCGAGGTTACTTTCGACCGGCTTCTTGCCATCGTGGCCGAGGCGGCTCCCGACATGCGCATACGTTTCACCACATCACATCCGAAGGACATGACTGACGCCACCATCGATGTCATCGCGGCCTATCCCAATATATGCCGGCACATACATCTGCCCGTGCAGTCGGGCTCTGACAAGGTGCTCAAGCTGATGAACCGCAAATACACTCGCCAATGGTATCTCGACCGCGTCAGCGCCATCCGCTCGCGCATACCTGACTGCGGCATATCGACCGACATGTTCACCGGTTTTCACGACGAGACGGAGGAAGATTTTCTCGAAACGCTTTCGCTGATGCGCGAGGTGGGATTTGACGCGGCGTTCATGTTTAAATATTCCGAACGCCCCGGCACTCTGGCTGCCCGCACGATGCCCGACAATGTGGCGGAAGATGTGAAAATCGAACGTCTCAACCGCATGATTGCTCTGCAAAACGAGCTGTCGGCCGAATCCAACCGCCGCGACATAGGCCGCGAGTTTGAAGTGCTCGTGGAGGGTGTGTCAAAGCGCAGCACCGACCGGTTTGTCGGACGCACGTCGCAAAACAAGACTGCCGTGTTCCCGCGTGGCAACTACCGCGTAGGCGATCTGGTGAAAGTGCGCGTGACCGACTCCACCTCCGCCACCCTCATCTGCGATCTGGCGTAACAGACGGTAAATATATTGCCGTGAAGGTGTTGCAGAACTCAGAGAAATGTATCAAAACGTAGGGACGCACGGCTCGCGCATCCGCCAACAATCTGATTATCAAGAATTAAGCGCGGACGCACGAGCCGTGCGTCCCTACAACATGAAGTGCTACAACTCCTTCAAAGTAAAGCCTGGAATTATTATATTGCCATGCACTGCTATTTGGGCTTGAACCATAAAAGCCGCATGTCCCCGACAATCGGGGCATGCGGCTTCCGTTTAAACTCTCATGCATTTCAATCGGGGCGACTTACCCCTGTCGGTAACCTATTAAAAAACCGACAAAAAACAAACCAATCTATTTTTGAAACTTGAACGTCTCAGACGACGTCTGTTGACCTGTCATCGGGAGTTATATGACTATTTTTTTAGTAACGACATTTTCACCTATTCTATATCTGACAATAATTACAGAAGATGTAGCTCTGTCAAGCGGTATTATCACCGGACGCGAAGTTGCGCCTGTGAATATATTATTTCCATTCATGTCAACTACCGTAACATCTGTATTTTAAATTGAACGCATTAATGTCTGAATTATATAAAAACTCCTCGGCTTCGATTGACTCGTTGCCGACAAATTCCAACAGTTTGCAAGCCTAATGCATAAGAAACTCCATCCGGTGATGCACCTGTGTAATTTCATAGCGGGACACCGGAACAACATCTCCGTTCCGGCTGACAGCGACATCTGCCCTACCCTCTCCTGCCATAGCTACAGGTGCGGTTAGACGAATCAACGCACTGATTAAAATGTGCTTTTCCATCTGCCTTTTTGATTGGTTGCGCATGTAAAGATACAAAATTAAAAGTTTATCTGCAAATAAAAAAGTTTAACACCATAATTTTTATCGCATTAAAAATCAACCGATTAAAAAAGCGCAAAAATGAAAAGTTTAACGACGCAGAAAAAAGTTTAACAGCGGGGGAATTTACTGCATGAAAATGCACGGCTTGCGACTGGCAACGCGACCCGTAAAATCCACCCCGAATATCCATAAGCCTGCGAATGCAGATGGAGCTGCCGGCAGCATGCCGGCACTGGCAATAATATCAAACAGTTAGTCATACGGTTAAAAATTACGACATTTTTTATGGTGACTCTAAATAAAAATGCGTAACTTTGCAGCCGCTTTAGAGCCATATTACTTATGCAGAAAATCAGAAACATTGCGATCATCGCACACGTCGACCACGGAAAGACTACCCTCGTCGACAAAATGCTCCTCGCCGGAAACCTTTTTCGTGAGAACCAAAATGCCGGCGAACTCATTCTCGATAACAACGACCTTGAGCGCGAACGCGGCATAACGATCTTGTCAAAAAACGTATCGATCAACTACAAAGGATACAAAATCAACATTATCGACACTCCGGGACACGCCGACTTCGGCGGCGAGGTTGAGCGTGTGCTCAACATGGCCGACGGCTGCCTCCTGCTTGTCGACGCGTTTGAAGGTCCGATGCCCCAGACCCGCTTCGTGCTCCAGAAAGCCATACAGATGGGACTCAAACCGGTGGTGGTAATCAACAAGGTCGACAAGCCCAACTGCCGCCCCGACGAAGTGCAGGAAATGGTGTTTGACCTGATGTTCAGCCTCGACGCCACCGAAGAGCAGCTTGACTTCCCCACAATCTACGGATCCGCCAAAAACGGCTGGATGAGCACCGACTGGCAACAGCCGACCGACAACATCCTCCCCGTGCTCGACGCCATCATCGAACATATACCCGAGCCTGAGCAGCTCGAAGGCGACGCCCAGATGCTTATAACATCGCTTGACTTCAGCAGCTACGTGGGTCGTATAGCCATCGGACGCGTGCACCGCGGCACCCTGCGCGAAGGTCAGGACATAGCACTGTGCCGCAAAGACGGCAGCACCGTGCGCCAGCGCATCAAAGAACTCCACACATTTGAAGGCATGGGCCGCAAGAAAGTGTCGGAAGTGAGCAGCGGCGACATCTGCGCGCTCGTCGGCATCGACGGATTTGAGATCGGCGACACCATAGCCGACTGGAACAATCCCGAACCGCTGCCCCGCATCGCCATCGACGAACCCACAATGTCGATGACATTCACCATCAACGACTCACCATTTTTCGGCCGCGACGGCAAGTTCGTCACATCCCGCCACATCGGCGACCGTCTCACCAAAGAGCTCGACCGCAATCTGGCGCTCCGCGTCACCAAAGCCGACACTGAAGATGTATGGACAGTGTTCGGCCGAGGCGTGCTCCACCTCTCGGTGCTCATCGAGACAATGCGCCGCGAGGGATATGAGCTTCAGGTCGGACAGCCGCAGGTAATCATAAAGGAAATCGACGGCGTCAAATGCGAGCCGGTCGAACTGCTGACAATCAACGTCACCGAGGAATACTCATCAAAGATGATCGACATGGTTACACGCCGCAAAGGCGACCTCATCTCGATGACGACGCAAAACGACCGCACCCACATGGAATTCCAGATACCCTCGCGAGGCATCATCGGACTCCGCAACAACGTGCTCACAGCCTCGGCAGGCGAAGCTATCATGGCACACCGATTCCTCGAATACCAGCCCTGGAAAGGCGACATCGAACGCCGCACCAACGGCTCGCTCATAGCCATGGAAGCAGGAACAGCCTACGCCTACGCAATCGACAAACTGCAGGACCGCGGACGCTTCTTCATCTTCCCACAGGAAGAAGTATACGCAGGCCAGGTGGTCGGCGAAAACGCCAAAGACAACGATATCGTGGTCAATGTCACCAAATCGAAGAAACTCACCAACATGCGCGCATCGGGAGCCGACGACAAAGCCCGCATCGTGCCCCCGGTGGTATTCTCGCTCGAAGAAGCCCTCGAATATATCAAAGAGGACGAATATGTCGAAGTGACACCCAACCACCTGCGACTCCGCAAAATCATACTCGACGAAATAGAGCGCAAACGCGCCAACAAGTGATTGTCCTCTGACACATCAGCGACATCGCTTGACACCATAAAGCAGCCATGTAGACCTCAAAAACTACATGGCTGCTATTTTTATCCCCTGACGTTAGCGACAGACTTGCCGGAAATTCGTAACTTTACACTCACAAACCAACACAAATCATCCATGAAATTCAAATCAATACTCGCGGCAACAGCGCTCGCGGCAACAGCATCTACATCAGCCGCAACACCGGCAGAAACCCTCTCGCAGCTCCCCGACAGCGTATACCTGATGGCCTACTTCACATCTCCCGCGCAACACCTTTTCTATGCATGGAGCACCGATGGCCTCAACTGGCAACAGGCCAACGGCGGACAGCCCGTATTCACCGCCTACGACGACACCGTGTGGATGCGCGACCCCTACCTCAGCCGAGTCACCCGCGACGGAAAAGACACATACCACCTCGTCCACACCTGGGGATGGGACAACCCCGCCATATTCCACTGGCAGTCCGACGACCTCATCAACTGGACCGCAGCCGACGGAGGCACCACCACCGACAGCGGCAAGATATACGTGATGGACGGCAAAGACGGACGTCCGCAATCGCCCAACGCATGGGCTCCGGAATACACCTACGTGCCTGAAGAAGACCTCTTCTACATCTACTGGTCGTCACGCGTCGACGACCGCCAGCTCCACTATGTCACCACCACACGCGACTGGATTACATTCACCACACCGCGCCCGCTCTTCGACCCCGGATTTACAGCCATCGACCTCACTGTAGTGCGACAAGGCGACACATTTCACGGCTACTATAAAGACGAACGCAACGGCGAAAAAACCATACTCTACGCCACAACCCGCAGCCTCGACCCCGCAGTCGACACATTCCACGACAAAGGACGCGTACTCCCCGCCGACTACACCACAGAAGTAGAAGGCCCCACCGTATTCCCAAAAATCGGCGGCAAAGGCTACATCGGCTACTTCGACAAATTCAACGGCGACGCAGGCCTCTCCTACATCGAGTGCACCGACCTCGACAAAAACGACTGGAAACTCATACCAGACACCGAAGTCACCAACGTGCCCGACGTAAAACACGGAAGCGTAATAACAATCTCACGCGACCGACTCCTGCCCCTCCTCAAATAAAAAATTGCCGGCCACAGAGTCAAAACGCCCAAGCCCAGCATTTCTCGCCGATAAAAACGCAAAAAACATCACTTTTATACCACACTGCAAATCAGAAAATTAACAATCAAAAACTTAAAAACCTAAAAAAATACCACAAAAAAGTCGTCAAAATATTTGCATAATTAAAAACAAACACGTAACTTTGCATCGCTTTTAAGGAACAACCCAACGACGAAAGCAACAGCCAAGTCACCAAAAGGGCAACAAATCCTTGAAGCTGAAACACAGGGAGATTCGCTAGCTCAGCTGGTAGAGCACAACACTTTTAATGTTGGGGTCCTGG
>CAMWIJ010000093.1 GCA_947174275.1 uncultured Muribaculaceae bacterium
TATAACCGCGCGGCGCACACCCATTTAATTGTGGTTTGCCTCACGGGAGTGTCATTTGTCGTATTTTTCGAATACGGAGTGCTTGGATTTGAACTCGGGTACGGTCTCTTTCATGAGGATGACCATTTCCGGGATGGTGACGGCGCGGGAGAGCTGTTTAAGCCGGTCGATAGTGTCGCTGATGTCCCGGTAGCAGTATTTGCGGACTTTGGCGACGAAGATGCGGTCGTGGGCCGTCGGGATGGTGTTTTCTTTCGTGGCCAGGACTTCCTCGTAGAGCTTCTCGCCGGGTCGCAGTCCGGTGTACTCGATTCGGATGTCTTTGTCGACTTCGTAGCCGGCGAGCTGAATCATATTCTTGGCGAGGTCGGCGATTTTTATGGGCGTGCCCATGTCGAATACGAATATCTGGGTCTCAGTGACCATGGTGGCTGCTTCCATCACCAGTCGACAGGCTTCGGGGATTGTCATGAAGAATCGGCGTATCTCGGGATCGGTGACGGTCACGGGGCCGCCTTTCTCAATCTGCTCGGTGAAGCGGGGGATGACTGAGCCGTTGGAGCCGAGCACATTGCCGAATCGGGTGGTGACGAACTGTGTGCGGCCCTTATGCTCGCCGCTCTCTATTGCGAGGCCGAGCGACTGGACGTATATCTCGGCAAGTCGTTTGGTGCATCCCATGATGTTGGTTGGGTTGACGGCTTTGTCGGTCGAAATCATCACCATCTTCTCGACGTCGTACTCGATACACTTGTCGGCGACGTTGCGCGAGCCGATAACATTGACGAGCACAGCCTCGCATGGGTTCTCCTCCATAAGAGGCACATGCTTGTAGGCCGCTGCGTGGAACACTATCTGGGGACGGAAGCGGCGGAACACGTAGTCGAGGCGCTCCTCCTGACGCACGTCGCCAATGACGGGGGTGAACTTCAGTCCGGGGTAATTGTCCTCGAATTCGAGGCGCACGTTGTGCAGAGGGGTCTCGGCGTTGTCGAGCATGACGAGCTCGCCGACGCCGAGCTTGACGAGCTGGCGACAAAGCTCCGAGCCTATGGAGCCGGCCGCACCGGTGACAAGGACGGTCTTGCCGGCTACGCCGGCCTTGATTTCGTCCATGGAAATCTTGATTTCGGAGCGTCCGAGCAGGTCGTCAATCTTGATTTTGCGGATGCCTGAGTTGGGCAGCTTGCCGTCTGTCATCTCGTCGATAGATGGAGCGATATACATTTTCAGCCCCACTTCCTGACAGTATACGATAAGGCGCGATTTCTCCTCGCGCGCCTCCGACTGGTGGGCGAACAGGATGCCGTCAAAACCGAATTTGCGGCTCAGGGCGGCAACATCGGCACTGTCGTTGAAATAATATATCGGCAGGCCGGCAAGAATCTGGTTTTTGTATTCGGAGCCGTATTTCAGGAAGCCCACGATGTGATATTGCTTCGAGTTGCGCAGACGCGTCACGAGCGATGCGGCCTTTCCGCCGGTGCCGTAGACCAGGACCTGCACCTTGCGCTGCTCGGCGTTGATGCGGCGGGTGACGAACTGGTAGAACCAGAGCATCATCACTCGGACCACGACCAGCGCGCCGAGAGTGACGAAGAAGTCGATAAGCACGAGATAGCTTATCAGCGAGTAGGACACATAGGGGTTGCTGAACGCCACGGAGAGCATCACCAGCAGGAGAATCACGTCTTTGATGAAGACGGCCAGGCTGAGCTTGCCGAACTCGCGGAGCGTAGAGTACCTGATGATGAGCCGGTAGGCACGCGAGAAATAAAACGCGAGCACGGAAGCACCTGTGGCTGACGCCATCCACAGGAGGACGAAGCGGAGCGACGAGTGTACTGACGGAGCTATGGCGTAGACAAACATCAGTACACATATCGAGGCGATAAGCGACACGATTACATCCACTGCAAGCACGACTGTGGCTTTGAGGTAAGACGACAGTCCGATCTTAAATCTGTTCATAGTATGATTGATTGGATAAAAATCTTTTGTGGTCGGAGGCAGAGCGGCCTCTCGGCGCTATTCGATGGCGGCGCGGATGCGGTCGACGATGTAGCGGACGTGGTCGTCGGTGACCCAGGGTCCGGCAGGGAGGCAGATACCGACGGCGAAGAGCGCCTCGCTGACACCGTTGACGTAAGCCGGGGCATTTTTGTAGACCGGCTGTTTATGCATCGGCTTCCAGAGGGGGCGCGACTCTATATTTGCAGCGTCGAGGGCCATGCGCAGGGCCTCGACATTGTCGTTGGGCTGACAGTCGGTGACGGCCGTCGAGGTGGCGTGGGTCACGCCGGCAGCTCCACCCACGGCGCCTGTTATCACCTGCTTGTAGGCCATCTCTTGACCTTTGATTTTGAGGTCGGGGTCGAGCGTGGCGGTGCAGAGCCAGAAGTTGGAGTCGAAGTCGGGGCCGGGATTGCCGTGCATCGTGATGCCTTTGACGTCTTTGAGCAGCTCCTCGTAGAGCGCCTGGACGTGGCGGTGGTGGGCGATGTGCTCGTTGACGACGGTCATCTGCCCTCGGCCTATTCCGGCGCAGATGTTGCTCATGCGGTAGTTGTAGCCGATGGCCTCGTGCTGGTAATACGGATAAGATTCGCGTGCCTGGGTAGCATACCAAAGTATCTCGCGCGCCTTGTCGGCGTCCGGGCAGATGAGTGCGCCGCCGCCGGAGGTGGTAATCATTTTGTTGCCGTTGAACGACAGCACACCGTATTCGCCGAAAGTGCCAAGCGCTTGGCCGCGGAAGTTGGAGCCGAAGCCCTCAGCGCCGTCCTCTATAACCGGAATCTCGTAGCGGTTGGCAATCTCCATAATCCTGTCAATCTGATAGGGCATACCGTAGAGGGCCACGGGAATGATTGCCTTCGGCTTGCGTCCGGTCTTGGCGATGCGGTCTTTGATAGCCACTTCGAGCAGTTCAGGGTCCATGTTCCACGAATCTCGCTCAGAGTCGACGAACACCGGCGTCGCTCCAAGGTATGTGATTGGATGGCTCGACGCACAAAACGTAAACGACTGCACAATCACCTCGTCGCCGGCTCCAACGCCACAGGCAATCAGAGCCAGGTGCACAGCCGCTGTACCGGCCGACAGGCACACCACCTTCTTGTCGAGCGGCTCCTTGCCCTCCCGCCGATTCACAAACTCCTCGAGGTCATGCTCGAAACCGGTCACATTCGGTCCCATAGGCACAACCCAGTTCTGCTCAAAAGCCTCCTTTATAAAATCCATCTCCCTGCCGCTCATGTGCGCAAGGCAAAGCAAAATCCGTTCCATATTCTTAATTTTGAGTTTTAATTAATTGTCTTTTTACAGGGGTTTCCAACAACAACCATGTTGTTAGGGATATCGTTGATTACAACAGAACCGGCGCCGATGGTACACCATTTGCCAATTTTAATACCAGGGATGACTGTTGAGCCAGCCCCAATCCATGAGCCTTTCCCAACTTGAACATTACCACAGAGAGTTGCATGTGGCGAAATATGCACATAATCATCAATTTGACATTCATGGTCGATAGATGCCCCGGTGTTGATTATACAGTGACGACCGATTTTAGTATCTGATTGTATTATGGAACCTTGCATTACAACAGTCCCGACTCCTATTTCTACAGTCGGAGAGACGATAGCCTTTGGATGTATTGCTGTTGCATAAATTAGAGGGTAACGCTCAGATATTTGCTTACGCACACGGTTTGAGCCAATTGATATGATTAATGGACCTTCGACATCAGTATCCGACGTTTTATATACCGGCTTGCCGTGAATATCAACGCAGTGAGGATTGTCATCATAAAGACAACCAACAACATCTCCCTGAGCATCGATAATGTCTTTTATAACCTTGGAGTGACCGCTTGCACCGAAGAGATTAATTGTTGCCATTAAAGTATTCCATTGTGGCTGATGTGGCCGAGTTGATGTCGTCGCGGGCGATGACTTTCTTGACTGTCGTTAGAATTACCTTGCAGTCTGTGGCGAATGATATGTGGTCGACGTACCACACGTCGAGCTCGAATTTCTTTTGCCAGCTGATGGCGTTGCGACCATGGCACTGTGCCCAGCCTGTAATGCCGGGTCGAACATCATGACGTCGAGCCTGCTCAGGAGAGTAAAGCGGAAGATACTGCACCAAAAGCGGACGAGGTCCGATTAATGACATATCTCCTTTGAAAACATTCCACAGCTGCGGCAGCTCGTCGATAGAAGTAGAGCGGACAAAGCGGCCAACCTTGGTGAGCCGTTGCGCATCGGGCAACGGCTTGCCATCTGCATCGCGCTCGTCTGTCATAGTCTTAAACTTGACGACTTTGAATATCTTTCCGTTCTTGCCAGGGCGTTCCTGAAAGAAGAAGGCTCCGGCTCCCTTGTTGGCAAAATGCAGCCAAACTGTAACAGCAGCTAACGGAACTGATAGGACAAGCAGTGCTCCACCACTTGCCACTATATCAATTGCCCGTTTAAAGAAATCGCGGTAGGGTTTCATCGGAATAATATTATATCATATAAATATTCTTAGCAATATACTTCTTCTTTAGGTTTCTCCCCAAAGATAAATACGGTAGGATTCCGTCAATTAATGAAGTTGCTATTTTCTGAATTTGAGATTTCGAAATCCCTTCTTCTTTATCATTCAGATTATATTCTTTGTCGGTTACGGAATTTATTGCGAATAAATATAGATTGAAATGCCAAAAATTACAATTAGTTGGTGAATGAATTACACGTAGCACACACTTGTCTCTACGAATGACTTTACCTTCCTTTTTTATAGAAATGGTTGATTCGAATTCTTTTATTTTACTCAATTGAAACCCAAAATAACCTTGCCAAGGTAAATATTCATATTCATCTTTTTCCGGCATTATTGAATTTTTGTTTGGCAACCAATCAGAAATAACTTTTCTATTATTGGGGTCTTTTACATTAAAACATGAATGTCTTTCGTCAAAAACAGAATATAGGTTACATGATATACCATTGGGAAATTCGCTAGCAGATAAAATCCTTGTACTTATTTTCTTTAACTTTGAAAGTGTTTTAATCTGACTTTTTTTTCGAGTGGCGCGAATAAAAAATATGTTTCGAGGTAAAGTACTCGTTTCTATAAACTTATAATTTGATTTGGGTATTATCAATTTTGGATATTTTTTTGTCATGACAACAATTTTTTCAAGATTGGGACAATCGTACTAATATTGTTGGATTCAACAGTCCTAACCCCTTGAAATTTATACGAAAGATAACACTCTTCAGAATCATCGTCGAACATTATATCATCGCCATAGTAAAGATTTAATTTAATATCTTTATGGTATTGAAATCTAATGACAATGCTATTGTCTATAAAACTATCTATCTCAATTATATCTCTATTATTATAATATTGTGCTCCTAATTCGCTGAGGAATAGTGACAATTTATGTGTAGCAGCATTAATTAGTGACTCATTAATGTATCGTCTATTTTTATTAATCCACGAAGAAATAATAGAATTTACTTGTAATGAGAATGTATCTTCACCCTCATCAGAAAAGAAATCACGATATCCAAAAGGGGCTATCTCAGGTGTATGATCAATTATTTGTGACTTTGAATCCGTAGTATACAAAAATTTATCAAATTTTTCATTCATTTGGATAATGCGGACCTAATTCGTTTATAAAATTATTAGAGATAAAACTGAAAAAAATATTTTTTTCTTGCTCATGGTAATATTCTATGGCATTAAAAAGAACATCTTTATTGTTAAACTCATAATTTCCTTGGACAGTTATATCAACAACAGACGCGTGCTCATCACCATTCCTTGATGGGATCCAGTTTCTGGCTTCGATATGCGCGAACGGATTTCTTATACTCTTTTCTGGATTTCCAACGATTGCAAAACTGAAGGATAATTTGACATTCTCAAAATTAGGAAATGCATTAAGTTTTACATTTCCATCAATCTTATCAAATATCGATATCTCCTCAAATATACTAATATAACGAATCTGCAAATCTTTATACTTTACTTCTATTGTGCCTAATATCTCTAACATATCCGATAGAAACTTTGAATATTTGCTCCATCCACGATATTTTTCAACGCAGTTCAATTGTAAAACTCCGTTTTTTATAAAGAAACTGAAAACTCCGTTACTGAACAAAGAGATGTTGCCATACTTAGATGTGTCTGTATTAAACTCGTTAAACTGAGGATTGGTATTCTGTCTATTAAGGGCCTCAGTAATATGCGAGACTATATAGGAATCATTAAAAAATGATACTATCTTAAAACTGATTATACTTTCTACGATATGATCGTTATCTAAATATATAGGTTGTTTCATAATAAGAACATTTAATCATATATGTGTTTCGGTTCTCATCCAATTTTAGCGGACAAATTTGTCAACTTTAGTAAGTCGATTGTCATCAAGTAGCAAATTCCCATCAGCACCGCGCTCGTCCGTCATGGTCTTGAACTTAAACCTTAAAGATTTTACCGCATTTGCCTGGGCGTTCTTGAAAGAAATAAGCTCCGGCACCTTTGTTTGCAAAATGCAGCCAGAGGGTCACCGCCGCCAGCGGTACCGAAAGCACCAACAATGCCCCTACACTCACAGCGACATCAATCGCCCGCTTAAAAAAATCACGATAAAGTTTCATAATCATAATCGAATTTTTAGTGAACGGTCAAAATATAGTTTTAGGATGCGTGGCATAACGAGTCGACATTTCTCAACTGAGATTGTTGGTAAACTGTTGCGACAGTGATAATGTCTATCCCCAATATTATCAATGTAACCGATAATATCGTACTCATAAAAATCTCTCAGTATATCATCAGCTTTGTCTTCCGGTAAAAGAGCTTTTACTTCTTCACGGGCCATACCGTTATCGTTGTTTTTGAGATCTAATTCGGCAATTTTACTGATAATGTTGAATATTCTGGTATATTCATCGCCAGGATACTTGATTTTTAATTCGTCTCTGAGTTCCTCGAAAACTCTTTGTGAGTATATTTTGAGGAGTTTTTTTATACTGGCTTTAGATAATGGCAATTCATAATCATCCGCATCCAGCGGACGGAAGAGATTAATAATATCTCTTGGTCTGAAGAATGTATAGTCGAGAATAGAACGGAATATACTTTTAGAATTGTTTGGGTTATCGTATTCATCTACATATGAATACCATGGATCCTCACGATAATAATCCAGTCCGTTCCTTAAGAAGTTTTCTGCGATACGTTTGTTTACAAATCTGCGGAGTCGAAGATTCCTACTGGGTATTGTCCTTCCTTCATACCAGTCAAGTGGGAGTTCGTAACTTCCGAAAATTTTGCTTGAATCAGACTCGATTCCTAAAAGATGTCGTCTTACGTCATCTCTGATAAATAGTATTACTTGTGCATGATTGCGTATAGCAGGTCGATTATTGAAATCTCTTGCGGCTCTTATTAATGCGAGTAGCGCAATACAATGGTTGTGGCAAAACAAATCAAAACCGATATCAAGATTGTCAATCAGTATCTTAAATTCGTAATCTGCAAATACCTGCATCGCCAATACGCGCTCTATTACCT
>CAMWIJ010000094.1 GCA_947174275.1 uncultured Muribaculaceae bacterium
ATGCGGCGCACGATGCGGTTGCGGCCGGAGTGGATCTCGATGCCGGCCTGGTTGCGGTCGGTCTCGGTGGCGTAAGAGATTGCGTCGGCGTGTATGGGGCCGTCGTCGAGCTCGATGCCGTCGGCGATGCGCTGCATGTCGTCCTCCGAGATATCTTTGTCACACCACACGTGATAGATTTTCTTCTTCACATATTTGGGGTGGGTGAGTTTGGATGCGAGGTCACCGTCGTTGGTGAGCAGCAGCACGCCGGTGGTGTTGCGGTCGAGGCGTCCCACGGGATAGATGCGCTCGTCGCATGCACCCTTCACCAGGTCAAGCACGGTAAGGCGCCCGTTGGGGTCGTCGCTGGTGGTAACGCAGTCTTTCGGCTTGTTGAGCAGGATGTAGCATTTGTTTTCCAGTGTCACTACTTTTTCGTCATACTCAACGGTGTCGGAGTGAGAGATCTTGGTGCCGAGTTCGGTCACCACGTTGCCGTTGACCTTTACGAGTCCCTGAGTGATGAATTCATCGGCCTCGCGGCGTGAACAGATGCCGGCGTTGGCCATGAATTTGTTCAGGCGTATCTGCTCGTTGGGATCGGGTATCGGCATTTCATACTCGATGCGTTTGGGGCGCGGAGTGAAGCTCTTGCCCTGGCGCGGCATGTTGCCCTGGCGGTTGTTGTATCCACCCTGGCGGTTATTGTTGTTGTATCCGCCCTGACGGTTGTTGTATCCGCCTTGACGGTTATTGTTGTTGTATCCGCCCTGGCGGTTGTTGTTATATCCTCCCTGACGGTTATTGTTGTTGTAACCGCCCTGGCGGTTGTTGTTATATCCCCCCTGACGGTTATTGTTGTTATATCCGCCCTGGTTGTTGTAACCGCCCTGACGATTGTTGTTGTAGCCACCCTGGCGGTTGTTGTTATATCCGCCCTGACGGTTGTTGTAGTTGCGTCCCTGATTGTAGTTGTTATACTGACGGGGCTGGTATTCGCCTTCCTGACGCTGACGCGGTGTATAGCCTTCGGCGGAGGTCTGCATTACCGTTTTGTCGCCTTCGGCGGCAGGATTGGCCTGCTCGGCATTGTAGTCGGGGCGCTGACGGTAGTTGTTGTAACCACCCTGACGGTTGTTGTATCCGCCTTGGCGGTTATTGTTATATCCTTGATTGTATCCGCCCTGGCGGTTGTAACCACCCTGACGGTTATAGCCCTGATTGTACCCGTTCTGACGGTTCTGGTAGGGGCGATGCTGATAGGGGCGCTGTTGACCCTCGCGTTCGCCGTTCTGGTTGTCCTGATAGTTGCCGGGTGTGTAGTCTACTTTCTCGAAGTGAGGGTTTTCACCTGCGGGGCCTTCGAGCATCCCTTTGTTTTCGCCGATACGCGGGCGGCGCGGCTTCTTTTCATTGGTGTCCATAACACTGATAGCTTTTTTCTTGTTTTGAAATAATTTTTCTGCCTCGCGGCAAGCGGTAGTTGATAAAAAAGATTGTCTGACGTCTGACTGATGATATTAGCTTTTAACTCTCTCTCAGACAAGTAAACGGTTGATTTCTTTTATGCTTTGTTTTTTGTTTTTAAATGATTTAATGGGTTTATATGTCGGTATATTGAATTTATAGACATGTCAGAATAACAAGTTTGACCGGCGTCGGGTTCATGAAAAAACACTGCCTGCCGGCATGGTATATATTGCGGAGACGCGTTGCGGCGCGTCTCCGCCCTGATTGTGTCAATAACCTACGTAGGTCGACGGCGAAAGCCTGTGCAGCTCGGCTTTAACCTCGTCGCTTACGTTGAGTGTCTCGATAAACGCGGCAATGCTCTCGGCGGTGACCGTAGAGTTGACACGGGTCAGCTCCTTGAGTGTCTCGTAGGGCTTGGGATATCCCTCGCGGCGGAGTATCGTCTGGATGCCCTCGGCCACGACATTCCACATTGCAGAAAGGTCGTTGTCGATGGCCTCACGGTTGAGTATGAGTTTGTTGAGGCCTTTGAGCGTGCTTGCGAGCGCTATCAGCATGTGACCCATCGGCACACCCACGTTGCGGAGCACCGTTGAGTCGGTAAGGTCGCGCTGCAGACGTGACACGGGCAGCTTCGAGGCCAGATGCGACAATATGGCGTCGGCAATGCCGAGGTTGCCCTCGGAGTTCTCGAAGTCGATCGGATTGACCTTGTGGGGCATCGCCGATGAGCCTACCTCGCCCGCTTTGATGCGCTGCTTGAAATATTCCATCGATATATACATCCACATGTCGCGGTCAAGGTCGAGTATGATGGTGTTGATACGGCGCATGGCGTCGAAAAGCGCAGCCATGTTGTCGTAGTTTGAAATCTGGGTGGTAAACTGCTCGCGCTCTATGCCCAGGCTGTCGCGCAGAAATCCGATGGCAAACGACTGCCAGTTGATTGACGGATAGGCAGCCAGATGAGCGTTGAAATTACCGGTCGCTCCGCCAAACTTTCCGCTTATCTTCACATTGTCGAGAGCGTCGAGCTGGCAGCGCAGACGATAGCTGAACACGCGTATTTCCTTGCCCAGACGGGTAGGGGAGGCGGGTTGGCCGTGGGTCTTGGCAAGCATCGGTATGTCGGTCCATTCGTCGGCCAGAGAGTCGAGCTTTGCGATGAGTTCCGACAGCATCGGGCGATACACATCTGTGATTGCCTCCTTGATCGACATCGGCACCGAAGTGTTGTTGATATCCTGCGACGTCAGTCCGAAATGTATGAATTCCTTGTAGGCCTCAAGTCCGAGACGGTCAAACTGCTCCTTGATGAAATATTCCACCGCCTTGACGTCGTGGTTGGTGACCGACTCTATCTCCTTGATGCGCTCGGCATCGGCCACGCCGAAGTCAGTGTAGATGGCGCGCAAAGCCGGAAACAGATCGGGATTTACTCCTGCAAGCGCCGGCAGCGGTATGCGGCACAGAGCGATGAAATACTCTATCTCTACACGCACCCTGTAGCGTATCAGGGCATATTCCGAGAAATACTGGTCGAGGGCTTCCGTCTTTGAACGATAGCGGCCGTCGATAGGGGAAACAGCGGTTAATGGGCTCAGTGTCATTGCAACGTCTCTTTGAAACCTTAAATAATGATTGCTTTTGGAATATAAATATACCGGTAAAACCGATTGCCGGCATCGCTACAGGCTCTCGGTCATTCAGTCACCGCAAAGTTACGAAAATTTTTTAATCACATGACTATATCCCTCAAAATATTTGGCACTTGCGTAATCTCATCGATAATTCTGTGAAGTTATATTTATATTATTGTACGGTTCGTAATAATTGCCATGAAACATCTCCGTTACCCACACTGGCCGTGGTGGCATTTTGATGGTGTTTCTTGGAGGGTGTCTGATTAAATCGTAATATTGTCCATCTAATTACGCAAAATATCCATTTTATATGTCAGTTCTGACGGTTAATTTTGCAACAGTTATATTTCGCAAACCTACCATTACCGTATTTCTCATGAAAAAACTATTGTGCATGCTGCCGGCTCTGCTGTTGCCGGTTATGGCTCTGTCGGCAAAGACCTACGTTGTCAAATCGCCCGACAAGGCATATTCGCTTAAAGTGACAGCCGGAGAGGGGGCTACGTCCTATTCGCTCGACTATAAGGGTAAAACCGTGATACATAACTCGCCGATAGGTATTCTTACCGCTGACGGCCGCACGATAGGCGAAGGCTCTGTATCGACGTCAAAAAAATCGTCGCACAAAGGCTCTGTCGATGTCATTGTTGGCAAAAACAGTCGGCTCGACGACAATTACAATCAGCTGACTCTTGTCTATGACAACGGAGACTACCGCCTGTCGCTGCGTGCCTACAACGAGGGTGTGGCCTATCAGTGGACTCTCTGTTATCCCGGTGAAATCACGGTGACTGACGAGATCTTCGAAGCTGACTTCGGAAGTCTGCCGGTCAAAGTGCTTTTCCCTCAGTGTGAGACCCGCTCCTGGACGGAATGGGATCTGTCGCGCCAGCCACATGAAATCAATCAGGCCTACCGCAATTTCGAGCGGGAATATATCCCTTACGACAGTATAGCCGCTATCCCTGACGTGGCGATAAGCACCTCTCCGGCGCTGTTCACGCTGCCCGACGGAGCTACGCGTGTGGCGATAACCGAGTCAAATGTCTACGATTACCCCGGCCTCTACCTGAAGCCTGCGGGCGGCGAGAAAATACGCGGTCACTGGGCCGCTTTCCCGAAAACGGTGCTTGATGGCGACACGGTCAACGGCAAACAGTTCTACTCAACCCATCTTGTCGAGACCCGCGAGGATTTCATAGCGCGTATAAGCGGCAGCCGTTCGCTCCCCTGGCGAGTCATAATAGCATCGGACCGTGACACCGGTCTGCTCAACAACGAACTTGTATATCTCCTCGCCGACCCATGCGAGATAGATGACACTTCATGGATCAAACCGGGAGCAAGCGCATGGGAATGGTGGCACAAGGCTGTGCTCGACGGGGTCGATTTCCCCTCGGGCAACAAAAACCTTTCGCTCGAACTTTACAAATATTATGTCGACTGGGCTTCGCGCAATGGTGTCAGCTACATGACTCTTGATGCCGGCTGGTCGGAAAGTTATCTTGCCGAACTTTGCTCTTATGCCGCTGAAAAAGGTGTGGGCATTTTCGTATGGACATGGGCAAGCTGTCCGCTTGAAGCTCCTTTCGACTGGGTGAAGAAGATGAAAGAATATGGTGTCACGGGCGCAAAAATCGACTTCTTCGAACGCAACGACCAGGTGGCGATGCGCTGGCAGCGTCAGCTCGCGCGCCGACTTGCCGACGAGAAGATGCTCGTGCTCTTCCACGGCTGTCCGGTGCCGTCGGGTCTTGGCCGCACTTTCCCCAATGTGCTCGGCTACGAGGCCAACCGCGGGCAGGAATGCAACTTCTGGGACCACACTATTTCGCCGCGCCACCACTGCACGTTCCCCTTCATACGTCAGCTTGTCGGTCCAAACGATTTCACGCCGGGTTCGCTGCGTCAGGCCACCGTCGCCGACTTTCGTCCGCAGGATATTGACAACACTCCTCCGATGTCGCAGGGCACAATCGCTCAGGAGATGGCTCTGTTTGTGGTGCTTGACCAATGGATTGCCACAATCTGCGACTCCCCGACGGAATATGCCAAGTATCCCGAGTTGGAACGTTTTGTGACCCAAGTGCCCGTGACATGGGACGAGACACTGCCGCTCGACGGCGAAGTCGGCCAACATATCCTCATCGCCAAACGCAAAGGAGACCAATGGTATATGGGCGCCATGACCTCCGACACCCCGCGCGGCTATGACGTGAAGCTCGATTTCCTTCCCCGCGGTGTTATATACGATGTTGAAATCATTGCCGACGCCGCCGACTCTGAAGAAAGCCCCCGCCACTACGACTTCATACGACGCTCGGCGCGCCGCGGCGACACACTCCCGCTCTCGCTCGTAAAAGGTGGAGGAGCAACCGTCCGCCTCACTCCCCGCACCCGTCACTGACAACTCCGAACCACGCAAACCAACAGCGACGCGATATGAAGCCGTTTCAGTTATTCGGCATCATATCGCGTCATTGTTATGAGGCACTGTTCAAATAAAAAAAGAAATGATAGTGTCAGTCAAGGCAGAGGGGTGTGTATGGCAGATCCCATGCTTCGGCCACTGCCTCGTAGGTGATTTTGCCGTCGACGATATTGACACCTTCGGCGAGGCCCGAGTCGGCCTTGCATGCGTCGCGCCAGCCTTTGTCGGCAAGGCGGAGGGCGTAGGGGAGTGTGGCGTTGGTAAGCGCCAGCGTTGAGGTGTATGGCACCGCTCCCGGTATGTTGGCCACGGCGTAGTGGATTATTCCGTCGACTTCGTATACAGGGTCGGAGTGGGTCGTGGCGTGTGATGTCTCGAAGCAGCCACCCTGGTCGATTGCCACATCGACAACGACCGAGCCCTTCCGCATAAGCGGGAGCATGTCGGCGGTGACAAGTTTGGGCGCTTTTGCCCCGGGTATCAGTACCGAACCGATTACAAGATCCGTGTCGGCGAGTTCCTGCTCGATATTGTGGCGCGACGAAAACAGTGTCTTGACATTTTTCGGCAGCACATCGGCCAGATGGCGCAGTGTGGGCAGAGAGATGTCGGTAATGGTGACATCAGCACCGAGGCCGGCGGCCATCAGCGCAGCGTTACGGCCGACAACACCGCCTCCGAGCACCAGCACCTTGGCCGGTTTCACTCCCGGCACGCCGGCAAGAAGCACACCTCGGCCACCCTGCGGTTTTTCAAGGAAGCGCGCTCCCTCCTGCACCGACATGCGTCCTGCCACCTCACTCATCGGTATGAGCAGTGGCAATCCGCCCTGACGTCCGGTCACCGTCTCGTAGGCAATGCAGGTGGCGCCCGACTCCATCATGGCGAGAGTCAGATCGCGGTCGCATGCAAAATGGAAATATGTGAACAGGAGCTGGCCTTTTCTTACCAGTTTATATTCAGGCTCAATCGGTTCCTTCACTTTTACAATCATCTCGGCCGCGGCATACGTATCTTCAATCGTCGGCAAAATCTTTGCGCCCGCCTTCAGATAATCCTCGTCGCTGAAGCCAGAGCCTTCGCCGGCCGTATGCTGCACATAGACCGTATGGCCGTGTTCAACCAGTTCTTTCACACCCGACGGGGTCATGCCCACCCGGTTCTCATTGTTTTTGATCTCTTTTGGAATACCGATAATCATGGGAAAGTTGATTTAAGGTGTTAGACAATAAGCAAGTCATAAAAATTATTACGTATATTATGGATTTAAAGACTTTATATTGTCAGCGGCGCTTTTTCGGCGCTTTTCCCTCTCATCTTCAGTCGTGTGGATTACCACACTCCTTCATCTTCGAGCAAAAATCTCTCGAAAAATCACTTCCTGATAATATAAAATAATTTTTACGACTTACTTAAAAGTAAATCTCCAATCCCAAATATACATCAAATAAATCAAAGGCTCGTACGCGGAAAATATGTTTTTCAGCACAAAAAACTCTGGATTAAAAAAATATTATTAACTTTGCGCCTGAAGACCGCACTGCGGAAGCCCGGTCAGGGCAACGTGGGTGGGAAATATACATAATAAAAGGCGTTTACTCGACGCTCTTTCTTGACCATCAGAAATCTGGAAAATTTCACAATTATCGTCAAGAATGAGACAACGGTAGATGGCTGACTGTAGGTATGTACATTCTGCCAAGGCAAGCGTGTGAACGCGCGTCATTGGCGTTCTGCACATATTTTGCGTGAGGCTTCTGCGTTGTCCGTTCTACGATAATGGGCAATTCCAGAGCCTCTGATGGTGGGACGGACATCAAGTACAGGCTCTCACGTATTCTATGTTAATTTCCAAATAAATTTGGAGATTTTTTTGTTTT
>CAMWIJ010000095.1 GCA_947174275.1 uncultured Muribaculaceae bacterium
TTTGTTCCGGCAAATTTGGCGAAACGGGCGTAACTCGATGAGTTACACCCGTTTGTCGAAAATATGTCGGGGTGAGAAGACTCGAACTTCCGACCTCCACGTCCCGAACGTGGCGCGCTGCCAACTGTGCTACACCCCGATTGGCTTTCAGCGTGCAAATTTACAAATTATTTTTTATATCTCCCTATTTTTTTTGCTATTTTTTTGCTCCGCCAAGCTTCTTTTCTCTGAAAATTATTGCATGAAGCAAAAAGAGCATGGCTGATGCTGGTGTCGCCATGCTCCTTTTGCAGATAATTATAATACTATTTCATGAATGACGCGAAGGCGTTGATGCCTGTGTGGTTGCAGTTGAGCGCACGGGCAGAGTCCAGAAATTTGCGGGCTTTGTCGATGTTGCCCATGCCGTAGTGGCCGAGTGCCATCATGTAGCGGCAGTGCACCTGATTGGCGGTGTTGAGGTCGCTTTCCCATATCAGCAGATCGGGAAGCGAAACCGCGAAGTAATCGGGCTTGACGTCGTCAAATATGTGTTGCTCTCCGTATGTTATCAGACGGTTGAAACGTCCGCGGGCCTTGTCGGTGTTGCCCAGTGCGAGTTCGCACATGCCGGCATAGAAGAGTTTGTCGGGGGCGGCGTCGTTATAATAGAGGGCGGCGGCAGGTTCGAGTGGCGCTACCGTGCCGGCAGTCCATGCCTCGACTGCCTTGTCGTGCCGGCCAAGCGCCTCGTAGGCCTGTCCGAGCAGATAGAGGAAGTCATTGTCAAGGGCGCCGTGGAGCTTGCCTTCGCCAAGGTGATGCGGATAGACGAGACACTCTTCGAGCAGTTTGACGGCATCGGCGGGATTTCCGGCTGCGATGGCCTCTTTGGCAAGTTCGACGCGGCAATATTGGTATTGTGCCGGCACTTTTCCCTCGCCTCCTTCCCACGGGTGGAAGATGTGGCTGTCGAGCAGCTGCATGGCGCGACGGTAGTCGCCAGTGAGGTTGAGGAGTGTGATCTGTTCGAGCAGAAGGTCGTCGCGGCGGCTGATCAGTTCGGGATATTTCTCAAGGAATGCCAGTCGCCGGGCGTGGTCGTGTCCCAGACGTTTGTAGAGCTGGTCGAGCTCCATGAGTATGCGGGCGTCATCGGTGTCTAGAGCAAATGCCCGTTCCATCATTTCCACTGCTGCATCAGCGTCATCGAGCTTGTTGAATGTGGCGAGGGCGAGATTGCGCCAGACGGTGGGGAACTTCGGATTAAGTGCGGCCGACTTGCGCCACAGCTCTATAGCTACATCATACTGACGCTTGTCGTAGTAGAGGTTGCCGAGATAGTAGGGGGCGTTGGCGTCGGCGGGGTTGACTTTCATAGCCTCGTCGAGAGCGAGGATTGCCTCAAGACGGTTGGGGAAGCAGAAGTCGGGACACACATCGGCTGCCTGCACGAACATTGCTTTGGCTTCGTCAGCTTTGCCCTGCTGCACGAGGCAGTAGCCCATGTAATAGCGGGTCATAGGCGTCACGGCGTTCTCTCCGATGGCGATGCTCCACACATCGAGGGCTTCCTGCCAGCATCCGGCGGCAACATAGTCGAGAGCCACCTGATCGTAGTCGTTGGCGTCCCCACGCATCATGAGCCGCATCTCGTCAATTTTGCCGGCTTCATAGAGGCAGCCGAAGTTGAAGGGGTCGATTTCGAGTGCGTCGGCGCAGCATTTGAGAGCATCTTCTTTGCGCCCCATGCGGTTAAGTATGTTGGCCTTGAGAGCGCGTGCCACATGGTTGTGCCAGTTGCGTATGAGCGAACGGTCAACCTCATAGAGGGCATCGTCGAGGCGTCCCTGAAGCGAGGATATCTGCGCGCAGGCCATGTAGCCGGCGTCCTGCCATGCGGCGTTCCATGTCGATTTGTAGAAACGGTCGTAGGCTTCGGAATAGCGCCCCCGGAAGCGGAGCGCCAGACCGAGATTGAATATTGGCTCGCCGTCGTAGGGATTGGGATTTCGGCGGGTGATGACCTTGACGGCCGTGAGGAGATATTTCTCTGCTATGTCGAAACGGCCTTTGCGTATATACCACAGACCGAGAGCGTTGTTGCAACGCACGTCCATAGGGTCGCGGCGCAGGCCTTCCTCATAATATTCCACGGGGTTGAATGTGGCGTGACGGTATTGCTCAAGGTGCTGTCCGGTAAGGAAAAGCTGCTCCACGGTCTTGATTTCGTCGGGACGGAGCGCGGCTTCCGCAGAGTCGGGGATAGGACGTATGTCGGCAGGCTCGGCGTGCCATGTGAGAAGTTCGCGCCCGGCGTGGTCGGTGATGATGACGTTGAGAGTGTCGAACGCCGCGTCGCCCACGGCGATTATCTCGTCATAAATCTTTTCGGGAGAGAGAGTCAGCGTCTGCTCGGATATGACTGCGCCGCCATCGGTCACAAGTTTGACCGTGACTGTCTGTTCGGAGGTGGCGAACACCTTGAGATTGACTTTGGCGTCGCCGGCGGGGTCGATGTTGAGAAGTATATCCTTTGATGCGTTCTTTACGACACCGAGCTCGCGGTAGGGAAGAAAATATTGCGTGAACGATTTTTCTTCAAACGGCATCAGCCACGTGAAGTCGGGCTGGTTTTCAGTATATACGCCGGCCATCAGTTCGATATACGGGCCGTCGTCGTCGGTGAGGTTGCGGTCCCAGGCACGGCCGAAATCGCCGTTGCCCCAGGTCCACTGCTTTTTGCCGGGCGACACATGATGCGAGGCCACGTGAAGCATGCCGGCGCGGGTGTCGTTTTCGTAGCCACCCTCGAAGTTATATTTCGAATTGACGGCCATATATGATGTGGGCACCTTGATATTGCGGTAGTTGGAGATGTCGACACCGGCGGAATAGTCCATCTTGTAATATGTGCCGGTCGCAATCGGGAAAGAGCTCACCGCACGCTTGCCGTGGTCGAAAACGGCATTGACATCGGCGGGAAACACGCTCTGATAGTGGTCGTTGACAGCCACCGCCGGATTGGCCCACCACAGGAATGTCTGTGGCAGCGGCGTAGGATTGTAGAGCACTCCCTTGATTTCAAGATATGCTTTGCCCGGACGCAGGGTGAAACCCGCCATACCTTTCTGATGAAACATGCGCTCGCGCTCGTTGACCCACACGGTGACACCTCCGTCGGACAGTTCCTCGATGGTGCAGTCGACGGGCATGAACGTGGAGGGGCGGTGATGCTGGGGCCAGTTGAATTCTATACCGCCCGAAATCCACGGACCGGCCAGCCCGACAAGAGCCGGCTTTATCACATGGTTGTAATAGATGAAGTGGCGCTCGCGCACTTTATCGTAGGCCATCTGCACACGGCCGCCGAGCTGCGGGAGTATCATCACCTTGATATATTCGTTTTCAATCCACACGGCGTCATACTCCACATCGGTCTTGGTGTCGGAAATCGACTCGATCACCGGATACGGATAAACTACGCCTGATGAACCCTGATACACTCGTTTTTCAAGAAAAATAGGATTTTTTTCGGGAGCTCCGGGCTCGTAGGTGGGTATCACCACCTTTTCTTTCCATGCTTTTACCATTGCTTTATGTCTTAAATTTGTCTGCGGTTAGAGCGTTTGGATTTAAACCAAAGAACACTCTCTTGAAAAAAAGGCGTGCCGTTATTTTACCTGTTTTATCTTTTTTACCTTATTGCGGCACGCCCCTGTTTTTTGTGTCTTATGTTATGTCTGTCAATCAGAATGTCGGATGATTATTTGTCTTTGACAAGCTCTTTTTCAAGCTGTTCGAGCGATTTGCCTTTCGTTTCGGGCAGACGGCGCCTGAGATATACAAATCCGGCGAGGCATATCACGGCGTAGAGCCAGAATGTGCCGTAAGCGCCGAGCCCTGCGTTGAGCAGCGGGAAGGTATATGTTAGAGTGAAACATCCGGTCCACAGCGCGAAGGTGCACACTCCCATCGCGGCCGCCCTCACCTTGTTGGGAAACAGTTCGGCAAGCAGCACCCAGGTGATCGGTCCGAGCGACATGGCGTAGCATGCGATGGCCGCAACCACACACACCACCATCACAATGCCGCTGACATGCAGAAAGTAGCATGTGCCCAATATCAGATAGATGCCTCCGAGTCCGACAGCCCCGAAGAGCATAAGTTTGCGACGGCCCCAGCGGTCGACGGTAAATATCGCCACGAAAGTAAACACCACATTGGCCACACCGGTGACTACGATATTGAAAAACATGTCGCCGATCGGAAAGCCTGCCGCCTGAAATATCTCCTGCGCGTAATTGAAAATCACATTGGTGCCGCACCACTGCTGGAACACGGCGATAATCACACCCAACACAAGCACCCCGGCATAACGGCGGCTGAAGAGAGCCCGAAGTCCGGCGCGCTCATTGTTTTCGCGGGCTTCGCGCACCTGAGCAATGCTCTCGGCGGCGTATGCCTTGCCTCCTATTCTGAAAAATACCGACTCGGCGCGTTCCACGCGTCCCACAAGAGTGAGCCAGCGCGGACTTTCAGGAATAAAGCATGCCATTATCAGGAACAATGCCGAAGGAAAAGCCTCGGCCCAGAACATCCACCGCCAGCCCAGCTGACCGTTCCACGTCTCCGCGATACCGGCTGTCGTAATCCCTTCGGGCATCGGTTCGGCGATGAGCATATTGACAATCTGCGCGGCAAGAATGCCGAGCACTATAGTCATCTGATTGAGAGTGACAAGCTTGCCGCGTATCTGCGCGGGAGCTACTTCCGCGATATACATCGGGGAGAGAGCCGATGCTATTCCGATGGCGACACCGCCGATGAAACGCGCCGCGATAAATCCGGTGTAGTCACTGAAAGCTCCTGTCGTATAGGCCGACAACAGAAAGATTGCCGCAGAAATGACAAGCAGCGGCTTGCGACCGTAGCGGTCGGCCATCATCCCGGCTGTAGTGGCGCCGAGCAGACACCCCAATATTGCCGACGACATTGCCCATGCCTGCTGCGCGGGATTGTCGGCTATGCCGAAAAATGCCTCATAAAACGGCTTCGCACCGCCTATCACCACCCAGTCATAACCGAAGAGCAGACCGCCCATGGCCGAGACAAGACAGATGAAAAATACGAATAATCGATTGTAGGATTTCATGATATGGTTGGTTTCTGTGATAAGTGTATTACTTTTCTTTACGATGCAAAATTACAACTCCCCCGCCCTCTCCGCAATGGATAAAACATTTCAATTGATGGACAATATTACGATTTCAATGCATGACCGGAACACAATACGGGAGCCCCGGCTTCCGGACATTTTTCAGTCCTTAAGCCAAGACTCCCGCGATAAGTAAGTCGTAAGACTTCTGACGTTGCTTAATACATCGGGGTAAACGGGGCTGCGGGCTGCAGCATTGTGGTCTGATCGCCGCAGGCATTGAGCATGTCGGCTGTGACAAGCTTCATCACCGATGCCCCCTTGCGGAAATCACATTTGTTGAGGTCGATGTAATACAACCCGTTGGCTACGGCCACATCGAAATAGTAACGCAAATCACGCAGATTTGAGAACGAGCGCCACTGAGTCGACGACACATTAGGCTCCCCTTCTACCGTATATGTATAGGGCACGCAGCAATTAAACAATACGGTGCGCGCAATCGACACACCGAGATCGGCGTCGCCGGTCTTTTCGACATGTGTCACAAAATAATTGGCACGCACACACCGGTCGGGACTCGACACTGTGCCGGGCAACGCATTGCTTCCCCCGATCTTCTGCCAATAATTAACTATAGCCTGCATCTGCGGCCACGTCGGATCGTTGGTCATCGCATGCATGTCGGTAGTGCCCTCATATATTTTTATGTCACCGTGGTCAAACTCGATTACTGCCGTGTGGCCCGATGCGTCAGTCACTCCCCAGTGGAGCGTCGAGGTCGTGCCGCCGTCGAAAGTAGCTCCCGTAAGCGAGAAATCATGTTTGCGCAACACTTCAATCACCTCGTCAGTAGTGGCATTCATGTCAAGAAGCCACGCAGTGAACACGGCAAGCGACATCGGCGGACGGTCGACCGTCGAATCGTTGTCATAGACCGTTCCCTTACAGAACAGACCGTTGACCGACAACCCTTTTTCATTCATGCCCTCGGTCACGCCGCCGTCATAGCCTACAGCGTAGACGGCTCCGTATTTGGAAGTCCACGTTACCGCGCCGGGCTTGTCGGACCCCTGCTTCTCCATGCCGCGCGGATAAACGTAGAGGTTGGTCGGAATGGGCGTTTTCCAGTCAAGAGAACGACCGATGACAATAAGATCGTCATTGCCATGATATATTATACGAGTGCAGGCATCTCCCTGCTGGAAGCATCCTCCCGCCAAAGCGGCGGCTGACAGCAGTCCCTTTGTCATGATTTCAGATAAACGAGTCATATTCAATTATATATTTGATTGTAAAACCGATGATTGCAAAATTCACTTTTATACATATATTATCCCTCACCGATGATATTTCAACAACCCGTAAACCTCTATTGTTCAACCTCAACGACAATGCGCCGGCACATTTGCCATCGCCACACCGACTGCGTGCAGACCGCCCTTATCAGCAGTGGCCGAAATAAACACAAAAAAAATACGTAAAAAAATTTGCCACTTCGCCAAAACTGCTTAACTTTGCACAACCCGAAAGGAAAGATGCCGGAGTGGTCGATCGGGACGGTCTCGAAAACCGTTGTACCCTTACGGGTACCCAGGGTTCGAATCCCTGTCTTTCCGCAATAAAGCCAGTCTATTAGGCAATTAAACAAACAACACCCAATTTTACACCCAGTTTTGAGTGTGAGATTGGGTGTTTTGCGTGCAGGTTAAGTGTATGAAAAAAATCAATGGCTGCCATATCTTCAAACTGCCGGTCATTGCAGAGATCATGGACGGAAGCTAAAAGCGACATTGACAGTATCTGTCTCCGCATGACACATCCACGATAACGCACCACTAATGATCCGGATATCGGGATGATTCTATTTCTCGGGTCGTAAGAATTTATTACCGATTCGTCTAGCGTCGCTTTCAATAGTCTGAATCAAAGCAAAGCGTTTGTGACATTTCAACGCAACATTTCAGTGTGGCAAATCGTTATTATATGAGAATTATTTATTAACTTTGCCACACGAAAGCAAACAGATATGGATAAGATAATAGCCCGCAACATAAAGAAACTCAGGGAAACAGCCCGATATACACAGGATGAGGTAGCGCAGGCTCTCGGCGTAACGAGGTCGGCATACAGCAACT
>CAMWIJ010000096.1 GCA_947174275.1 uncultured Muribaculaceae bacterium
GTGGTACATCGCCGTGAGAGCAAATTGCCACCGCGACCAGTCGCCTACGCTTATCAGGTCAGGCATGTTTTATGGTTTTTAATTTTTTTCGGTTAAAACGCGATTCAAGGGAGTTGGGAACGTGTGTGGGGGCGACGGCGGTCAGCGGTCGGAGTCGCTGAGAGCGGTACGGACGGCGCCGGCGCGCTCCTCGTCGCTGTCGTAGTTGGTGCCGAGTATGTCGGGGAAGAAAAAGAGTTTCAGCACCCCGAACATGATTATGAGCTTGATGATGATTATGGCCCAGAGGGAGCGGCCCACGGTCATCGACCGGAAGCCGTCGACATAGAGGTCGATGATGCGTCGCCAGAGGGTCATAGGGTAAGTGAGGAAGGATGGATTAGAGGAAGTCGTTGGCTACTATGGGAAGTATGTCGACGGGGTTATATATAATGTGGTCGGCGTGGTTGTCGCGCAGCTCGCTTACGGGGCGGAAGCCCCACGTTACGCCCACCGACTCTATACAGGCGCGCCGCGCCGTCTCCATATCCACACCCGAGTCACCCACATAAAGGGTCTCGGCCTTTGGTGTCGGGTGGGCCGAGAGTATGTTGAACACTATCGACGGGTCGGGCTTGGAGGGCACACCCTCCTGATGTCCGAACGCGGCAACCCACTTCACGTCGGGGAAAAAGATGCCCATGAGCTTTGTCACCGCCTCCTGGTACTTGTTGGAGGCGACGGCCAAGGCCACGCCGCGCTCATGCAGCGCTGCAAGCAGCTCAACGACGCCGGGATAAGGGCGTGTGAAGTCGGCGAGATGCTCGTCGTAGTAATCATGAAACACACTGCGTATGCGTTCGAGGGTGGATTTGTTGCGATGCTCCTCGGGGAGGGCACGCTCAAGCAGACGGCTCACTCCGTTGCCCACCATCATAGGGTAGGCTTCGAGGGGATGAGTGGGAAACCCCTCGACCGCCAGGGCGTGGTTGGTAGCGTTGCCCAGGTCGTCGATGGTGTTGAGCAGAGTGCCGTCGAGGTCAAAGATTACAAGCTTTTTCATCAGCGCAAATATAAACATTTCCCTTCACACTTCACCATTCAGCGGGAATAAAAAAAGCCCGGCGATATACCACCGGGCCGAGATTGCGTAGTTGCGTAGAAGGAGGAAATCATGATTCTGAATCCTACGCAGGATTTTGCGTGACTTGACGGAAAAAGGCTAATGCGATAGCTGTCAGCTCACTGACTTCGTCACCTTGCGGCAGCCTTATCCGCTTGCAAAGTTAACACTTTAATTTCACTTCCACAAATACAGCCGTGCGTTCACCCATAAAATTGCCGCCACGGGCAACCGGGAAAGCCTGCAACCATACTGTTGTCAACCACAAAAAAAGCTCTGAACCACATGGTTCAGAGCTTTCTACATGAGGCTATCAGTTCTTAGCCGTATTTATCAGGTTGCGCGTAGACCCGCCTGAACGGTCAAAACAGTTGGCATAAAAGACCATCCCGACATTGGTCGGCGCAAACATACATGTCTTAGCTTCGTGGAATAAGCTCCAGAGTCACTGTCCAGACCTTCTTCTTGCCGTTGGCTGCTGTGATCTGATACTTGTTGGGCTTGCTCCAGTCGCCGGGCACGCCAAGAGCGGGCGCCCCGTCGAGAGGTTCGATTACCGCTGCGGTAGAGATGTTGAGCACCACCACCAGTTCGGAAGTCGTCAGATTGGGAAGCTGATCGGCCGGGAAACTGGCCTGGGCCTGACACTGGATCGCCATAGTGTTCTCTTCCGAATCGATTGAGGCGGCACGTGCCAGTGTTACCTGTCTAACTACCGTTTCGCCGTCGACGACATTTTTATAACGGTAGTAGACACCCTGAAGGCTGGTGATGTCGGCGCCATCATACACGTCGTCGGGATCATCAATGCCGTGGGTCAAGCATCCTGTAAGGCATACCACCGACAGGAGGGTCGCGAAAAGTGAGAAAATATATCGTTTCATGTCTGTTTCTTATTTATTATTACCATCCGGGGTTCTGTTCGTGATCAAGACCATAGGCTTCACGTGTGTTGAGGAAACTCTGCGGTATCGGGAATAGATAGCGGCGTGTCGTGAAATTGCGGTTGGCCGAGTTGAGCAGTGTCAGCTGATTGATGATAAATGCAGTGCGGTCACGGTTGATCTCAATCTTGTATACCGGGCAGTCAAGGTCGCGAATCACGTCGCCCGGCTGACGTCCGTAGTTGGCATAGCCGCCATATTTACCCCAGCGCAGATAGCTGAAATAGATATCGCCGGCCTCATTGGCCATCTCTACACGACGCTCGCGCATATAGTCGGCCCATGCATCCTGCAGGTTCGTGGCAGTCGATGCGGGGAGCTTGCCGTGTACAGTACGGGTGGCATTGAGAGCGCTCACTGCGGGAGCAACCTGATTCTTGCAGAGATAAGCCTCGGCGAGGTTCATGTAGGCTTCGCCTGTGCGCGCTATGCAATAATGGAACGGCACTGACACCGAGTAGAACGCACGGGTGATGTCGCTCACCGAGTTTTTGCGCCAGTAGTAGCCGGTGGTGGTATTGTACCATCCTCCGTCCTCCTTGTCGCGCACACCCATCGAGAAGTTGCCGGCAAGATTGGTTTCAACATACTGTCCGAGCCATGTCGTCTTGTCGTAGATCACGCTTGCGGCCATACGCGCGTCGCGGTTGCCGTAGATGATGTCGGAAATGTCAACACCGTCGGCCACGCCGGCTTTGAGGGTAGCGTAGCGTGTGGCAGCAGGATAGCCGTCGTTGAGCTGCTGGAAGTCCTGAGGTGTGGGGATGCGACGCAGCTCGCCGTTAGTGCGGGAATATTCGTCGATCTCGCCGGGTGATGTCACCGAAAGGGCATTGTGCTCGGTGACGGCAGCGATATACTGCGATGTGGCCCACCAGGGCTTGGCCTCGCCGGTGGCTTCGTCGATAGCCAGATATTGGTCAACGAGATCCTGAGTGGGGAAATGTGTGGCCCACGCCTCAAACGGACGGCCCTCACCCGGCTTGATGTCAAACTGTACGGGACAGAGCGATATCTGCACGTCGTCGAGCGAGATGTTGGGAGCCGTATTGATCATCTCGACAAAAGAGCTGACAGATGTGTTGCTGCTCAGACGGTAATAGCCCCAGAGGATTTCAGGTGCGGTGGCATTGCTTTCGTTGAACATGCCTTCATAGTCGGTGGAAAGGCCGGGACCGTTGTTGACAACATCGCCGGCATAGGCAATGGCTTTGTCGAGGTATGAGGCATCGCCGGTATAGGCATAGGCCTGGAGGCATGCGCGGCTGGCGATAACTTCGGCGGCATACTTGTTGGGCAGACCGGCCGACGAGCTTGTACGCATATCGGGGATAGCTGCGTCGAAATCCTCCATCACCAGCTGGTAGCTCTCAGCCACCGATGCGGTCATGGGAATGTCGGCTTTAAGCGAGTCGGCTTCTGTCAGCACTTGACGGATAGGCACAAAGCGACCCATCGTCTTGGTCTGATAGTAGAAAATCAGACCGCGGAGGAATCGGCCATGAGCCACCAGCTCGGCTTTTTCACTTTCTGAAAGCGCATCGCTTTCAGCAGTTTTCTCGATGATGAGATTGCATTGGCGAAGCTGTGCGAAACGATTGATACCCATGTCGGTGCCGTTGCTAAGACCAAGCTCTGTCGCAACTCCGTCAATACCCGAGCCCACCTGGTCGCACTGCGAACCGTCGGGGGTCCTGGCAGCCCACAGAATGCATGAGCCGCTGCCTGCCAGACCGTTAGATGTTATCACGGTGTTGTAGGTGCCGTCCACAAAAGCGTCGGCAGTCGATTTGCTACCCCACACCTCGGCCTCCGAGAAGATCTCGGTAGGATGAGTGTCGAGTGTGTCCTTGCACGCACTGAGTCCGAGAAGGCCCAGTCCGACCAAAGGATAAGTGATATATTTGATATTCATTTGGTTTCTGAGAATTATGATTAGAATCCTAAGTTAAGGGTCATAGCCAGGATGCGCTCTACCGGGTAGCCGTAGTTCTCGGTCGATGCCGTTTCAGGATCGATGCCGTATTTCTTGACGGCCGAGACGGTGAAGAGATTCTCGCCTGAGAAGCCGATACGGGCGCGTGAGAGCCAATTGACGTTCTTGAGCAGCTTATATTTGAAATCGTAGCCAAACTGCACGTCTTTCAGACGGATATACTGACCGTTTACGAGCCAGAAATCGCTGCTGATGTAGTTGTTGTTGCTGTTGTCGGGGGTGTTGCTCATCAGACGCGGGAATTTGGCGTTGGTGTTGTCGGGACGCCAGTAGTCGGTCTGGAAGTCGAATATCACGGGGAGCTGCGAGGTCTGTCCGGTCTGCATGGCAAGTGATCCGGGAATAGCGACATCAAATTTCGTCGAGCCCTGGAAAAGAGCCGAGAGATAGAATCCCTTGTAGTTCAGGCTGATGTTGATACCGAACTGTCCGTGAGGGGTGCTCTGCGAGCCGCGGTAGCGGAGGTCTTCTGTGGTAATCTGTCCGTCGCCGTTGGTATCCTCGTAACGGAGGTCGCCGGGACGCATATAGCCTGAATTATAGGCATTGACATAACCTGCGCTGTTGTAGATTTCGTCGACGTCATTATAGAAGCCATAGCAATTGTAAAGACGGCCATAGACATCCTGTTTGCGTCCCTGCAAACGGGTGTAGGGGTTCATCGACTGGCTTTCGGGCTCATCGGCGATGCGGGCCCAGAGCGAGTTGTACCATGTCAGGTTGGCGGATATGTCATAGGAGAAATCACCGACCATGTCATGCCATCCGAGCTGGAATTCCCAGCCGGCGCGGCGAAATTCGCTGTCGGACTTTACCAGGGGCATACTGATACCGATCACCTGGTTGAGGTAGCTTTCGCCTGTGGGAGCCACGAGATAGCCCTTTGTAGAGTAATAGAAGTAGTCGACCGAACCGGTGAGGCGGCTTCCGAGTAAACCGAAGTCAAGGCCTATGTCGGTCTGGCGTGTGGTGTACCAGGTGAGGTCGGGCGAGGGAAGCGCTCCTTCCGAGAAGGTGGGCACAAACTTGCCGTCGACCACATAACCCTGGTTGTTGAGGGTATAGGATGTCAGATAGGCGAAACGTCCGGCCGAAGTGTCAAGACCGGTTTCGCCATATGAAGCGCGGAGCTTGAGGTTGTTGACGATATTGGTCTCCACGAGGCTCTGCATGAACTGCTCCTGGGTTATGCGCCATCCGGCCGATCCGCTGAAGAATGTGCCCCAGCGCTTGCCGGGAGCGAAACGGTCGGAGCCGTCGCGACGTATGCTTCCCTCCACGAGGTAGCGGTTGTCGTAGTTGTATTTCAACTGTCCGATCCACGCAGCGCGGCCAAGCTCGGCCTCGCTGCCGCCGTTTGACTGGTCGGCTTCAGGTCCCACATTGATCTGGTCGATGTTGAACTCATAGTTGATGCGGCGCAACCATGCGCTCTGGCCCCATTCGTAGTAATCCTCGAAGCCTGCGATGGCAGATACGGAGTGTTTGCCGAACTTACGGTTGTACTCTGCGAAAATCTGGTCGGTGAATGAGTATCCCGACCAGGCCTGATAATAAAGCTGCGACTTGTTGTCGTAGGAAGGCATGTCGGAATCCCAGTCATATTTGGCCGCATCCTTTCGCCAGTTCTTGTTGGTGTTGGAGTAGTAGCGGTAGTTGCCCGAGTAGCGGAGCTTGAGTCCGTCGACCCAGAGGCAATCCCATATCAGATCGATCTTGCCGTTGATCACGGCATACTTTGTGCGGTTGTAGCCGGCGTCCTTGGCTGTTTCGGCCACAGGGTTATCGGTGGTGTTGTAGGGGAGTCCGAGGCTGTTGAAGGCCGGAGTGAGCGGGCTCTTGTTATTGATGTGCGAGAACACGCCGTAATAGCTGTCGGCCGACGAAGTCGACGGTGTGCTCTCCTCCTGCCAGTATCCGTCGATCGACGGGTTGACATGCAGACCGATATCCTTGATCAGCACATTGTCGGAAATGCGGAAATTGGTACGCTTCATCCAGTTGTTGTCGTTGCGGAAGAGCGACTGCTGGTCGGTGTGACCCAGCGACACGTAGAACTGGTTGGTTTCCGAGCCGCCTGTCAGACGGGCGGCATGCTTGGTCTGAGGTGCCCATGAGCGGAGCACTGCCTTGCGCCAGTTGGTGTTGCTGTACGACAGCGGATCGGAACCGTCTTTCATCTTCTGTATGGCCACCTCGTCGAAGTAGGGGTCACGGCCTTCGCTGATACGCGCACTATTGATCCATTCGGCACGGTCCCACACGTCCATGGGTTCGGGCCAGATGTTGGGCTGCGACCACGATGCGTTGAAGTCATATTCCAGAGTCACCTTGCCGCTCTTACCCGAGCGTGTGGTGACCTGAATGATACCGTTTGACGCACGCGAACCGTAAATGGCGGTAGCCGATGCATCTTTGAGGATCGAGATGTCCTTGATGTCGTCGGGCGAAAGGTTGGCGAAGTCATCCTCCGTGCGGATTATGCCGTCGATGACATAGAGCGGAGTGCCGCCACCGCGGATGCTGACCGACGGACGGTTGTTGATACCACCGCCGCTTGCCGTGATGATGACACCGGGCGAACGGCCGGCCATGCCCTGAATCACGTTGGTGACCGGCAGGTTGACGATTTCGCCTGCATTCACGGTAGATACCGAAGAGATAAGGTCGCGTTTGGTGGTTGTAGAGTATCCGACCACAACTACTTCGTCGAGATTCGACAGCGACTCTTCAAGAGCCACCTCTACATAGTCGGCCACTGCCACCTCCTTGGTTTCAAGGCCGATGTATGAAATCATCAGGTGCTTGCACTCGTCGGGCACTTTAAAGGAAAATTTGCCGTCAATGCCTGTTGTTGTGACGATTTTCAAATCATCTCTGCATCGAACAGACGCTCCGACCACCGGCTCGCCTGTATTTGCTTCTGTAACCAGGCCTGTAACAATGCGCGCTTGCGCCAGACCGACGATCAGAGAAACAAAGGCAAAAAAAAGGATTAGCCTACGCTTCATGATACTTTGTTTAGGGTTATTGATAATAGGTTAATAAATAGATTGAATACACAGATTATTTTGATTGGTTTTATCTATGTGACTCAACATTTTTTTAGTTAATGCCTGCGAATGTACGCATAAATTACCCCCCCCAATTAGTTAACGGGTATTTATGTGTATTACCGCCGCCGCAATATTTTATGTCTCGTTGTGCGATCTCGGAGCCGACGGGAGT
>CAMWIJ010000097.1 GCA_947174275.1 uncultured Muribaculaceae bacterium
CTGTAACCTTCTGATCCGTAGTCAGATGCTCTATTCAGTTGAGCTAAGGAGCCATGGTATTAAATATAGGCAATAATCGTGATTTGTGACTCCTACAGGATTCAAACCTGTAACCTTCTGATCCGTAGTCAGATGCTCTATTCAGTTGAGCTAAGGAGCCATGCCTTGGTGGCTTTGCGGTTGCAAAGATACAACGTTTTTCTTTATTACGCAATATTTTTTTGATTTTTTTTGCGCCGCACGTTTTTTTTATTCCCGACAAGTCTTTTAATGCCATGAGTTTGTTAATATTAAAGATTATTGCTGATTTGCAAATTAACATAATTTAAAAAATAAGTGAAGCCTTCGCGGATTGCCGTTAAGCATGAATTGTGTAAATTTGCCAAGTAGTAAAACCAAACGAAACTAAACTAAAAATATTGATATCATGATACGTAAAATCGGAAAAATAATCCTTTTGCCGGCCATTGTCGCCGGCGCGGCATTGGGCGTCTCTGCCGAGCATCTTGTGATACTTCACACCAACGACACGCATTCGCAGATTGATCCCGAAAGCCACGACCTGGGCGGAGTGATGCGCCGCAAGGCTGTGATCGACAGCGTCAGAGGTGCCGAAAAAAATGTGCTTCTCGTTGATGCCGGCGATGTTGTGCAGGGCACGCTCTATTTCAATCTCTATCGCGGAGAGGTGGAGCACAAGGTGATGAACGCCCTGGGCTACGATATCGCAACTCTCGGCAACCATGAGTTTGACAATGGGGCGGAGGAGCTTGCCGGATTGCTCCGCAACGACAATGCGACATGGGTGTCGACAAATTATGATGTCGACAATTCGCCTTTGGCAGGACTTGTCGTGCCTTACGTTGTGAAAGAATACGATGGCAAGAAGATTGGCATTATGGCGCTCAATCTTAATCCCAAGGGTATGATTTCCGACCGCAATATCAAGGGGGTGGAATATATGGATGTATATGAGGCGGCTGACCATACGGCATGGGCTTTGCGCCATAATGAAAAAGCCGATGTGGTGATAGCTCTGACTCATATCGGATATTCCGACGACAAATTTCCCAGCGACTCCGTTCTTGCCACTGTGTCGAAGGATATCGACCTTATAATAGGCGGACATTCTCACACGCCTCTCAATCCGGCAAATCCCAAATCAAAGCCGACACTGATAAAGAATGCCGTCGGCAAGGATGTGGTTGTGGCGCAGTTGGGGTCGAAAGGCACAGCGCTCGGCAAAATCGACATTGATCTTGACAATAAAGATATAGTGTCGTCGGTGATACCTGTCGACAGCCGGCTTGACGGAAAGATTGATGAAAACCTGCGGGAGATACTTGCGCCTTATCGCAGCAAGGTCGACTCGCTGATGTCGATAAAACTGGCGAAGTCATCGGCGCCGCTCGACAAGCAGTCGATTATCAACATATTCTCCGACCTGGTGCTGCAACGCGGCAAGGAGCTTGTCAGCGAACCGGTTGACATGGCGATACTCAACAACGGAGGCATACGCAACACCCTGCCCAAAGGTGTGATTTCAGAAGGGCATGTCATTATGGTTCTGCCGTTTGAAAATACTGTCGAAGTTGTTAAAATCAAAGGTGACGCGCTTGCCGAAGTGCTCGCGCAGATGGGGCGCCGCCCGATGAACGGCATCAGCGGCAATGCCGATGTGACCTACAGTCCGGCCGAGGGTAAGTGCACAGAAATTATTATCAACGGAAAGCCTCTCGCCCCCGACAGATATTACAACATCGCCACAATCGATTATCTTGCCGATGGAGGTGATTACCTGTCGGCCATGAAGCGTGGCGAGGTGATTGCCAAGAGTGACAATGTGCTGTCGCGTGACATCACCAACGCTCTGAAAAAACAGAAGAAAACACTCCGCCCCGACCTCAGGGAGCGTCTGCATCATTGACCTCCGCTCCGTAGAGCGCCACGGCTTATCGGTCGTGGCGGTCGCGGCGGAAGGTGACATAGATTGGGTAGTGGTCTGACGATTTGATGTTTCCGCGGCGATAGCGCACCGGGGTAACGTTTCCCTGGTAGAGCACGTGGTCGATATTGAAGAAAAAGCGGTCGCTGTGATAGGTGATGACCGGGCCGGTGGCGATTGTGCGGAATACTGACTTCATGTCATCGCCGGCGATTGTACGCATCGGGTAGCAACCGGCTATGTCGTTGAAGTCGCCCGACAGTATCACGTTCCTATAGTTGAGCGAGTCGAGCTGGTGACGCAGCTTTTCTGCTTGCGCGGCGCGCAGTTCGAATGCGTCCGACAGTTTGTGGTAGATGATGAGGCCGGCGTCAGCCATGTTGCCGGATACAGAGCCGTCGGTTATGCGGTGATACAATATCTTGTCCTCGGCATCGAGTCCGAACGACTGCAGATGCACGCTCACTACAAGTATCGTGTCATTGCCGATGGTGACCTCTGCAGCCTGCCAGCCTGAATGCGGCGACACCGGCTGGTCGAGATATACCTCGCGGAGCGGGTATTTCGAAAGGATTGATACCATTTTCTCCTCCTCCGAAGCGAAGTAGGGATACACTTCGTTGATGGAGTCGATCTGTTCGTCGGTAAGTCCGCGGGTAGGCATGTCGACGAGCTGCCCTACCTCCTGAAGGCATATAATGTCGGCTCCGGAGTTTATTATCGAAGTGGCGGTGCGGTTGGTGCTGTCGGGAAAGCAGTTCTGTGCGTCGGCAAATCCGAAAGTGTTGTAGCTCATGAACTTTATGACGTTGTCGTTGTCGACATCGGCGGCCTCGCGTGTGAACGGGTGAACCGGAAACCAGTTGCCTATCGCCGTGACAGAGCATATCAGCGCAATCCATTGCACACCCGCAATCCATTTGTTGATGAAAAGGTTGATGAGACCGAGCACCACGTCGGCCACAATCAGAAACGGGAATGCCATAGCGAGCATCGAGGGCCAGGTGATGTCGAGCGGATTTATAAGTCCGCTGTTTGCCGATATTATTGTAGTCGCTGCAACGGCTATTGTCATTGCGAGCCATAGCCATTTGAACACAGTTGCCACGCGCGGCATTATTTTACGTGATTTTTTTGCTGATTGCTCCGGAGCTGTCATTGTGAGAAGAGTTGTAAGAGAGTTGGAGATTTGCCGGTTGATTTGTGTCGGTTATTTCACACGTCGGCTTATGTCGAAGAGCTGCCGTCGTTCGTCGGCGGTCAGTGCCGTATAGCCTGAATGCTTGATTTTGTCGAGTATGGCGTCAAGATTGCGCCGGTCGTCGGCTTCTGACGGTGTTGATGAATTCTGCTGTCGTGATGCCTTTTTCGGTCTGAATTTGAATTTCGCTTTCCGCTGCCTGTCATGACGGGGTGCGCCTGTGCTTCTGAACAAAGCAACAATCCGCCCGGTGAGATTGTTCACCGGGCGGGTGATATCGATGCCTCTGTTGTAAAGCAGTCCGAAAACCGCGCCTGCAATTATGCCGCCGAAGTGAGCCACATGCCCCCCGGCATTGTCGCCTACAAGTCCGAGAGCGAAGAGCACCACGGCGGTGACCGCCACCCATTTAAGTCTGACACTGCCGACGAAAAGCAGAGAAATGCGGAAGTCGGGCATCATGACGGCTGTGGCGATGACAATTGACATGACAGCGGCAGAGGCTCCCAGAAGCCAGCCTCCAACACCGGCAAACAGTTGTGCGGCAGCGATGTAGAGCAGTGCGCCGGCAATGCCTCCGTAGATATAGAGCCATGTCATCTGCCGCGGCGTGCAGCGCCACAGCATGATTTTGCCGAACCAATAGAGCGTGAGCATATTGAAAAGTATATGAAACGGCGCGTAGTGGGTGAACATATATGTCACCACAGTCCACGGTCGTGTACCGATCAGAGCCGGTGCCGACGGCAATGCCAGCTGGTCGACCACATTGTCGATATTCCAGCCCCCTATCATGGCTATGATGCCGAGAAGCCGGAGCGTGAGGAAAACGGCGATGTTGGCTATGATCAGTTTCCACAGGGCAGAAGCGCTCATCAGTCTGCGCCACAGGTCAGTAAATGCCGCCATTGTTGAAGAGCCCTTTCTTTTTCCAGTAGAGAAGAATCAGAAATCCCACGAGCATGCCGCCCAGATGAGCTACGTGAGCCACGTTGTCGCCGGGATTGTTGTTGAAGCTCTGGAGCAGTTCGATTGCACCGTAGCCCAGCACAACCCATCGCGCCTGTATCGGCACAGGGATAAAAAACAGATACAGAGGCGCTTTGGGAAACATGTATCCGAAAGCCAGAAGTATGCCGAATACGGCTCCCGAAGCTCCGATTACTTCGGTGTTGATGAGGTTCCACACGCGGAACACATCGGGATTGCTCGGCGCAAATCCGGCAGGCACATGCATGCTGACAATATCGCTTATCGTGACCCCTTCGGGCAGGCTGCCGCTGTGTATCATGAAGGCAAAGACTCCGAGCTGTATAAGGGCTGCTCCGATGCCGCACGACATGTAATAGAACAGAAAGCGGCGCGGGCCGGCCACACGTTCGATGATGTTGCCGAACATGAACAGCGCGAACATGTTGAAAAACAAATGGAAGAAATTTTCCTGCACGAACATGTAGGTGATGATCTGGGCAGGATTGAAACTGTCTGACAGCGGATAGTGCAGTGCGCAGATATCCATGAATGTCGCTTTGGTCGATGCCGGAAACAACTGCAGTGCCAGCCATATAATGGCGTTGATGATAAGCAGGTTTTTTGTCACCGGGGGGAGATTGCGGAAAGTAGAGCCTATGTTCATGGCGCTTGTCTCGTTTTTTTGCTTTATGATTTCAGGGCATGACGCCCGATGTGACGTGTCGGCGAAGATGCGTGGAGCATCACCGGCGACGCGTGCAAAATTAGTAAAAATGCATGATATCTGTTATGTTGTTAAGTATTTTTGTGAAAAACGTCAGCAAAGCCCCGAAAAATATGAAAAAATGAATGTCAACGCACGAATTTATAGGCCAAAAACGTTGATAATTCAAAATTTAACTTTATATTTGCGAAAAATAATACCATAAACTTATTTAATCAAAACCACATTATGAACAAAACAGAATTAATCAACGCGATTGCGGAAAAAGCTAACCTCACTAAAGTTGATGCTAAAAACGCACTTGAAGCAGCTCTCGACGCTATTGCAGGCGCTCTCGCTGCAAATGACAAAGTAGCCCTTCTCGGCTTCGGCACTTTCTCTGTACAGGAAAAAGACGCCCGCACCGGCATAAATCCCCGCACAAAAGAAAAAATTGAAATCCCCGCACGCAAGGCCGTGAAATTCAAAGCCGGTGCCGACCTTGAGAACAAGGTAAAATAAAAACGTTTTCAACCGGAAATTACAGATTGCGGCAACCGCAAAGCAGATGCGGATGCGCGCCGCTGACCTGTCATTCACAATAAGGAGTCGGGATGTTCCCCGGACTCCTTATTGATTGTTATGGGGGTGTGGAAAGATAAATATCCGGGTTGTAATTATTAAAACCAGGTTGTAATTATTAAATAATATAAGTCCATCGGATTGATTTCAGATGCTATGGTTAAAGGGAAATTTTTGCGCGGCGCGATATTGGCGGCGGGACTGGCCGCTATAGTTCCGGCAACGTTGTCGGGGCAAGGGCGCCGGGAAGGAGGCGAAGAGGTCGGCGCAGGGGTATTTGTTTACCAGTTCATACAGAACTCGGTGCCGCTGTCGTTTAGTGTGCACGACGTAATGTATGAGACGCTGTATCAGGATAATGTGATAAGCCCGGTCAATTTCGCCTGCCGTGTGTTAGGCCCGCGTGCAGGTAAACCATACGAACGGGCGGCTGTAATACCCAGCGATATTCAGGTGGGGATACACCGGTTGAGTCCGGTGGAAATAAGTCGGCAGGCATTCGCCCAGACCGGAATAAAGAGCATAGACATAAGGGCTGCAATCGGGACGATACCGCAGAGCGCATTTATGTATTGCACGGAGCTTGAAAGTGTGGCTTTTCACGGCAACGCGCCTCATTTTATAGAGGCGGCCGCCTTTCAGGGATGTACAAAATTAAAAAGCATAGAGGGGCTGCCGGCACAGTTGAAATATATCGGCGACTATGCGTTTCGTCAATGTTCCTCCCTGAGTGAGATTTATATTCCCAAGGATGTGGAATATCTGGGGGAATATGCGTTCTATTACTGCCATTCGCTCAGTAAGGTTAAGTTTGCGACGGGACATTTCAGGCGTATTCCGCGTGAATGTTTCCGTGACTGCGGGAAACTGACCGAAATCGAGATACCTGAAGGTGTTGAGGCTCTCGATGAAAATGCGTTCTATTACGCCGGACTTGAATCGATAACGCTCCCGGGTACAATGCGCGCACTCTATAACGGATGTCTTTCGCAGACACCGCTCAAACATATATACCTGCATGCCACGACACCCCCGAGTGTGGGCAAGGTTTTCACGCAAAACATGATAGACAACATTACGCTCCATGTGCCCGCCGGCAGCATTGACCGCTACCGCAACGACCCCTTCTGGAAACTGTTTAAGAATATCGTTGCGCTGTAGCGGAGCCGATGACGGTGTTTTCTGCCCTATGAAGGAGGGTGGACTTGATGCCGGCAGTGTGGCGCACATTGTATGAATTTGTGTTGTCGGTGTGGAAAATTTTCTATAAATTTGTATCACATAGAAATTGAAAATAATTAAATCAATCATACTGTTAATAAAGATGAAAAAACAAATAGTCAAAGCAATGCTTGCGGCCGCTATTGCCGCTCCTCTTGCCGGGGGTGCGCAGTCGGCAGGGCATGTCAACCCGTTTTTGAAACCATACGATACGCAGTTTGAAATTCCGCCGTTCGACAGGATTACGCTCGACGACTATGTGCCTGCTATTACCAAAGGCATAGAGGAGGCTCGCGCCGACATCGCGGCCATTGTGGCAAATCCCGACACTCCTACGTTTGAGAATACGATTGTGGCGATGGACAATGCCGGCGCTACGCTCGAAAGGGTGAGCCGCGTGTTCTTCGGTATCTCGGAGG
>CAMWIJ010000098.1 GCA_947174275.1 uncultured Muribaculaceae bacterium
AGCCCGCGCAGGGCGATCCGTGGTATCATCGCCCCCTCCCTCCCACTATCCGACTCGTCCGACCCGCCACCCCAAAGGCTTCCGGAGGACGCCGATTTACACCATACATTCTACTGTCCTCCCCCTGATACGTCGGTATAAAAAAAAGCTGCGCCGTAAAAACGACGCAGCCTACACAGTGCTCGAAGCGGGACTCGAACCCGCACAGCTGCAATAGCCAAAGGATTTTAAGTCCTTCGTGTCTACCATTCCACCATTCGAGCAGCCTGTTAGTGACCGCAAAGATAAAATTTTTTTATTTACTGTGCAAATCTTTTTCGTCCGGCTATTTGCTTTTCATCGTTTTCTCGACAAACAGACTGCGCTGTTCGAAAGCCTCCAGCTCGTCGATAAATTCCTGCGGTATCTCGGCACCCTTCGCCGTCCGCGGGTCGAAGCCGGCCATCACAGTGTTTGCTATGCACTTCACATCACCCGTCGTCGGATTGTAGATGCGCTGCTCCATGCAGAGGCTGCGGTGCGACACTCGCGTCACTGCTGTCACTGCCTCAAGAGGCTCGTTGAAATAGCCCGGAGAGAAAAAGCTACAGCTGATATTCACGATTGCCACGGCTATTCCCCCGATTTCCACACGGGCCGAAGTCGCTGTCGTCAGATACTCAGCCTTGGCGAGATCTAAAAACGACAGATACACCGAGTTATTGATATGTCCGAGTATGTCGATGTCATTGAAGCGCACCTGCAGAGGCATCTTGTGGTTGAAACCGCAGCTTGCCGCCGGCACCTTCTGGTTTTTGCATTCAGGTAACTGATAAGCCATTGTCTGTTTGTTTTTTAATGTATTACGATATCGCTCAGAACCTCAGCCCCGAGACGTCCGTTGATTTCCTTGATTATATTGTGGCGCAGAAACGCAAGGTCATTTTTCAGCGACGCCGAAGTGATATACACATGCAGCACACCCCGCTCTACGTAGCGCCTGAATGTGAAACGGTTCACTCCCGGCCCCACAACCTCCGTCCACATATACGACGCACGTTGCTGCATCACCGTCTCGCGGGTCTCCCCCTCGAGCATCACCTTGTCTATAAGCTGCCTGATTGATATCGGGTCGGTGCGTTTCATGCAGTTGTCATTTTACAGGTTCGAAATTGCCGCAGCTCACATTCCACATGCTGTAGTCGGCGCCGGTCATCGACGACATTATCGAATCGAGATGGTCGCGGTTGGTGTCGGTGATGAAAATCTGACCGAAAATATCACGGTTGACAATCTCCACTATATTGGCTACACGGTGTGAGTCGAGTTTGTCGAATATATCGTCGAGCAGAAGCAGCGGACGCATCCCCGTCGCCTCGTGCATGAACTCATACTGGGCCAGACGCAGAGCTATGGTGAATGTCTTTGACTGCCCCTGCGAGGCAGTGCTCCTTACAGCCATGCCGTCGAGTGTCAGCTCCAGGTCATCGCGGTGAGGCCCCGTAGTAGTGTGTCCGATGATTTCATCCTTCCGGCGCGATTGCTCGAGCAGCTCGCCATAGCTGACTCCCGATATCAGAAGAGCCGAGCGATATTCAGCCTCAGGGGTCTCCTCCGTGCGCGCGATGTCGCGGTAATGCTTTCTGAATATCTCACGCAGACGCCCGGTTATCTCTCTGCGCGCTCCGGTGATATATTCCGCCGACATCTCCATCGTCACCTCTATCGCTGTATACAGGTTTGGGTCGCACACATGGTCGCGCAGCAGGCGGTTGCGTTGCTGAAGGGCGCTGTTGTAGCGTATCAGATGGTTAAGATACGCGGGGTCGGTCTGCGATATCAGCATGTCGATGAAGCGGCGCCGGCCCTCGGCGCCCCCGCCCACGAGCTCCATGTCGGCTGGCGACACAAGCACAAGCGGAAAAACCCCGATATGCTGGCTAAGGCGGCTGTATTCCTTGCCGCCGCGTTTGAACGACTTGCGCTTTCCAGCCGCATAGCCGAATGCCACCTGCTCCTCCGTGCCGCGCCTCACATAGTCACCCTGCATCATGGTGAATGTCTCTCCTGACTTCACTATGCCGGCATCAGGCAGCGATGTGAAACTCTTGCAGAAACTCAGGTAATAGATGGCATCGAGCAGATTGCTCTTGCCCATGCCGTTGTCGCCGAGCAGCGCGTTGATGTTCTGACTGAAACTCAGGTCGGCCTCGGCGATATTCTTGAAGTTGGTTATATGTAGATGGGTCAGTTGCACGGCGTCTTTCCAAGTGTTTTTGTATATGTTACACATTCGGGCAGCTCCTCCACATAATGGCTCACGAAGATCATCGACAGCGGATACTTGCCCTGCGAGGCGCGTGACCTCGCCGCAAAATGGTTGATGATGGCTCTTGCCGCACGACCGCGCGCATAGTCAAGGCCGTGAAGCGGCTCGTCGAATATCATCAGTCGCGGCTGCTTGATAAACGTCCGCGCAAGCATCACCATCTGCTTCTCTCCGCCTGACAGCGTGCCTATGCTGCGTGGCCCCAGATGCTCTATGTGGAGCAGGCGGAGCCACTGCTCGGCGAGCTCTTTCTGTCCCGGTTTCAGTGGTATGAACACTCCGGTGGTGTCATTGAGTCCCTGCGCCACTATCGTCGCCACATCTCCGGCAGGATGGAAATGCAGGCTCTGCTCCGGACTGACAAAAGATATCCGCCGCTTTATGTCCCATATTGACTCTCCCGATCCGCGGCGACGGTCGAAAAGTGTTATATCATTGGAATATGCCTGCGGATTGTCGGCGCATATCAGCGACAGCAGCGTCGACTTGCCCGAACCGTTAGGCCCCGATAATCCCCAGCACTGGCCGTCTTTCACCTCCCAGTCGATGCCGTCGATGATGCGGCGGCTGCCGTAGTTGACGGTTCCATTCGTTATCTTCATTACAGTCTCCACCGGCTCGTTGTCGGCCACCGGAGGAAGTGGTATCTCGGCTATGTTGACCGCATAGTCGAAAAGGTGCATAACCGATTGCCGTACCCATTTTATCGAGCTGAAATCTCTCAGCGGCGGGAGTATCGTCAGATTCTGCATCGGTATCACCTGAGTGGCGTGAGGGTGTATGTCTGTCGGATTGGCAACGAGAAGCATCGTCGTTATGCCGCGCTGATTGAGCGCGTCGATGGCTTCGTTGAGTATCTCTCTCGACCGGGCGTCGAGACCTATATACGGATTGTCGAGTATCAGCACATCGACCGGCTCTATCAGTGCGTTGATGATGAGCAGCTTGCGCAGCTCGCCCGACGACAGGTAGTTGATTTTGCGCTCCTCGGCTCCGGTCAGATTAAACATCCGCGTCAGCTCGGCCCATCGCGCGGTGCTGATTTTGTCGCCCATCACCTCGGCCACCGTCGGCACTTCGTCGTTCATCGTGGCCTCGTAGCGCTGCTGGTAATATTCCACCTTCATGCCCGAAAGCGAGTGTATGTCGGAAAACTCTATCTTTTTCACCGACAGCTTACCCTGTGGCGAGGTGATTGCATTCGTGCGGAAATTCCACCCTTTCTCTATTATGTTGCCCAGAGTCGACTTCCCGCTGCTGTTGGCGCCGATTACAACATTGATGCCCCGCACTATCTCGGTGGGGGAGGGGTTGCTGAGCATCACTCCGGTGTAATACAGTTTTTGACTTTGCAGATTTATTATCGGTGTCAGTGTCGACATTGCACTATTCATTTACTTAAAGTATGAAGATTATAAGAGCGAAGACCAGAGTGAAGCCAAACATATTCATTGCCGTCATCCCCAGCACTTTGTTGAGGGCGCGCCCGCGCAGTTTCAGCATTTTGCACCATAGCGCCGTGTGACATCCCAGATAAAGCGTCGGGGCAATCCACGTCACTGCCGGAAGTTCGGCTGTCAGAGGAGCCATCAGTGCCATCGCTATCCACCCGTTCAGAAGATAAAGCGTGGTGGCGCAGCCTCCGCCGAATATCGTCGCTACCGTGTGCTTCCCTACGGCCCGGTCATCGTCTATATCGCGGTAGTTGTTGACTAAAAGAATATTCGCTCCCATAAGACCTATGGCGAGCGACACCATGAAAATCGCCTCGCCGAATTCATGCCCCATGATGTAATAGGTCATGTTGACAGGTATCACCCCGAAAAACAGCACCACCGCCACCTCGCCCAGTGCGTAATGCGACAATGGATACGGCCCCGCGGAGTAGGCGAACACTCCCGCTGCTGTCAGAAGTCCGACCGGAATAAGTTCCCAACCGCCCCAGATTATGAGCAGGCATCCTATGCCGCACGCGGCCGCCAGACTCGCCACAGTGGCGCGGAGCATGGATCCGGGCGTTATGTCGCCCTCAGTGACGCCGCGGCGCGGTCCCTCTCTGCCCGGACGGTCAAGTCCGCCGCGGTAATCGAAATATTCGTTAGCGAAATTTGAAGATATCTGCGCAAGAACCGCAAACAGCAGGCACAGCACCGACGGAAGCACCTTGAAGCATCCGTAGATTTCACTGAGTGCGACGGCGGCCGTCACACCCGCCGCCGAAACCGGCAGCGTGCGCAGGCGCATCGCCTCTACCCATACCTTTATCCTGTTACGCTCTGTCGACATCTTCTGTTTCCTTTATTTTTCAACGCCAAAGTTACTAAACTTTTTTCATAAATAATTTTGAACAGTTATTTAATTTGCGTGAAATTGTCGCAGCGTGTCGATTTCAGGAGTGCATAAGGGGTTTTACGACTTGCGTATAAGATCATACTTCTGCAATATCGCAGCCGGATGATACGACAGCTTCGCCTGCCGCAGACCCTCGTCGCCCACATCCTCCTCGCGGTTGCAGTAGCGGAGTCCGGGGTGACGCTCAAGCATCGATTTGACAAACAGATGAAACACAGCCGTTCCGGCGCCTGACACGTCATGGTCCATCTTCTCGATGTGCACATACAGCGTGTCGCCGATAGTCTCGCCGACAGTGAATGCCACGATGTTGCCGCGCCCGTCGTCAAGATAAGCCCCCTCAAAACCCGGAAGCCGGCCGATATGCTCAAGCACATTGACGGTCATGTCGTGCTCCTCCATCGCCGTGAGTTCTTTCATCTCCTCCGCATTGTCCCAGCGGTAGAACGCGTCGAGCACCCGCTCCACATCATCCTCCCCGAGCATGTGTAGCTTCGCCTCCGGATTGTCAAGCATGAACCGGTTGACATGGTTGCGTTTCTTCGAATATTTCTTGCCCGACAGCGAGGCGATTTCACCTGCATCGTAGAGATAGTCCGACCAGTCGGCAAGCGCCTCCGTCTCCCATTCCCCGACCGATCTGAATTCCTCCAGACGGTCCTCTGGTATAGCCGAAAACCGCAGCGGCATCCCGTTATCCTCACAATATCCCCTGAGCAGCTCCACAGCCTCGTCAAGAGGCAGAGAGCCCAAAGGCATCGAGAATGCCGGGCGGCTCATATCCTCCTCGCTGACACCCTCGATGAAAAGCGTGTCGCGGTATATGCAATAGCGGTAACTGAAATAATGCACCCACATATATATGCCGCCGACCGTATAGTCGCACGTCCGCGATTTCGAATGAATCAGAAATCTGCTGATTGCATCTATATCCTCCAGCGTGATATGCTTGAACTCAAGCGGTGACACCTTGCTCATGCCCCTCGTTCGGCGTGAGCAGGCAATAGTTGAAACAAGTCGTTCTGACATAATGCTTATTTTTTATTCTTTCTTTCAAACTAAACGCCATCCGCAGGTCATGGTTCAGATCCTCTGCGAAGGTGAACCAATCATTTGTCAGGATGTTATATATGTGAATTCCGAAAAGTAATTTAGAAACATATAACCGTTATGGCAAGAGAAAGTGTAACCCTTTTGAAAGGTAAAATCGATGTGGCAAGAGTGCTCGACCAGCTCAACGCGGCGCTCTCGGAGGAGTGGCTCGCATACTATCAGTATTGGACTGCGGCAAAGATGGTGGTCGGATCGCAGCGCGTCGACCTGCAGCGCGAGTTTATGGAGCATGCCCAAGAAGAGCTTGAACACGCATCAATGATATGCGACCGCATCATTCAGCTCGGCGGCGTGCCCGTTCTCACCCCCAAAGAGTGGTTCAAACATGCGCGTTGCGTTTATGACACTCCCACAGCTTTTGACTCCGAATACTTCCTCAAGACCATCCTCATCGCCGAAGAGTGTGCCATGCGCCGCTATCAGGAACTCGCCGAGCTGACGGAAGGCAAAGACTACATCACCAACCTCCTCGCCAAAAAAATCCTCGCCGATGAAGCTGACCACGAGCAGGACATGCAGGACTACCTCGACGACATAGCCACAATGCGCCGCCTCTCCGACACAAAAGCATAACCGACTCAATAAATAGGGGGTGTCGCTAACTCGAAAAAACACCCTCAAAACGTAGGGACGCACGGCTCGTGCAATGTCACTAACTTAAGAAAGAGAGAGCT
>CAMWIJ010000099.1 GCA_947174275.1 uncultured Muribaculaceae bacterium
GGCTCGATCCTTAATTTGCATAAGCCGAAATAACAGTACATGGCAATATAATAATTCCCGACTTTGTCTTGACGGGTGTTGCTGCGCTTCAAACTTGTAGGGACGCACGGCTCGTGCGTCCGCATATTTGTTTGATAATCAATGTATTGGCGGACGCATGAGCCGTGCGTCCCTACTTTTTGAGACATTCTGAGACTGTAAAATGCACTGCAATTCAGGTTTGAGCAGCTTTATTTGCATCTATACAACAAAACAGGCTGTGCCGCAGATTGGGCACAGCCTGTTTTGTTGTATAATGGTGAAATAACTTTACGGTTATTTCATATTCTCGACAAAGTTGCGGAGATTTTCGTTCTCGGGGTTGATTTCGAGGAACTTGGTGTAATATTCTTTTGCTTTTTCGCGGTCTTTCGAGAGGTTATACTTGCCGAGCAGGTTGAGGGCGAAAATGTAGTCGGATTTGCGAGCCGTTACGTTTTCGGGATCGGCGTCAAGTATTTCCACAATCTTTATAAGCTGCTGCTCGATGTCATCGTTCATCTCGTTGTTGTTGGCAATGAGGTAGATGCGGCTGCGGGTGGTGAGCACCTGAAGGTTGTCGGGCACTTTGGCGTAGACTTCCTCGATGGCCTTGATGGCTTTCTGCGAATAGTCGGCGTGCTCGGGCGAGCCGGGCTCTGAAGTTGCGGCGGCATTCTGGTAACGGCGTGCGAGTATCATCACGTCGTTGGTTGAGTGCTCGGGCTCCATGTCGATATATTTCTGCTGGGCTTCGGCGGCTTTGCCATACATCTGTGCAGCTGTATAGGCCTGGCTGATATCTTTGTAGAGCGATGCTTTCTCGGGAGCGAGTGTGAGAGCTTTCTCATACTGGATCACACCGATTGAGTCCTGACCCAAAGCGATGTACATGTCGCCGTAGGTGGTGTAGTCGTTGGGCACGAATTCACCTTTTGTCTGGAAGAATTTGTCTCCTTCTTCAATCGCTTTTTCAGGCTGCTCGAGAGCGGCGTAGTTGAGCATGCGCATGCGCTTCATATAGAAGTTGTCGGGATCTTCAGAGAGAATTTTTGCGGCGAGGGCGTTTGACTCGTCATATTTCTTGCCGAAGTAGAGGAGACCTACATAGCGCTGTTCGTCACGCTTGAAGTGGTTGGGGTTCTGGATATATTTGCCATATTGCTCGGCGGCCATGGTGAGCTGGTCGTTGTCGTAATATTTCTCGGCGAGTTCGCGCTGTGCGAGAGCTGAGTTGGGCTGAAGCTCGAGGAGTTTTTTCAGACCGTCGATGGCATAGTTGGGGTTGACGGGGAAATATGTGCGGGCATATTTCACGAAAGCCTCGGGGTAGTTGACGCCGTCGGCAGCGCTCATTGCCATTTCGTAATATCCGGCAGCGTCACCGACGTTGACAGGTGCGAGCATGTCGGCTTCGAGGATGTAGATTGCGGGGCAGTCTTTGTCGGCTTTGCGAGCGTCGGCGATATATTTCTTGATATCTTTCTGATAGAGGGTGGCGTCGGCGTTGTAGAATGCGCGGGCTATGTTGGTGAGAAGCACTGCATCTTTCTTGTTGAGTTTTGCAGCCTGCTTGAAAAAGTCGTCGGCAGCCGACTTGTCACCATTATGCAGAGCGATTTCGCCGAGACCGATGTAGTTGTAACCGTTGTCGGCATTCAGAGAAATGCCTTTTTCGAAGAAGTTCTTGGCATTGGCGTAGTCCTGACGGTGGATTGCTATCTGTCCGAGATAGAAGTTGGCCATCGATTTGTCGGTAGCCGGGTCGTTGATGGTGCGGTTGATGATGATTTCCGCTTCATCCGGCTGGTCGGCGCGATAGTATTCCACTGCATCTTTAAATCCCTGGGCTGAGCCGCTTATGGCCACAGCACCGAGCATTAGCGCTAATAATGTCTTAAATTTCATATTGTATATTATGTTTTAATTATTTTTTCCGTTGAGGATATAACGATATTTTAATAGAAATGTTGTATCTCGTCTGACTTGTTGACGATAAGAATATGTAAAATTACTAATTTTTATCGTTTGATGCAATGCCGCCGGGAGATTAATCGGCGGCATGATGCATTTTTATCGTTTGTTGAAGTCTTTTCACACAATAACTGTTGTCGGTTTTGAAGTCATTCGACGTTGACAATGCGGGGATGCATTGCGGCGGGGAGTGCTCCTGTCAGCTGTATCAGTTTTTGTCCGGCAAATCCGGTGACAAAAGTGAAAAAGCCGCTCTGAGTGGCGTTTTTATATCCGGTCACCGTAAGGTATATCGGGCGGTAAAGTGGATACGAGCCGTCAAATATATAAGCCTGATACGGTTTTTTACCCTCTCCGGGCAACTGTCCGGCGGCAGTCACTGCAAGTACCTTTATGTCGGGTGAAAATCCGAGGTTGGTGGTGTCGTTTTTCTGTGACGCTTCCGACAGCTCTTCAGTCGACATTCTCACACCTTTGAGATCTGATGAAATCCAGCTTACTCCGATGATGCCGAGCGCGCCCTTGCGCTGTGACACTGTCTGCACCACCTTGGCGTTGGAGTTCTGGGCGAATACGTTTTTGCCGAACGGATGTCCGTCCATTATGCTGTCGGTCATGTAGCGCACGGTGCTCGAGCCGTTGTAGTCGAAGATAATGTCGATATCGCCTGATTTATTGCCTGGCTCCACCCATTTCCATTCGGTGATTTCGCCGGAGAGTATCTTGCTCAGGTCGCTGACTGATATTTCATTGACCGGATTATCTTTGTTGGCGATTATCGCGATAGCGTCGACGGCCACCATCTTGGAGCGCGGTTGCCGTTTGCGCAGTTCGAGATAGCGCATCTCGGCGTCGGTCAGAGGCCTTGATGTGACGGCAAGCTTGGTGTTGTTGGTGTGGAGCAGCGAGTCGATGCATTGCTGCTCGGGGAGGAAGCGTGAGAGTATGGTGGCGTTGGGATATTGATATTCAAACACATTTATCTCCTGCTCCATGATGCGCTGGAATGATTCGTCGCAGGCCATCACTGTCACACCGGCCGTGGCCGACACGGAACTACTGTCCTGTCCGACCTTATATTTGCATGATACGGCAGACACTGCGAGCGCGGCGCCTGCCATTGCTATCGTTATCTTCTTTTTAAGCATAATTCTGTCATTTGCGGTTATTCTTCATCGTCGGATTCGGGGGTCTTGAACAGGCGATAGGCACGGAATATGCCGTAGAGTATGAATATCGGACCTCCGACCCAGCGCAGCCAGTTCCACGACGGATCGTAGATTACGTTAAACCAGTTGAAGAGCAGCATCAATCCTGCGAAGCCGAAAACCAAAATCATAAAAATGCCGAAACAGATCCTGAGGGAGAAGGGTAGTACGGGCTTCTGGCCTCCATAATTTTTTTGATTCATTGCCATCAGTTTTATTAATTTGACATTCCGGATGAGTCAGGCAACTTTCTATAAAGATTTATGTCATGCGTTGAAACGATGTCGATATGATAAGTGTGCCCCCATCTTTGTTTACTTCTCGATGTTTTATATAATTTATATAAATGTAACATTCAAGAAGTCGTATGGTTCGGAGTCTGTGGCGATGTGAGTCACGCGCACGCCGGCGCCGTCATATCAAAAGGGGTACACTTTGCCTGCCGATTACGAATGCTTTGCCCCAAAATTAATAAATTTTGGTTATCAAATGTGACATCGGTTATATAAAATATGTTAATGTCAAAAACTGTTTGTCAGAGCGCTACGCGATTGATTTGCTCGTCTGACGGCTCGGGAGTGACGGTGAGGAGCTGACGGATATCTGTCAGAATGTCGCGGAGGCCGCGGTTGATAAGGTGATAGCTGTTGTGGCCGACTGCGGTTGAGTGCAGCTTTTCAAGCCAGGTGTTGCAGAAATGCAGCGCTTCGTCATAGACATGCAGTTTGAGCAATATCGACACTATGACGGCTATGATTGGAAGCTCGGCCGGAGTCAGTACCGGCGATTTCAGGTTGTCAATCATATAGTCGTAGGCCTCGCGGTAGCATCCGTTGTGGTAGAGAAGCTCGATAAACACCATTTTGCCTTGCGTCGACAGCGTATATGCCGACTGATACCATCGCAGATAACCCAGAGCCGCGGCTTCGTTGCCGGTGCGGCACAATTCGCTTACATGCACTATGGCCTCGTTTTCATCGGCATCGGTGTTGGCGTAATAGTGCGACAGTGTGTCGGCCGCCTCGTCGGGAAACGTGGTGAGCATCTCGCACAGCAGTGACGTGTCAGACGGGTCGGCCTGAAACAGACCGCGCACAAGCTCGGCGCATTTCTGTGTGTCGCCTTTCAGACGATAGGCCTCCAGCAGATTGCGGCGCGCGATGAAATATTCGCTGTCAACCGACAGTGCGTGCTGAAAGGCGTTGATTGCCTCGTCGATGCGGTTGAGCTTGAGGTAGTTGTAGCCTTCGATGGTGAGCAGTTCCACATCGTCGGGTTCAAGAGCCTTGGCGTAGTCAAGCGATGCAAGCGACTCTTCATATTGTTCGCAGTTTGACTGCAATTCGGCCATCAGTCCCCAGTAATCGGTGTTGAACGGGTCGAGCTCCGTAAGCTCTTCAAGCAGAGGCAGGGCTGAAGTCGACTGCGGCCGGTTTTCGGCCATGCGCGCGATTTCAAAAAGCAGAGTCGGCGCATATTCGCAACGGTCGCGCACGCGGTCAATGTTTGCCGCAAGCCACTCCTCCTGTTCAAGGTGGCGTACGAGCGCGGCAAACTGTATTATCGACTCATCGTCGTCGAGGCGAAACCGTTCGAGGAGCGACTCAAGTTCGCGTATGGCATCGTCGGCCGGATAGGGGGCGTTGGCCCGTATCCGCAATATCTCCCACATCACCGACGGATTGGAGCGCGGGTGGTCGAGAATGAACTGGCGCAGCGGCTCGTTGCCCATTCCGGCAAGCCAGATGGCACGGCGCTCGAGCATTATTTCGCTGTCGGGGAAGAGTCTGTTGCCGAGAAGCAGTGCCTCCAGACGTATGTAATCGTCGTGGACATCGCCGGCATAGTCAAAGATGTCGGCAAGGTCGCCCTCGTCGTAGTAGATTGATATGTCGTTGCCTGCGAGTTCGTCGCGGAATTTATTGTAAAGTTTCTCTAACTGATTGTCCATTACGTCTGTGGGTTGTTCAAGAAAACGGTTTTGTCAGGCTCTGGCGTGGTCTGACGGGTGGTAAATGATGCCGCTAACCTGTTTTGACGCCGGTGTGGCGTCAAAACAGGTTAGCGACGGAGTTATCTGTCAGTTGGCCGGGTTATTTTTTCTGCTCTTTCTCCCAGCTGTCCTTGAGTGCGATTGTGCGGTTGAAAATAAGATTGTCGGAGGTCGAGTCGAGGTCGGGGGTGAAATATCCGATGCGCTGGAACTGGAACTTTGTGCCGGGGGCAGCGTTCTGTGCCACAAACGGCTCGACTTTGATGTTGTTTACAATCTGGAGCGAACCGGGGTTGAGCATGTCGCGGAAATCGCGGTCGGGCTCCGCTGCCGGGTTCTCGACGTTAAACAGACGGTCGTAGAGACGGGCTGTGGCGTTGACGGCATGTGCGGCCGACACCCAATGGAGTGTGCCTTTGACCTTGCGCTGGCTTCCGGGCAGACCCGAGCGTGACTCGGGGTCGTAGGTGCAGCGTATTTCCGTGATATTGCCGTCGGCGTCTTTGACCACTTCCTCGCATTTGATGATGTAGGCGCCTTTGAGACGCACTTCGCCGCCGGGTGCGAGTCGGAAGAATTTTTTAGGCGGATTTTCCATGAAATCCTCACGTTCGATATAAATCTCGCGCGAGAACGGCATTTCGTGTGTGCCTGCGTCGGGCTGTTCGGGATTGTTGTCCATCTCGACGGTCTCTGTCTGATTTTCCGGATAGTTGGTGATGACGACCTTGACCGGGTTGATGACTGCCATCACGCGGGTGGCTATGCGGTTGAGGTCCTCACGTACGGCATGCTCAAGCAGCGACACCGAGTTGAGCGCTTCATATTTGGTGTAGCCGATGCGTTCGATGAAGTTGCGTATCGACTGCGGAGTGAAGCCGCGGCGGCGCATACCCGAGATGGTCGGCATGCGGGGGTCGTCCCATCCGGCCACGAGGCCTTCCTTCACAAGCTGGAGCAGCTTGCGCTTCGACATCACTGTGTAGGTAAGGTTGAGGCGGTTGAACTCGATCTGTCGCGGGCGGTATGTCTCGTCGGCGAGCTCGTCGACAAAATAGTCGTAGAGCGGACGGTGAGGCACGAACTCGAGCGTGCAGATAGAGTGGGTGACACCCTCGAAATAGTCGCTCTGGCCGTGGGCGAAGTCATACATCGGGTAGACTTTCCATGTGGTGC
>CAMWIJ010000100.1 GCA_947174275.1 uncultured Muribaculaceae bacterium
ATTTTTGGGGGTTGGGTGATTTTTTTTGTATATTTGCGAACGATTGTTAGTGCAAGTTTGCCGAGATTGCGGTGTGTGTTTGGTTTTAAACCGGATGTGCGGGTGGTCGAGGCGGGCTGACGAGCAGCGTCAAATAAAATAAACGAGAGTCAAAAACCTGATTATTAAACAGAAAGCTAAAAGGATTGTGCCGTTGGCCGGCTCAGTAATTATGCCGGAATGATTTGTTCTCCTGCTTGTGAGGCGGTGGGGATATTATCATGCAGACATGCAGCGAATGGCGGCCATGGAACAGTGCTTAATGTTAACAATTTAAGGAGATAAAAAGTTGATGTCGATATCGCATTACATAGTCGTGCGGCAATCGGGGCCGGTGTCATACCGGCCGGCGTCGGGGGCGAGTGAGTCTTTGGCGGGGAAGTTGCGCGGTGGGGTGTGCGGTTTCGGAGTAAAGCCAATCTATTGATTCCAACTGTGTAAACTTAGAAAGATATGATGAAGAGAGTAGCCATGAAAGACTTGCTTAGAGCAATGAAGATGAATGACGGTGTAGACTTTTTGCCATCATGTCAGATGAAAAGCACAACGGATTCCTTTTGTAATCGATGTCAGTCAATCAGATAGATGGAAATTATATATAATCATTGAAATAATCATATAAGGATTTTACCAATCTCTTATAAGGCCGATAACTAAGAAAAACAGCAAATAACAGAAAGCAAATATTTTAATTATAATACTTTAATAATCATGAGAAAAATTGTATCATTTTTAGCGTTGCTCGTGATGGCGTTCGCGCTGCCACAGTGGGCACACGCGTGGAACTATGATGGCAACTCGGATCCGTCACAGATCACGGTGCATCTGGTCAACGGTACGAAGCAGGAGCTGCCTCTGACCTACGAGGGTTCTGCTACTGACTACAAATGGCGCTCTGACAACTTTAAGTCGGAGGTCGGTTTTGTAAACTTTACCGTTCAGGTCTGGAACGGGGATAAGAGTTATAACGCGACCTACGGCTCGAATGATTTCGGTGCCGAGAGTGTGGATACGTGGGTGAATGTCACGGGCAATCCGACCAGCAATTCAGACTCTGATAGTTTCTGGCAGCTCGGACTCGAGGCAGGCAAATATTACAGAATTGAAATCAAAAACGGTGAATCCGTAAACGGAGGAGATGCGTTGAAGTTTCGTTTCGTTCCTGCCATTGACTTTGACGAAGGTGTGAATCCGACTGAGATCACACTGGAACTGGATAATGGCACGAAGGGAAACTTGTCAATGACTTACGATGCCACAGGCGCGGACTACAAATGGTATTCTGAAGAGTTTGTGTCGGAGAAAGATTTTGTCAATTTCTGGGTGCACACAAAATACAACGGTGGCAGTCAAATGAAGTATGGAAACAATTCAGGTAACGGCACTCCCGGCCAATGGGTAAACGTGGCGAGCACTGCGGCTTCCGGAAGCACGACGATGTATCAGTCGGGTCTGACAATAGGCAAGCGTTACCGTGCAGAAATAGCTGGCAACGGTATCGGCAATTTCAAATTCCGCTTTGTGGAGGTTAAGTCTGAGCAAAAGCTTTATCTGTACAATACAAGTGGACCGGAGCAAATCGGCGAAGCAACGGCTGATGCAAACGGTATATATACCTTTACAGCAGATTTAAATGTAGACGAAGGTTTTGTGCTTTCGCTCAATGGCGGAGCTTCATCATGGACCGGAGTAGAGTCGAATAACGGACGTTTCAATCCTCCTACTGACAAAAATGTACCCGGAGAGAATATCAGTTTCCAGAATGCAAACAGCGGTGCGTGGAAAGCGACTAAGAAGGGAACTTACACGATAACCGTAGACTGGGATAAAAAGTTATTGACGGCGACCTGCAAGAGCGAGGGCGGCGATGACTTCAACGGCCCTGCGTCGCTCTATCTCTACGGCACGCCGTGGGCAACATTCCTGGGTCAGGCTGCAGCCGGATCTGACGGTGTGTTCAGATATACGGTCAAGCTGTCAACCGATCAGCATGTAGGACTTTCTACTAATCCGAGCGCAGCGAACTGGTATGAACTGGGGACGAATGATGAATATGCTGCTACCTATACGTATTACTCTCCCGGAGGAGATAAAGAAATCCCTGCCGACGGAACTGCCTACAGTTTCACTGCTGCAAGATCCGGCTCATGGAAGGCAACGAAGACAGGTACGTATCATATCGCAGTAGACTGGGCAGCCCAGACATTTACGGCGACATACGAGGAGCCTATACCTCCGATGACACACATGCCTCTCACCACCTACGATTTTGCCAACGGCAAGAAGCATTACTTCATTGTCGGCGCGCGTATGGGCGAATGGCGTCTGCAGCCTGAGTGGGAGTTGAAGCAGAACGGCAATGAGCTCGTGCTCAACAACCGCTATTTCTATAGCAGCGATTTTGCGATAGCTGTTGTTGACAGCTACAATGACTATATCAACCATCGTTATACATATTATGACGAAGGCGAAGAATACTGGATCAACGACGCGACACTGTCGTCAAAAACTGACCTTTCGACTCACCCTCACAGGCTGGAGCTTAAGAAAGGGGTGACTACAACTGTAGATGAAACTTTCTATGCTGCGTTTGACGGTGGCAGAACGGATAATGCCTATTATCAGGGTCGCGGAGCGTTTATCAAAGAAGTTAAGGTGAAGCTTAACGACGACGGGCTGCCGACCTCGATGACGTTTACCAGAAGCACGACCGAGGAAGCAGCGAAAAACCGCGTGTTTACTCTCGTCGGTGACAATATCTACAACCGCAATTTCTGTAACGCAACCGACGGCGGCCAGACACCGCTGTATGACAAGGGATATTCGACGGACAACGGCTGGCAGGAAGGCTGGATACAGTTTGACCCGGAAACCAACCGTCCGTATGTAGACGGCTTCGGAGAGTATCTGTATCACACATCTTACACTCCCGATTATCTTATGGCCAACCCGGTGCAGTTCAACCAGCCGGTAGGCGCGGGACGTGCGAGCGACTTCGCATTTACTTCGGGAGAGGTGCAGTTTGTGGAATATACAAATCTTCCGAACCTCGACAGCGACCCGTATAAGAGCTTCTATACGGCATTCAGCGGCACTGAAACTATTGACAACAACAATGCAGAGAAGATAGGCGACGGCTATAACTTCAAGGTTCAGGTGGAGAACTCCAACCCCAAGACCACTCCGACCGCCGACTGGAACTGCTATGTTGTGCGCGACATGTGGATTGCAGGCGAAATCAAATTCTGGACCGGTTTCGGCGGCAACTCGACCTCCCAAGATAACGTAGACCAGAAAATAGCTATCTGGCACGGACCGAACGGCGGCCCCGATATCGACCAGGGCGGCCGCAAGACGGTCAAAGGTTATGACATCAATGCAGGTCTGCCCGCCGTGTTATATAAGAATGTGCGCAACCGCGACAACACCAACTACAAGATTTCAGACGGCACCCCCGTCTACTTCAACCGCGTGGTGCTGTGGTTCAACAACACTGACGGTGTGAACGCATCGTATATACAGTTTATCCAGGAGTCTGCCGGCCCGGCAATCTTCGCCGAGGTGAGAGATAACGAGGCTACCGGCAAGAAGAACTATATCAACTACAACTGGTATTTGAATAAGGTGCAGGACGGTCAGGAAGCCCAGGAAGACCAGCAGGTTATCGCTTACGAAATCCGCCGCTATCGCGTGGAGGACGGAGTCAAGACATATATCGGCCATCCCGAAGGCGTACAGCCGGTAGATATCTCAAGCTACGGCGTGACTGTAAAAGACCTCTATGAGGAAACTGCAAAGAATTATGAGTTTACGAAGCATCTTGACACGGGCATTGTGGCAGGACGCGGTTTCGCTCCGGGCCTGTATCAGTATGACATCTATGTGACCTACGCCGGAGGTGCGCGCAAGCTTGCGCTGTCAAACATCGTGGCAATCTATGATGACGAACTCGTGGCACCCGACGCAGTGGCAATGCAGCTCGTAGAGCTCCGCGACGCTTACACCGACAAATATGAAACCGAGCATGCGAGCGGCCGCGAGACACTCGGCGTAACGCAGAGATATCTCACCTACCGTCCGAACGACAACGCCAACTTCTATGTCATGGACATGGAGGAGAAAGAAATTGTAGTGGGCGAAGCTAAAATTAAGGTGACACTGCCCAAGGATGCCAAGATGATCGATGCTGCGAAGGCAATCGATTTCCTTAACAATCACCCCGACCAGTACTGGTGGACATCAGACTACTATGTACGTTGTCTTGACTACAATGAATATGCACGTACACTTCATAGCTATATCGACGGCGGCCTGATTCTGGACGAAAGTGTGCCTAATCCTACGCTTCGTGTAAGCGAAGAGATCAAATTTACCGACGCATCAGGTGAAGAGGCGTCAGTAGAAGAGACGAAGGCTTATGCCCAGCCGTTTGATTTTGACGGTCAGACGTATTATTCAGCGATTGTGAAGCGTGGCGGTAACCTTGCCAATGCTACATTCGACGTGGAGCTGACCTACACTTATGTAAACAACGAAGGCCAGTCAGTGACACCAAAGACCTATGCCGCAACGGAGATCAATCCTGTGGTGCCGCGTCCGTTTGCTCCTCTCTACCGCTATGTGTATGACCGTCCGGACCGCAATGTCGGCGACGGCGAGTATCAGTGGGGTAAGGTAACCGTGCCTCTGGTGGACCTTGATCCCGATGAGTCGAAAGATGACGCCGAGGCCGCCGGCAAGCTGACAACAGCTTACGTGAAACTGGACGATGCGTTTGACCTGCGTGCGTTTAACCTTGAGGTTGATTTCTACCGCCCGAATGTCAACAAGGATATCTATACGTTCTATGACATACAGTATAATGTGACTGTAGTCAACAACGAAAAGACCGTCATACCTTTGGATATGGAGGCAGTGCTCCACGACGTGGACACTTCTGATGATAACTTCCCGAACCGCTACCGCATGGAGTTCAAGGGTATGCACCCGCGCAACGGCGTGTGGCCGGTTGTGAAGTTCGTCAAGACCGAATATGTGCCCAACGAGGCTGCTGACCAGTTTGGCCGTACGTTCAAGGCGAAGACCGGCAATTTCGGCAAGATGCTTGAAATCGAGGCTCGCCGCGAGATGACTGTCGGCGTTAGTCCGGAAGGTCTGCAGAATGTGCACCTTGGCAAGATCCAGCGCAAGGACGGCACCTGGGACTGGATGTATAAGGGTCATGAGCATTTCAAGGATGATGACGAGACTCTGGAGTCAGGAAACAATGAATATGATGATACGGCAGATGATGTGAAATTCACTCCGTTCTATTACCTGATACAGCTTTCGAACGGCACCGAGAATGCTACTTACGAATATCTCGTGCCTCACTATCCCAATCACCACACCGGTGACAAGATTGAGATTCACCCGACTACAGGTCTTATTATGAATGATACTGACCCGCTGATCGGTACTTATATCGCAAAGGGCTTCAAGAGCGATGACAATCCGACAATCACGGCTACGGCTATCTATGTGTTCGAGCGCCCGATCACCGGTACAGACCCGATGGAAGCGGTCAACTTCAACCGTCTGGAAGTGGAGTCGATCAAGTTTAACAACAATGAGGGTGCTGACCAGGTGTCTGTTGCAACGGCTGCAGCGGCTGCGAAGAGCAATGGCCCGGCTCGCGTGAAGGATAATGTGACTAACTGGGAGCTTGAGAATGGCAATTGCGGTGAGCTGCCTGACACGGGTGTTGAGCCTGAGGGCGGTGTGCTCGACCTGAGCGCTGAGAACTCTACTACGGGCTATAACAGCTATATCGCTGCGCGCGGTGCGACATACTCAAACAAGGTTGACAGCAATGTGACCGGCGTTGAGGATGTGCTGCTCGGCGGCGAGAACGGTGAGGTTGTTTATTACAATCTCCAGGGTATGCGCATCGACGAGCCGACCACTGCGGGTGTTTACTTCCGCGTGGAGGGCAAGAATGTGACTAAAGTGGTTGTGAAGTAATTGACGGCCATTATATGATATGAGCCCCCGGCGTCAGCCGGGGGCTTTTTTTGTTTTTTGGGGGAGGTGTAAATCGGCGTCCTGCGGAAGCCTCTCGGGTCGGGGGTTGTAGCGGGGGCGAGACGCCCCCGCCCCTATGGCAGGGTGGCGGAGACCTGTCTCTTATACCCCTCTGACGCTGCCGACGACTAGGCGAGTGTAGATCTCGGTGGTCGCCGTATCATTA
>CAMWIJ010000101.1 GCA_947174275.1 uncultured Muribaculaceae bacterium
GCCATGGTATAAAGACAGATATAAGACGGCGCGCCGCGTAGCGGTGCTACAAAATAGCATAATAGTAATTAGCTATAAATTAACATTTTGATATGCTTGTATTGTTGTACCGCTACGCGGCACATGTGTGGATAAATGCTCTGTACCATGGCGGCGCACCGCTTGCGCAGGTGCTTGCCATGGCCTAAGCTCGACAGGCCCTACGGGCCTTTTCCTTGCTACAACAGTCTACAAATTAACTGCTTTTCATCTGCTTTTAGGAGTTCTGCAACACCCTCGATTATCTTTTGCGATAGCTATACAGTCCCCACCTCCCGATAACCGATGTCCTGCCGGACATCCTTTTTTTATTGTATACCACACCGTGGTACACCGAAGCGTAGCGGAGGTGTGCCCGGACAAATGACACAACACAAGGCTGGCGTCCGGCAGGACGCCGATTATCGGGCGAGGGTAGATTATCAGGATTGTTACCGTGCATCTGATTCACGGTCGAAAAGGACGGATGCATACAGCCGGCATGATTGCATGGATACGGGGTGTGATGTATTGTTACTGTTATGTTGTCTATACTTGTAGGATTGTTATCTTTTCTTGCCGTTTTATTGCGTTTCGTTATCTCATTTTGTTGCTGTTTTTGTTAATAATTCAGCGGTTGTAACATATTTGTAATATTTTATTTTGCTGATTAATGCCCTGAATTACAGGAGAGTAGGTGTGATGCTGCATCTTATTTCAGCCTCGGGACATTTTTTTGATTGTCACAAATTATGCTATTGGCTTCGAAGGTTGTAACTTTGAATTGTCGGAAGGAAATAAGCCCGGCCGACGGACTCTGCACCATCTGACACTCCTAAACGTTCAACTTTTAACGTCGATACTATTATGGCAAACAAGGAATTTGAAGCAAAATTGATGAGCCTCCAGGGCAATCTGCTTAACTTTGCCTACATGCTCACTTCCAACAGGGATAACGCATACGACCTGCTCCAGGACACCACACTCAAGGCTCTCGACAACGAGAGCAAGTATGTGGACAACACCAATTTCAAGGGGTGGGTGTTTACCATAATGCGCAACATCTTCATCAACAACTATCGCCGCACCGTAAGGTCGCAGACGGTGGTTGATCAGACCGAGGATTTATATCACCTGAATCTCTCGCAGGATTCGGGGCTGGAGACTCCCGAGGGCTCTTATGGCGCATCGGAGATTACTTCGGCCATCAACGCTTTTCCAGAGGAATATCGCGTGCCCTTCTCGATGCACGTGGCCGGTTACAAATACAACGAGATTGCCGAGAAGATGAATCTTCCCCTCGGCACTGTCAAGAGCCGCATATTCTTTGCAAGAAAGAAACTCCAGGCCCAGTTTGCCGACTATCGCTGATGCGGGTCGGAGCCGTGTCTGTGACGACTGTATCTTCCGGATATTTTAGAGATTTCCACATATACACACTTTTTTAAGGTATCAGTGTTGCCGCTTCTGTGAAGAATCGGACTCCGATATAGAATGATTGGTAAAATAAGAATGATTGGTAAATAAGATTAATAGTTTTGGTAGATTATTTAAGCTACCGTTAAATGTACGATTTCTGAATAATCTTGCCACCGAAATGAGATGTTTCGGTGGCTTTTTTGTTTCAATATGGTTGCGTTAATGTAAATTGTAACAAAATTGTAACAACTTAACGGGTATATTAATTGTTTGTACATTAACGCTATGTGTGGCTATGTGCGAGAGGGGTGCGTGTGAAGCGTATTCTTTGGCTCGAAATAATTCGCAGGCCGATGTGAATTTGGTAATTTTGTATTTGATAATGATATTTTACCCTAAAGACTATTAATTATGGCATCAAATGATTATCGCAACAAGCTGATGAGCCTTCAGGGCAATCTCATGAACTATGCGTTCATGCTTACATCTAACCGAGAGATGGCTCGTAAGCTTTTGGACTGTACGACAGAGACTGCACTTGAACAAAGGCCCGAAGCCGTGGATGATGCTTCGTTAAAAAGTTGGGCATTTTCGATCATGCGTAGTATTTTCACTGCGGAGTTTTCACGACAGAAAGCCGAGCGCAGGGTGTGTGCTGACGTATATGCCGTAAGGCTTACCTCGGGCGCACAGGCTGTGGCCGGAGTGCCTCTCGAGGGCACTTACAGGTGTTCTGACGTGACAAGCGCACTCGGTGAGCTTGGCGATGACTACCGTCGCACGGCTGAGCTTTATTTCGCAGGCTACACTATGGTCGAGATTGCATCGGAGATGAGTCTCCCCATGGCTGTGGTAAAAAGTCGTGTCGCCTACTGCCGCTCGCGTCTGCGTGTGGCTCTTTCGGCCTGACGGCTGAATATCGGTGTGCCGGTCCGATGCCGGTAGTCAGCCTTGGAGCGGCACGCCATATGAATGAGAAAACGCATCGACCTGTCGGCCGATGCGTTTTTTTGTTTTTTACATTGAAGAGCGTGGGGGAGGGGGAGTGAAGAAGCAGGCCCTGCTTGACCTGCCGTCATCTTATTTCTTCTCAGCGGGCTTGGTGTAGCGGGCGTTGAGACCTTCGATTACTTCGTTGGTGATGTCAAGCTCAGGGTTGAAGTATACGCCGGCGTTCTTGTAAAGGATGGCGTCATACTTGCGTGTGGCGTTGTATTCCTTGATAAACTTTTCGATTGAATCGTTGAGCTGTATCTGCTGCTGGCCGAGCTCGTTGTCAGCGTTGCGGCTGAGGTTGGCGAGATAGTTTTCGGCGTCCTGCTGCATTTTCTGGAGCTTCTGCATGTCGGCGTTGTAGCTTGCCTCGTTGAGATAGCCGTTTGAGCGGGCTTTCTGCTCGATTGAAGCGGCAAATTTCTGTATCTCCGAGCCCTTCGAGTTGCGGGCGTTGTCGATGCGCTGCACTGCGCGCATAGTCGCGTCCTGAAGGTCTTTGGCAAACTGATAGTGAGCGAGCACTGAGTCGCCGTCGATATAGCGGATGTTGATTGTTGTCGCGCCATCGGCCGGTGTCGCTGCTGACGCAGGTGTGGCTGAGCTCTTGTCGGCGGCGGGGTCGCCTCCGCATGCAGTAGTGCTCAAGGCCAGGATGCCAAGGAGCAGCGAGGAAGCTGACATTGCTAACTTTTTCATTTCAAGAATCGTGTGTGATAATGTGAAAATATAATTATTTTTAGTGTTTCATGAGAGGTGGCGGCGGCCGGCTACATGTCGCGGTGACAGCCTACACCCCGGCGGCGCAGCTCGCTGTTGTCGTGAGCGTGGCCTGACGGAAATTGCCCTCCTTTAACAAACAGAGCCTTTACTCCGAGCAGCACGACTGCTATGCCGAGAAGGCCGGCGGCGAGGGCTATGGATAGGAGTGTTGTCATAGGTTTGGGTAATTTTCCACTGCAAAAGTAGCAATTTTGGCCTAATAATAGTGCTCATATCAATTTTATTTTATAATTTAGTGGTGCAATTAAGCATTTTTTATACTTAGCTAAACTCTTTTTAACATCAATTTATATATCATGGAAATTAAAGATTTGCAGCCCCAGGCTGTCTTTTCGATTTTTGACGAAATCACCCGCATTCCGCGTCCTTCCAAGAAGGAAGAGAAGATCCGTGCCTACCTTCTTGACTTTGCCGAGAAGCACGGCATAGCCTCCAAGACCGACGCGATCGGTAACGTCGTGCTCAGCATACCCGCCACTCCCGGTCACGAGGATGCCCCTACCGTGATACTTCAGGGGCACATGGACATGGTGTGCGAGAGCAATGACAAGAGCTTTGACTTCACCACACAGCCCATCCCCGCCTATGTCGACGGCGAGTGGATCAAGACCAAAGGCACCACGCTCGGTGCCGACAACGGCATAGGCATGGCCGCCTCGCTGGCTATCCTTACCGACAAGAGCTTCGAGCACGGTCCCGTCGAAGCCCTCTTCACCATGGACGAAGAGACCGGCATGACCGGTGCCAACAATCTCGGTGCCGACATGATCAGCGGCTCAATGCTGCTCAACCTCGACTCGGAGGACGACGCCGAGATATTCGTAGGCTGTGCCGGCGGCATCGACACCCAGGCATTCTTCACCTACAAGCGTTCGTTCGCACCCAAGGACTTCCTCTACTTCCGCATCAACGTCGAAGGCCTCAACGGCGGTCACTCGGGCGGCGACATACATCTGGGCCGCGCCAATGCCAACAAGCTCCTCGCCCGCTTCCTCTTCCGTCTCTCCAACCAGCACGAGGTCGTAGTCTCCGAGATCGACGGCGGCAACCTGCGCAACGCCATCCCCCGCGCCGCACATGCAGTCATCGGCGTCCACACCTCCAACAAAGAAAACGTGCGCGTGCAGCTCAACACCTACATCGCCGAGCTCGAAAACGAGTATGCCGGTCTCGAGCCCAACCTCCGTATGGGCATGGAGAGCGTCGACGCCCCCGACTTCACCATCGACCAGGAGACATCGCTCAACCTCATCCGCGCCATCTACTCCGCACCCCACGGCGTCGTGTCGATGAGCCGCGACCTCGAAGGCCTCGTCGAGACATCGACCAACCTCGCCTCGGTCAAGATGGCCGCTGACAACACCATCGTCATCACCACAAGCCAGCGCAGCTCAGTAGAGTCACGCAAGCACGACATCGCAGCCCAGGTCGAAGCCCACTTCCTCCTGGCAGGCGCACGCGTAGAGCACGGCGAAGGCTATCCCGGATGGCAGCCCAACCTCGAGTCGCCCATCATGAAGATCACACGCGACGCCTACAAGGAGCTCTACGGCATCGAGCCCGCCATCAAGGCCATACACGCCGGTCTGGAGTGTGGACTCTTCCTCACCAAATATCCCCATCTCGACATGGTGTCGTTCGGTCCCACCCTGCGCGACGTCCACTCCCCCTCCGAGCGCATGCACATCCCCGCCGTAGAGCGGTTCTACGGACAGCTCAAGCGCACACTCGAGAAGGTGGCCGAGCTCAAAAAGTAAGAAAAAGCAGTGATAATTTGAGGTTTAACTTACTTTAACAATCATGGCCTCACACACCCTGTAATGCACATTTCGGGGCCTGACGGAAGGATTAAAACCGTCAGGCCCCGAGTTTTTTCGCTTGTGAATGAAATAAATAGCCCTCTGCAACGTTATAATATACAGAACATTCTCTTCTTATCCCGCCCGGATCACGTGTAGTGCCCCCGAGCGGCGAATGTTCGTGATGAGTTATCCCCCTCTGCGCCGCGACAGGCGCGCAAGGGAATTGTAGAACTAAACCGAATCATATGCTTCAACGTGCAGCCCTGCTCGCAGCATCGGTAATGATCTCCTCAGTGATTTTCACAATCAGTGGCGACGGCACCACCCCCTCGTCAGAGATCCCTGAAAATACCTCACCGACCGCTCTTGCACAACAGCTCACTGAGCCAACCGACACCATCCTCACATTGACTGAAGAAGACTTCCGGGAAGTCGCCCTGCGTCTGGGCGTGGAAGTCGCCGCCATCAAGGCCGTAGTAGAAATCGAAGCCGGCCGTACTCATGAGGGATTCTCTGCCCCCGGCACACCTCTCATCAATTTTGACCTCACAATGTTCAGGCGATTCGCCACACGCCGCGGGGTCAATCTCTCCAAATACAGCAAATCACATTCCGTAGTGTTCAGCTCCCATCGCGGCTCGCAGATCAAAGCCAACCGCCGCCTGGAGGCCGCCAAGTCCATACACCCCCATGCCGCCGTCGAAGGCACATTCTGGGGCATGTTTCAGATAGGCGGATTCAACTGGAAAAAATGCGGAGCCGAAAGCATCGACGACTTTGTCGACAGAATGTCACGCTCCGAGCGCGACCAGCTCGAAATGTTTGCCGAATTTATCACCACCACCGGACTGCTCAAGCATCTGCAAGCCAAAAACTGGGCCTCTTTTGCCCGCGGCTACAACGGCCCATCCTACGCCCGCCGAGCCTACCACACGCGCATGGCCTCGGCCTATGCCCGCCACAAAAAGCTCGAGCCAGCCTGTGAAGAAACCCCTCAGCCCGCAGCCTGACACCACTTCCATTATGATAATTTATTAGCGTTTTGATACGCTTGTATTGTTGTGTCGCTACGCAGCACAAGTTGTGTATAATTGTATTATACCATGGCAGCGCACCGCTTGCGCGGGTGCTTGCCATGGCCTAAGCTCGCA
>CAMWIJ010000102.1 GCA_947174275.1 uncultured Muribaculaceae bacterium
TCAACGCTCAAAAAAAGAGACTGCGCCGTAAACTTGAATTACGACACAGCCTCCTCATTATATATAAAAGAAGCCCGTAAAATCGACATCACCGTCGACTTTACGGGCCGCTTTTATATCAATTCTTTTAGAGAGTGTTTGGATTTAAATCAAATTAAGACTGAGAGGATTTTTTGAGGGAATTCCGCGAGTTGAAGAAGGAGCATAGCGAGCTATGCGACTGATGAAACTTGGCGGAATTAACCAAAAAAGACCTCAGGATTAATTTGAAGTTTTTACTTGCATTCTCTGTTATTGTTAATACGGTTTAAATTCAAACGCTCTCTTACAGTCTTGCCTTGATTGCCTCGGTCTCCTTCTCGTAGCCGGGTTTCTCAAGCAACGCGAACATATTGCGCTTGTAGTCTTCGACTCCGGGCTGGTTGAACGGATTCACATCGAGGATATAGCCGCTTATGCCGCAAGCCTTCTCGAAGAAATAGATCAGCTGACCCAAATAACGCTCCTCAAGCGCGGGAATAGTGACAAGCATATTGGGCACGCCGCCGTCGACATGGGCGATACGTGTGCCGAGTTCTGCCATCTTGTTGACCTGATCGACACGCTTGCCGGCGATATAGTTAAGACCGTCGAGGTTAGCTTCGTCTGAAGGTATGGTGAGCGTATGCTTCTGCTCCTCGACAGAGAGCACGGTCTCGAAGATGATGCGTTCGCCGTCCTGTATCCACTGACCCATAGAGTGAAGGTCGGTTGAGTTATCGACTGCCGCGGGGAAGATACCCTTGTGATCCTTGCCCTCGCTCTCGCCGTAAAGCTGTTTCCACCACTCTCCGAAATAATGGAGTTTCGGATTGTAGTTGACCATGATCTCTATTTTCTTGCCGGCGTTATAAAGCGCGTTGCGGGTGATGGCATAGAGGAACGACGGATTGCTCTCGTTGGCATCCTTGGTTGCGTTTTCCATCTCTACCGCACCGGCCATGAGCGCCTTGATGTCAAATCCGGCAACGGCGATCGGAAGCAGACCTACGGGGGTCAGCACTGAGAAACGTCCGCCCACATTGTCCTCGATGACAAATGTCTTGTAGCCCTCCTCGGTGGCAAGCTGACGCAGTGCGCCGCGCTTGGCGTCGGTGATGGCGATGATGCGCTTGGATGCCTCCGCCTTGCCGAGCTCCGACTCAAGCTGCTCCTTGAGCACGCGGAAAGCGATTGCAGGCTCGGTAGTGGTGCCCGACTTCGAGATGACGATGATGCCGAATTTCTTTCCTTTCAGGAAATCCTGAAGCTCATAGAGATAATCCTCGCCGATATTCTGTCCGGCGAAAAGCACCTTGGGTGCACCGCCCTGACGGTAAGCGGCAAACGAATCTGACAGCGCCTCGATCACTGCCTTGGCGCCCAGATACGAACCGCCGATACCGATGGCCACAACCACCTCGCAGTTTTCACGCAGCGATTTTGCCACATTCTCGATATCCTCTATCAGCGACGCCGGAGTCGATGACGGCAGATTTACCCAACCCAGGAAATCATTGCCCGCACCGGTGCCGTTTTCTACCTTCTCAAGCGCTGCTGCGCCTGCCTTGTCGTATGACTTTATTGTTGCCTCGCTGACTGTGGCGAGCACATCTTTTACATTTACTTTGATCATATTCTTTGATATTTTAATATTCGATGTTGCCGGGACTATCCCCGTACTCTTGTGATAACATATAAGCCTGACGGATAATCCACGGCTTTACTGTTATTTAAGATTATTTACCGCGACATAAGTTTTGCAAGATACTTGCCGATGATGTCAAACTCGATATTGACCCGGCTCCCTACGCGTATGTCACGGAAATTGGTATGCTCGAATGTGTAAGGTATGATTGCCACCTTAAACGAATTGCGCTCCGACTCACACACCGTCAGCGACACACCGTTGACCGTCACCGAGCCCTTCTCGACTGTCGTGTAGCCCTTCGACACCATTTCCGGAGCCACATCATATTCAAACTTGAAATACGTGCTTCCGTCAAGTGTCTCGATCTCGGTGCACACCGCCGTGCAGTCCACATGACCCTGCACGATATGTCCGTCAAGACGGCCGTTCATAAGCATTGACCGCTCGAGGTTGACACGCATCCCCGGCTTCAGATCACCGAGATTGCTTCTGTCGAGCGTCTCCTGTATCGCGGTCACGACATAACTGCCGTTGTCGGATATCGACACAACCGTCAGACACACCCCGTTGTGAGCCACCGACTGGTCTATCTTGAGCTCACCGGCAAAACTGCATCCGATCTCCAGATTGACATTGCTGCCCGAGCGCTCCACGCCCTTAACCTCGGCCGCCTCTTCTACAATTCCTGAAAACATGTTGATATATATAACTTCTGTTGTCAACGGTCGGGAGTGAAAGAGTCTTTACTCTTCCTCCTCCTTCATGTTATGGAACACATTCTGCACATCCTCGTCCTCCTCGAGCTTCTCAAGAAGCTTGTCGAGAGTCACACGCTGCTCGGCAGTCACCTCCTTAAGTTCATGAGGTATACGCTCGAACTCCGCGCTTACGATTTCAAATCCGTTGCCTTCGAGATATTTCTGGATATTGGCAAACTCCTCAAACTCGCCATAGAGCACGATTTCCTCTTCATCGGCCTCGATTTCATCCACGCCGTAGTCAATCAGCTCAAGCTCGAGATCTTCGAGAGAAACACCCTCCTTAGGTTTGATTTTGAACACACTCTTGTGATCGAAAAGGAATGTCAGCGAGCCCTGGGTGCCCAGCGAGCCGCCATGCTTGGTGAAATACGAACGCACATTGGCAACCGTACGCGTATTGTTGTCGGTAGCTGCCTCAACAAAGATAGCGATGCCAAACGGACCGTATCCCTCGTAAGTGATTTCCTTGTAATCGCCCGAATCCTTGTCGGTAGCCTTCTTGATGGCACGTTCCACCGTGTCCTTGGGCATATTGGCAGCCTTGGCGTTCTGCATCAGCACACGCAGACGCGGGTTGGTCGTCGGGTCGGGACCTCCGGACTTGGCGGCGATTGTGATTTCCTTACCTATACGGGTAAACGTACGCGACATATTACCCCAACGTTTCATCTTTCTCGCTTTGCGGTATTCAAAAGCTCTTCCCATAGTGGTTTTCTTATATTATTTTATTATTGTTTTCTGATATTATGTTGGTTTAACGCAGTTCGGCGCCCAGCTTCTTCTGCAGATTGGCGGTCACCTTGTTCATCACAGCCTCGATCTGCTTGTCCTGAAGCGTCTTTTCATCATCCTGCAGCGTGATGGCTATCGCATACGACTTCTTGCCCTCCGGCAGATTCTTGCCCTCGTAGACATCAAATAGGGTGATGTCGCGGAGCAGCTTGCGCTCGCTCTCGCGCACCGTCTTTTCAACATCCTCCATCGCCACATTCTTGTCAATGAGCAGCGCAAGGTCACGGCGCACCGGCAGCGTCTTGGGCAGCGCGGTGTAAGTCACCGTATGTTTCAGCGACAGCTTCACTACAGCCATCCAGTCAAGCTCGGCATAAAATACATCCTGCTTTATATCGAATTTCTTCAGTATCTTCTTCGACACGATGCCAACACGGCCGAGCTCCTTGCCCGAACGGGTCGACACCGCAAGCGACGCCGCATAAAGGTCATCGCCCGCCACAACCGACATCGACAACTGCTTGCCGCTGATTCCCGCACGCTGCAACACCATCTCCACATAAGCACGAAGATCATAGATGCTCGATTGCTCAGCACCCTTGTTCCAGTTGCCTGCACGCGATGCGCCTGTCAGCCACATGCCAAGACGCTGACCCCCGCGGTAAGGGGCAAGCGGAGACTCGGCAGTCGACTCGGCTTCGGAATTGAAGAAATAAACATTGCCGAACTCATACATCTTCAGATCGGCCGACTTGCGGTTGATATTGTGCGACAGCGACTCCAGACCGCCGAAAAGCAGCGTCTGACGCATCACCGACAGATCATTGCTCAGCGGATTGAGCAACCTCACGCACGCCCCCAACGGATAAGTCTCGAGATCGGCATAATAACTCTCCGCAGTCAGCGAATTGTTCAATATCTCGTTGAAGCCCTGACCGGTAAGCTGCTCCGCAATCCGGCAACGCAGATCCTCGGCCGAGTCAGTCAGCGTCTTGAACGACAGCGACGAATGCAGCGTGTCAGTAAGCTCCACATTATTATATCCGTATATACGGAGTATATCCTCTATGACATCACACTCGCGGGTCACATCCACACGATAAGTAGGCACACTGAGCGTCAGCATGTCACCATCGCGGCCCGTCACCTCTATCTCAAGCGACTTCAGTATCGAGTCAATCGTCTCGCGGCCGATAACCTTGCCGACAAGCGCATTGCAACGCTCATAGCTGAACTCCACCACAGCAGGCTCGACAGCCACCGGATAGACATCAGCCACCGGACCGGTTATCTCCCCGCCGGCAAGCTCCTTTATCATCAGCGCAGCCAGCTTCAGTATATACATATTGCAGTTGGGGTCGCAGCCGCGCTCATATCTGAACGACGAATCAGTCGACAGTCCGTGACGGCGAGCAGTCTTGCGCACACTCGTCGGATTGAAATAAGCACTCTCCAGAAACACCGAAGTCGTCGACTCCGTAACTCCCGAATCAAGACCGCCGAACACTCCGGCGATACACATCGGCTCATTCGCATTGCATATCATCAGATCCTTATCCGACAGCTTGCGCTCAACTCCGTCAAGCGTAGTGAACACAGTCCCCTCCGCACAGTTCCTGACCACAATCTCACCGCCCGCGATCTTGTCGCAGTCAAAACAGTGAAGCGGCTGACCCATGCCGTGAAGTATATAATTCGTGACATCCACGATATTGTTGATCGGACGAACACCTATCGCAAGCAACCGCTCCTTGAGCCATTCCGGACTCTCCTTAACAGTCACACCCTTGATAGTCACACCCGTATAACGCGGACATGCATCAACGTTCTCAACACGCACCTTGACACCTCCTTCGGCAACATCCACCTTGAAGGCATCTACATCAGGCCTGCGGGGCGACGACGCCTTGCCATGGCAACACAGCCACGCCGACAGGTCGCGGGCCACACCATAGTGCGACGCAGCGTCTACACGGTTGGGAGTCAGATCCACCTCAAGCACATAATCGCTCTCGACATGATAATATTCCGCCGCCGGAGTGCCCGGAGCGACATCATCCTCAATCACGATAATACCATCATGGCTCGAACCCACACCGATCTCATCCTCCGCACAAATCATGCCGAACGACTCCACGCCGCGTATCTTCGACTTCTTGATCTGAAATTCCTTATCGCCGTCATAAAGCTTCGTGCCCACAGTAGCCACAACCACCGTCTGACCCGCAGCCACATTCGGGGCACCGCACACAATCTGCGTCGCCTGGCCGTCGCCAAGATCAACAGTCGTCACATGCAGATGGTCACTGTCAGGGTGAGCCTCACACGTCAGCACCTTGCCGATGACAAGACCGCGCAGACCGCCCTTGATGGTTTCTACCTCCTCGACCCCGCCTGTTTCCAGACCGACCGACGTAAGCACCGACGACAACTCCTCGGCGTCAAGCTCAAAATCTATATAATCCTTAAGCCACTTGTAAGAAATATTCATAACAGAAAAAGATATATCGAAATCAAATTCTAAAAAGAAAAACATTCCGCCCCAGGCGAAACACAATCAATCAACGATTGAATTATCTCGCAAATTTACTCATTATTTTATATTTTTTGCGCTAAAAACATACAAAATCGCACCCCCTCAAAAAAAAGAATAAAGAAATTTCAAAAAAATCTTGCACAACTCAAAAATAATACCTACTTTTGCACCGTCTTAACCAACCGACGTCACCGGCGCCACCAACAAAAAGCCCGGCTCCGACATCGAAAGACAAACAATGACTCCGTAGCTCAGTTGGTAGAGCAATTGACTCTTAATCAATGGGTCGAGAGTTCGAGCCTCTCCGGGGTCACCAAGCAAAGCGGTAAAACGCTGCAAATCGCTGAAACTAAGACAGTTTCAGCGATTTTTG
>CAMWIJ010000103.1 GCA_947174275.1 uncultured Muribaculaceae bacterium
CGGTAGCCGGGGCGGGGGCGTCTCGCCCCCGTGGTGGTGGCGATGAGGGTGAGCGGGATGATGATACCACAGACCGCCCTGCTCGGGCTTGGCTGATATGGTAGCTTGCGGTGGCCGGGGTCTACGCCCGCTCCGCGTTCTGCGAACCCCGGTTAATCACGGACACGAGCCTCCGGCTCTCCGTGGGGTGGTGGAGGCAGTCGGGGCGGGGCGTCCCGCCCCGTGGGTGGAGGAAGGAGGGTGAGATGTGAGTTGTTTTTTTGTGACAGTAGGATTTAAATGTGGTTACAAAGATGTAACAATGTGCTTATATGGATTTTTTGGTGTAAATTTGCATGAACTATTACCTATTGAACGTGTTTTAATTTCGAACACAGGAGCTGATATATTTCTGTTGATTTTGGTGTTTATTTTTCGGACATGGTTTGTCTGTAGAAATATTATGTGCCAAGTAGGATTGAATTTGCATTATGCCGGTGAATGTGTGCTGACAATGTTTTTTCGTATAGGCCGGACTCGGTGAGTTATACGTTTTAATTTTCAAGAATTTATGATAACGAAGAAAGTAATAGATACGATTTACAAAAGGTATAAGAAGCGTCCGAAGTCAACTGATGACCTTAATATAGCTCTGCTGTTTGAAGGGGTGCATCCGGGGCATGGCGTTGAGATTGACGGAAATGATCTGTTGGTCAACAGTGTGCCTGAGCAGTCGCCGTTTCATGCGATTCCGTTGTCGGCTGTGCATGCTATCATTGAGTTTGAGGAGCATGTGGCAGTTGTGCTTCATTCTTCGATATTGTTTCTCAACAGGGATAATGAGGGTGTGTCGGTGCACATCAAGCCTTTCAAGCCTTCGTTGAAGGATAAGCTTGCGGGATTGTTTGCCAGATAGTTTTTGCATCGTCGGACTGATAGCCCGACGGGGTCAGGCAGTTCTTAACAGATTATAAATAAGTTTATTGGTGTCGGCATTTGCAAATTAGTTGCAAGTGTCGATTTTTTTTGTTTTTTTTGTTGTGAGATGAAAAAACAGGTGTGTTTTGGAATATTGATTGTAAAAAAGTTGTAATTTTGCAAATTGGATTATTTGTGCCGGGAAGTTGGCAGCGGAAGTCGGCGAGCTGAGGCTTGCGATTTGTAACCGGGGCCTTTTCCGGCGGGATATCATGAAATATAAGTATATCAAATCATTACACATATAGAATATGTATAGAACTAATACGTGTGGCGAGTTGCGCATCAGTGATGCCGGCAAGGAAGTGACTTTGTCGGGCTGGGTGCAGCGTGTACGCAAAATGGGAGGTATGACGTTTGTTGACCTCCGCGACCGTTATGGCCTTACGCAGGTGGTGTTTAACAATGAGGTTGACACGTCGTTGTGTGAGGCGTCGGCACATCTTGGCAGAGAGTATGTCGTGCAGATCAAGGGTGTGGTGGCAGAGCGTTCGTCGAAGAATGCCAATCTTCCCACCGGTGACATCGAGATTATCGCCAGGGAGTTGACTGTGTTGAATGCGAGCGAGGTGCCTCCGTTTACTATCGAGGATGATACTGACGGCGGCGATGAGCTGCGTATGCGTTACCGTTATCTTGACCTTCGCCGCGCATGTGTGCGTAAAAATCTTGAGCTGCGCCACCGCATGACTATGGAGGTGCGCCGTTATCTTGACAGCAAAGGTTTTCTGGAGATTGAGACGCCGATGCTTGTCGGGTCAACGCCTGAAGGCGCGAGGGATTTTGTTGTGCCGTCGCGCATGAATCCGGGTCAGTTCTATGCGTTGCCGCAGAGTCCGCAGACGCTGAAGCAGCTTCTGATGGTGTCGGGCATGGATCGTTATTTCCAGATTGTGAAGTGTTTCCGTGACGAGGACTTGCGTGCCGACCGCCAGCCAGAGTTTACGCAGATTGACTGTGAGATGAGTTATGTCGAGCAGGATGACATCATCAATCTTTTCGAGGGGATGGCGAAGCATCTGTTCAAGGAGATAAGAGGAGTCGAGCTTACGGAGCCGTTCATGCGCATGCCGTGGGCCGATGCGATGAAATATTATGGTTCGGACAAGCCTGATCTGCGTTTCGGCATGGAATTTGTCGAGCTGATGGATATCATGAAGGGTCATGGTTTCGGGGTGTTTGACAATGCGGCATATATCGGCGGTATTTGCGCCAAGGGAGCGGCCACATATACCCGTAAGCAGCTTGACGCTCTGACGGAGTATGTGAAGCGTCCGCAGATTGGCGCGAAGGGCATGGTGTATGCGCGTGTGGAGGCTGACGGCAATGTGAAGTCGTCGGTCGACAAATTCTATACGCAGGATGTGCTTCAGCAGATGAAGGCTGCGTTTGGTGCGGAGCCCGGTGACCTTATCCTTATATTGTCGGGTGACGATGTGATGAAAACGCGCCGTCAGTTGTGTGAGCTTCGTCTGGAGATGGGAAATCAGCTCGGATTGCGTGACAAGAACAAGTTTGCGTGTCTGTGGGTGGTTGACTTCCCGATGTTTGAGTGGAGCGACGAGGAGCAGCGTCTGATGGCGATGCATCATCCGTTCACTCATCCCAAGGATGAAGATGTGCCTTTGCTTGACACTGATCCGGCGGCAGTGCGTGCGGATGCCTATGATATGGTGATCAATGGCGTTGAAGTGGGCGGTGGCTCGATACGTATACATGACAGCGCACTTCAGGCAAAGATGTTCGAGATACTCGGCTTTACGCCCGAAAAGGCTCAGGAGCAGTTTGGCTTCCTTATGAATGCGTTCAAATATGGAGCTCCCCCTCACGGCGGTCTTGCATACGGTCTTGACAGATGGGTGTCATTGTTTGCCGGTCTTGACAGCATACGCGACTGTATCGCATTCCCGAAGAATAATTCGGGTCGTGACGTCATGCTTGACGCGCCGTCAGTGCTCGACCAGAAGCAGCTTGACGAGTTGCAGCTGTCGTTAAATCCGGTGGAGGAATAATATAGCGCCGCTGAGGTCGCTTAGGCCGGCGGTGAGAAGGCAACTTAAATTGTAAATGTCATGTCACAGATATTGATAAGAGATGTGATTGCGGTGATAGAAGAGGCGTTTCCTCTTCATTACCAGGAGGATTATGACAATACGGGTTTGCAGGTGGGGAGCGTTATGCGCCACTGCACCGGAGCGTTGCTGTGTGTCGATGTGACTCCTGAAATCATTATCGAGGCAGAGAGCAAGGGGTGTAATCTCATTATATCCCATCATCCTCTGATATTCAATCCGATCAAGAGTATAGTGACAGCCGGCCGTGTGGATCTCTCAATCTACAAGGCTATAAAAAACGATATTACAATCTATTCGTGCCATACGTCGGTAGACAACGCACCGCTTCGAGGGGTGTCGTGGAAGATGGCGGAGATGCTCGGCATGAAAAATCTGACGTCGCTTGAAAGCCGTGGCGCCAATGGGGCGGGGAGCGGAGTTTACGGCGAGTTTCCAGAGCCGCTTAGCCATATCGAGCTTGTCGAGAGGGTAAAGGCGACGTTTGGTTCGCCTGTGGCGCGCTGTTCGTCGTTGACCCCACAGAGAGATAAAATCAGCCGGCTGGCGCTATGCGGCGGGGCCGGCGGATTTCTGATACCGAAGGCAATCGAGAGCGGGGCGCAGGCGTTTATAGCGTCTGACTGCAAGCATAATCAGTTTCTTGACTATGCCAAGTCGATTTTTTTGATAGACATAGGGCATTTTGAGAGCGAAGAGTGCACAAAACAGATTTTTTATCAGATAATTAGAGAAAAAATTCCTAACTTTGCACTCTATTATTCAGAATTAGAAAAAAATCCAATAATATATTTGTAAGCAAGATGGCTACTGATAAGAAAGAAAAAGAGAAGCAGCTGACGGTTGAAGAACGTCTGAAATCGCTCTATGAGCTTCAGACTATCCTTACCGAGATTGACAGAATCAAAACCATACGCGGCGAGCTGCCCCTTGAGGTCAAGGATCTCGAGGACCATATCGAAGGTCTCCGCACACGTGTTGTGAATTACAACAACGAGATTGCCGAGCTCAAGCAGAAACTTGCTGCCGAGAAAGAAAAAATCAATGATTCGCAGAATAAAATAGCTCGTTATAAGGAGCAGCTTGACAATGTCAAGAACAACCGTGAGTTTGACCTTCTCTCGAAGGAAGTGGAATTCCAGTCGCTGGAGATTGAACTTGCCGAAAAGCATATCAACGAGTTCAACCGCATGATCGAGCAGCGCAACCGCGACATCGCCACTACTCAGGAAAATCTTACCGACCGCGAGCATATCCTTACGGAGAAGCGTGCCGAGCTTGACGAGATCGTGTCAGAGACACGTCAGGACGAGGAGCGCCTTAGAGAGAAAGCGCTTGAGCTTGAGCCTAAGATTGACGCCCGCACTCTTGCGGCATTCAAGCGTATCCGCAAGAACGCGCGCAACGGTCTGGGTGTGGTCTACATACAGCGTAACGCATGTGGCGGCTGCTTCAACCGTATTCCGCCGCAGAAGCAGCTTGAGATCAAGATGCGCAAGAAAATCATCGTGTGTGAGTATTGCGGCCGCATACTTGTCGATCCCGAACTTGCCGGGGTTGAAGAGAACGCATAAGCCGTCTGTCGCATCCGGTAGCTGTTGTCGGTCGCTGTGACCGGCAGGCCGGAATAAGGCAGATTGACCACGTGACTGAATTAACAGTCTGATTTTTTGGAAATCAGCAAAAAAAGCGTTAACTTTGCAGCGCTTTTTCGGGCAATGTCATGCGCCCGGACAATTATATAATCATAAATTAATCAAAAAGTAAAATGAACCATTACGAAACCGTTTTCATTTTGACTCCCGTTTTGTCTGATGTACAGATGAAGGAAGCGGTAGAAAAGTTCACCAAGGTGCTGACCGACAACGGTGCAGCTATCGTGAACGAAGAGTTGTGGGGCCTCCGCAAACTTGCGTATCCCATTCAGAAGAAGTCAACCGGATTCTACACTCTGGTAGAGTTTGATGCAGCTCCCGAGACTATCAAGAAGCTGGAGACCGCTTACCGTCGTGACGAACGAGTGCTCCGATTCCTGACTTTCCGTCTTGACAAGTTTGCCGCAGAATATGCTGCAAAACGTCGTAGCCTCAAAGCTAACAAACCCGCAGTAGAAGTCAAAGAAGTAGAAGTAAAGGAGGACTAAACAATGGCACAGACACAATCAGAAATCCGCTATCTCACTCCGCTTTCAGTGGACGTTAAAAAGAAAAAATACTGTCGTTTCAAACGCAGCGGAATCAAGTATATCGATTACAAAGATCCGGAATTCCTCAAGAAGTTCCTCAATGAGCAGGGCAAGATCCTTCCCCGCCGCATCACCGGCACTTCGCTCAAATTCCAGCGCCGTGTGGCACAGGCTGTAAAGCGTGCACGTCATCTGGCTCTCCTTCCCTACGTAACCGACTTGATGAAATAATCCATTTTAACGCCGTAACAACAATATGAAACTTATTCTTAAAGAAGATATCGCCAACCTTGGTTACAAGGATGACGTAGTAGAGGTGAAAAGCGGCTACGGTCGTAATTACCTTATCCCCCAGGGCAAAGCCGTAATCGCATCAGAATCGGCGCTTAAAGTGCTTGCAGAAAATCAGCGTCAGCGCGCTCACAAGCTTGCTAAGATCAAAGCTGATGCAGAAGCAGCTGCTGAAGCTCTGAAGGATGTTGAACTGACAATCGGTGCCAAGGCAAGTGCCAACGGTACAATCTTCGGTTCGGTGAACAATATCCAGATCGCTGAAGCGCTTGAGAAACTCGGCCACAATGTTGACCGTAAGATCATATTTATCAAGGAGACTGTCAAGGAACTCGGTAAATATAAAGCTACTGTCAAACTCCACAAGGAGGTCAGCGTAGAAATACCTTTTGAAGTTGTAGCAGAATAATTTCTTTTTTATTCTGATATATCCGGAAATGCGCCGCTTGCGGCGCATTTTTTTTATCCGTCTGAAAGACAGTAGGGGTCGGTGTAAGTCGCGGAAGGCTCTCCGGTGGTGGATAAGAGGACGGGTCAGACGGGTCAGACC
>CAMWIJ010000104.1 GCA_947174275.1 uncultured Muribaculaceae bacterium
GTCTAATAAAGGCGAGCCAACTCATCATGCCTTTCCTTTGGCTGAATAGTTACATCGTGGAAATATGTCAGCGGCTACATATTCTGACCGGCATAATAATCATATACTATCCGGGAGATATCCGCTATCATGGCCTCGGTCTGAGCCATACCCACAGGGGTAGTCTTTACAAACACGGCAAGCGTATATGCGCGCCCGTCGGGGAGCAATATCCACGCCACATCGTTGACGCCGGTCGGGTTGCCCTGCGCATCTTCAAAGCCGGTGCCGGTCTTGTGAGCCACCTGCGCGCCGGTTCCCTCCAGCGGCCGCGGTATTCGTCCTTTACCGGTAGAGCAATTGAGAAGCATCATGCCGATATTCGACGTGTTGTAATCTGACGACGTCATGCAATACGGCATCATGACACTGATTGCCTTTGCAGCGGCAAGCGGCGTCGTGCGGTTATCATCGCTGCGCGCGGGCGCGTCATGCATCTCGGCTTCATTCCATTTTATATCGAACTCCCCGATGCCTGCCTGACGCCAGTAAGCCAGAGTCTCGTCTATCGATGCCGCACGCTCAAACAGAATGTCACATGCATTGTTGTCACTCTGCGCCAAAGCATATTCAAACAGCCGGGCGTAAGGCAGAGCTATCACCGGATCGGTGTAATCAGTCAGCATAGGCGACCATGTGTTCTGCTGCAGAGCACTCCGCTCCACCTCGACCGTATCACACAGCATAACGCCGCGCTCCGACAATTTCCGCGCCGCAGGCAACGCCTGAAACATCTTCAACACTGAATTCATCGGATAATATCCGTCATTGACTACCGTCGTGTCGCCGTCACACCCTATGACCGCAACACCTATTTCCGCTCCGCTTGCATCAGCATAATCCTGTATGCTGCCTGCAAGCCCACTCCGGGCGCTGACTTCGGCAAAACAAGCCAGCATGGCGGATACCGCCGCAATATTCATCAAACACCGTCTCATTTCCATTAAAATATATTATGTATCTATTCCGATTTCAAAAGTACAAAATTTCAGAAATATTGCCTAACTTTGCAGCAAACAGAATGAACGATTAATATGTTTGACAAAATCACTGAGATTGTCAAAGAGGCGGCCTCGCTGATGACCGCCACCGACAATCTGGAAATCATGGAAAAGGGCGGATGCGAGAATATCGTCACATCAGCCGACATTGCCGTGCAGGATTTTCTGCGCTCACGGCTTTCCGCCTTATTGCCCGACAGCGGCTTTATCTGTGAGGAAGGTGATATCGCCGACATCAGGCACAGCCGGGTATGGATTATCGACCCCATCGACGGCACCGCCAATTATGCCCGGGGAGTCGACCAGTGCGCCATTTGTGTCGGACTCTGCGACAACGGCGTCATGGAGATGAGCGTTGTTTTCCTGCCGCGCACCGGCGAGATGTTTCAGGCGCAGCGGGGCAAAGGCGCATGGCGCAACGGCTCGCGCATACATGTCTCTGACCGTAGCTTCGACAACTCAATTTTATGCACCGCCCTCCCCGTCTACCATAAAGAGCAGGCGCAATGGTGCTCGCAGGCAATACTCGACGTGTTCATGCAATGCAACGACATTCGACGCCTCGGCGCGGCCGCACCCGAACTTTGCTATATAGCGATGGGACGTTTCGACATGTATTTCGAATATCTGCTCGGCGCATGGGACTTCGCCGCCGCATCTCTGATACTCGAGGAGGCCGGAGGCTCGCTCTGCGGCATCGACGGCATGCCACTTAATCCGATGAAGCCAAGCGGCGTACTCGCTGCCAACAATGCAGCCAACCTTTCTCGACTCACTCAGATTATCAAACGACATAATCCTGCCTGATATGGACACTCAGAATCTCGACAGATTTGAACAGCAGCTTCACTGCAACATAGCCAACTACCTGCACGCACGTTCTGAAATCGACCGCATTCTCCCCGACGCTCCCGATATTGAGGAGCGCTGGGAAAAGATATGCACTGCATATCTGCCTGACGGCGTACGTGAATTTCAGGATTACCCCACGGCATCACTCGGATGGATGATGTTCATAGGCATGGCCGTGGCTCATTTCTGGGACGAGGACTGGGAGATGTACTCTCAGTTTGACGACCTGTATGCAATATTTGTAAAAGGAAAGGGTTACGATGCCATGGACGAATATATCTGCCACGACATCATGAAACTCGACGACAAATCCGTGGCTGAAACATCAAAACTCGTAGGCGACACCGCCGAACTGGTTCTCAACGCCCTGCGCCACGAAAACTTCGAACCCGGCACTCCGGCGGCATTCAATGCCTACGTGCGCTGCCTTCACCAGCTGTATTATTACGGCGCTGCCGCCCGACTCTATCAGCTCGGCTACCGTATGACCCCTATGAGCTGACACCTCTCCACCGCAACAACCACAAACCTGACAAAACCGATTACCACCATGAAACATCTCACTATTCTGCTTGCTGCCGTCACCGCTCCGCTCACATGGTGCGCGGCCTCTGAGCCGTGGCTCTCTCCCGACCATTTCAACGATGGCACCGTCCACTACCACGCTTCATTCAAAAGCTGCTCCGCTGCGAAAAATGCCGTTGACGACGAGACTAACGTAAAAAGTCTCGACGGCGACTGGCGCTTTTACTGGACACAGTCTCCGCTCGACGCGCCTCAGGGATTTGAAGCCTTTGACTTCGACGACAGCAGATGGAACACAATTTCGGTTCCCTCCAACTGGGAGTTGCAAGGCTACGGCAAACCGATCTATACCAATATCAAATATGTGTTCCCGGCAAATCCGCCGATTGTACCGTCGGATGACAATCCTACGGGATGCTACCGCCGCGATTTCACCATACCGGCCGAATGGGACGGCAAGAGCATATTCCTGCACTTCGCGGGAGCGACAGCGTCGATGACCGTATGGGTCAACGGCGAGTATGCCGGATATGTGCAGAACGCCAAAGGGCCGGCCGAATTCAACATCACCGACAAAATCCGTCAAGGCCGGAATGTAGTGGCATGCAAAGTCCTCCGCTGGAGCGACGGCTCATATCTCGAAGACCAGGATTTCTGGCGACTCAGCGGCATCGACCGCCCCGTAAGCATATATGCTGCGCCCAAAGTCAGAATACGCGACTTCTTTGCAAAAGCCTCACTCGACAAATCTTACTCCAAAGGGGTCTTTGACATTGATGTCGACATTGAAAACCTCTCCGGAAAGAGCGTGGACGACGAACTTACCGTGCAGATTTTCGACAGTTCGCGGCGCATTGTCTCTACAATGAAGAAAAAAGTAAATCTGCCCGAAGGCAACACCACCGTGTCATTCGGAAGCAGACCGGTAGGCAAAGTGAAGCCCTGGAGCGCCGAGACCCCTGACCTCTACCGCCTCGTTATCTCGCTCGGCGACCGTGAAACTGCCATCACCGACATAGGCTTCCGCAAGGTGGAAATCAAAAACGGGCAGCTCCTCGTCAACGGACAGGCCATCGAAGTGCACGGTGTCAACCTGCACGAACATCACCCCGCCAACGGCCACGTCATGGACACCGCCACTATAATGAGCGATATCCGCCTGATGAAACAGAACAACATCAACGCCGTGCGCACAAGCCACTACCCTCAGCTCCCCGTATTCTACGAGCTTTGCGACAGATACGGACTCTATGTGGTCGACGAGGCCAACATCGAGATTCACGGCATGGGCGTAGACCCATGGGACGCCTACGACAAGACTCGCCACCCGGCCTACATGCCGCAATGGCGCGACGCCATACTCGACCGCCAGCATGCACTCGTGGAGCGCGACAAAAACCATCCATGCGTAATCACATGGAGTCTCGGCAACGAAGCTGCCGACGGCGACAATTTCTTTGCCGCCTACGACTGGATTAAGCAACGCGATCCGTCCCGACCGGTGCAATATGAGCAGGCGGGCGAGCGCTCCAACACTGACATAGTGTGCCCTATGTATCCGTCAATGGAATATATGCGCGAATATGCAGCACGCGACAATGTCGACCGTCCGTTCATCATGTGCGAGTACGCCCACGCCATGGGCAATTCCACCGGCAACTTCCGGGAATATTTCGACGTCATCCGTTCGTCGCCACACATGCAGGGCGGTTTCATATGGGACTGGGTAGACCAGGGACTTGACGCCTGCGACGGCAACGGACGCCATTACTGGGCTTACGGCGGCGACTTCGACGCATCTGAATACACCCACGACGAAAATTTCTGCATCAACGGCCTCGTCAACCCCGACCGTACCCCTCATCCCGGACTTGCCGAAGTAAAAAAAGTGTATCAGGACATTCAGATCGAACCGCTCGGCAACAACGGAAAATTCCGTGTGCACAATAATTTCTCATTCACTGACCTCAACGGCTACACCATATCTTACCGGATACTCTGCGACGGGAAAGAAATCGCTGCCGGAAGCACCCGCTCGGCCTGCGCCCCCGGCAAATATTCCGACATCGACATTCCGCTCCCCTCTCCCCTCCCGGCAGGTGAAATACTCGCAGAGGTACATATCACCACCGACAAAGCCACTCCCGTTGTGCCTGCCCGACACGAAGTGGCCGCACACCAATGGACCATACAGGAAATGCCCGCAGCCGCAACCACGACCGCATCTCCCGCAAAAATAATATCCGACGACAACAGCTCCGTGACCTTCGCTTCGGCCGACGGAAGCGTGACCGCCACTGTCGACAAAAACAGCGGACTGCTCTGTTTCTACGGCAAAAACGGCAAAAACATGCTTGCCGAACCATTGCGACCCAACTTCTGGCGCGCCCCGACCGATAACGACTGGGGCGAACAGATGCACATAAAAAGCAATGCATGGCGCACCGCCGCTAATAACATGCGTCTCACATCTCTTGACATCGACCCTGAAGACGGCTCCGCGACAGCCCGCTTCGACATCGCCGACACCCGCTCGGCTCTTACGCTCAAATACTCGCTCGACAGCAACGGACATCTTTCTGTCGACTACAGTCTCGATGTGCCTGACACAGCCCCCGAACTTATGCGCATAGGCATGGAATGGCCTCTCGACAAGAGTTTCGACACATTGCAATGGTACGGCCGCGGACCGGAAGAAAACTACTCCGACCGCAATTCCGCATCATTAATCGGCATCTGGGAGAAAAGTGCCGATGATATGCTCTACCCCTACATAAGGCCTCAGGAAAGCGGCAACCACACGGATGTGCGCCACGCACGCACCAGCAACCTGCATATAGCCATGACCGACACCCCGCTCAACGTCAGCCTCATGCCTCTGCGGCCTGAAGCCCTCGACCCCGGTCTGTCAAAAAAGCAGATGCACACCACCGACGTAATCCGTCACCGCACCCTCAACTTCCTAAACATCGACCTCGCCCAACGCGGCCTCGGCGGCGACACAAGCTGGGGCACATCACCCCACCACCCCTACCGCCTCTACCCCGGCAAAGAATACAGCTACTCTTTCACAGTCAAAATAGAGTAATAGAAGCAAGTAGGTATGTCAAAATTCAGTTTTTTATTTTGTTTTTAAGAAATTGTTTGTTGCTTTCATATCTAATTGCTAATTTTGCGTATGTAGACCATTTCACGCAGAACGCCGCAGGGCAATATGTCCAATTTGTGGCACACCACGGTCAAGGGTATAGCGGGAATAGGGTTACACGACATTTTAGTTAGAAAGCGTTTATCAGCGCTCTTTCTTGACGCATAGAAATCTGGTAAATTTCAATCACTGTCAGGAATGGGACAACGATAGATGCCTTATGGATATGTATATTTCACCAATGGCAAATGCTATGCAGGCGCCATTGGATGATGCTCATATTCTGCGTGAGGCTTCTGTGTTGTCCGTTCGACAGTGATGGGCAATACCAGGGCCTCTATGCGTGGGACGGACAGCAGATACGGCTCTCACGTATTCTATGTTAATTTCCAAATAAATTTGGAGATTTTTTTGT
>CAMWIJ010000105.1 GCA_947174275.1 uncultured Muribaculaceae bacterium
ATCAGCTCCATCCCTGCATCATAAACATAGTGTCGCTGACAATCTTTCCGGAATCGCAGCTATATCAGGAGGTTTTGGACGGCACATATATAGAGGAGCCGGAGATTGAGCGGCTCGTGGAGATGCGGACACTTATCGACAGGCTGAACATCCGCGTCAACCTACTCGGTCATCACGTTTCCAATACGGTACCAATTACCGGAGCATTACCGGACGACAAAGCCGCGATACTCCGTGAATTTGACAAGGCGATAGCCGAGTTCCCCGAAGAGGAACTTAAAGCCTATCGCAGCAGGATATGGCATTTGTGAAGACACCACTTTTTGATGTCATAATGTCATTGAAAATTTGTAACTTTGCCGGCAAAACGCTTGAAATAATATTGCCAATTTTTACAACCGGGATTGATATATGCATACTATTGAAGGGTATCCATTCAGCATAGCTGACTTGCATACGACACCGTTAGGTGCTGAACGTATCCGAAAGAATCTCAATTTGGAGGGCTCCACAGATGTTGTTGATTTTTGCCGATGCCTCGTTCTGGATGATTTTGCAATATTCGAGCGAAAAGGAAAGAATTGGTATGTGACATCTGGAGGCGTTCGCATAACAGTGAATGCAAATAGCAATACGATAATAACTGCTCATAAGATAAATAAATGAATACCAAAATCAAACTTACGTTGATGTCATTAGCTGTAATTGCCTTTTCTTCATGCAGTGGCAATAAAAGCGAAAACTCGGTCGCAAACGAAAATCTGCCTCAGGGCGCAGCAGCCAATGCCGACATAAAAGGGGAGTGGCTGCTGGAAAATATCGTGTTTAATGACTCCGACTATGTTCGCCCTGTTGAGGAAGTACCCGGCGTAAACCAGTATATAGTTTTTGAGGATAATACATATTTTATCCGAACAAACTGCAATACCATTTCAGGCGAATATGTGATAAAAGGAGATTCCATAACTCTTGGCGATGGCGCAATGACTGAAATGGCATGTGATAATATGGCAACAGAGGATGCTCTCCGCAAAATGCTGCCTGATATAGCTACTGTTTATATCCAGAATGATACAATCGCCCGTCTTGACAGCCGTAAGCCGTCGGAATATATCGTGCTTCGAAGAGCGACTGAAAAGAAAACTTCAAATTTGATTTAAATCCAAACAGTTTCTAAGAAACTGTTTAAAATTCATATCACTTTGCCTTTGAGCGTCTTGTCGGTTTCTTTTTGTTTATTCTTCGGTCACGTAGCTACGGCTACGCTCCCTCATCACAAACAAAAATCAATCCGACAATCCATCTCAAAGTCCGTATCATATAAATCCAAACAGTTTCTAAGAAAATCTTTCAAATCAACAGTATGTTTTGCCGATGACTGCGCTGCTACGACGCCAGCTCCGGTGGATACATTGCTGTAACCCCACTTGGGTTCGGCAAGACCGATATCAGACAAATCGCCGAGTATACCTTCATCGGCATTCCACTTGTAGACTGCCCAGTTGTAATAACTCTGTGAGACAGTGGTCAGGAAAAGAGTCACATCGCACTCAAGCAGTGACTCATCATACGTCATAGACTTAACACAAAATACATTATCAGTGTAGTTCAGATGCAGGGTATATGTTTTGCCGGCGAATTGGCGATCGGTGAAGAAAACAAAACTCGTAGCCTCATCATTACCCATTATGGTCTCGAATACGCCGATATGTTCCTTGAATATCGGTTCGGCATCATATTCAAATTGTCCGATAAAAAACATTGGTGAACCATCAGGGGCCAACGGCCCGGACCAGTTGTAGCCGAAATGATAGTAATTGTCAATCCCTGCCGGATCGTCGACATCCATCTCAATGTTGAGATTGAATCTTATATCCGCAAACATCTCATAGTGGAAGAAGTCTTCATCACCTTCCCAAATATCTGTTATAACCGGAGTGACTTTGACTTTGCCTATAGGGGTGGCAAAGGGCACAACCACCTCTGCGGAGGCGCATCCGTATGAGGGACTTTCTGCCACAATTCCTATCCTGTCGCCCTCGGCAGGCAGATAGTCAGGTCCGACAATCTTTCCGTTGGCGAAGATTGTTACCGTCGCATCATGCACGGAATGGTCTCGCTGTGCTTCCCTGTCATTATACAACCAAGTGCGCGACACCTTCACTTCAATCGGTTCTCCGGCAGTAATGAGAGAGTTCAGGCAGAGCACGGGTCTGGTGTCGACCTCCGGACTGAAGTCTTCGTAACAACCCGTCAACAGAGTCGTTGCAAATATGGGTAATATATATCTTAGAATTGCCATGTGTAAGAAAATGAGGGGATAATGGGTAGTAGTCTGACTTTCTGGAACACCGGATTGTAATACTTGTCGTAGCTTCGGCGGATCGCCACGGTGTTCATGTGGCAGTAGGCATTGTAGAGCCCGAACGTCCAGTAACCGCGCTTGTTGCGCACCACACACGAGAGGTCAAGGCGATGGTAGAACGGAAGCTGATAGTTGTTGACAGGCGCTTTCAACGGGGTCTCATCGTCGGTGTAGATATTTCCGAAATCGGGGGAGCTCCATACTTGTGGCAGCAATGTGAGACGGTTGCCGGAATGTCCTGTCCATGTGGCGTTCAGACTTACCTTATCACTGATGTTCCAATTCACAAGGATGTTGATTGTATGGCGGTTGTCGAAACGCGCGGGGAATGTCACGCCGTCGTTTTTGTCGGGGAAAGTGCGGTCAGACCATGCGAGGGAGTACGATATATGTCCTGTCAGTTTACCGGATACTTTCTCAATCTTGAAGTCAACCCCCTTGGCAGTGCCTTTGCCTGAACATAACTGTGCGTTCCACATCGCAGTCGGCGGTTGGAGATAATATTCGTCACGATAATCAACAAGATTGCGCATAATCTTGTAATATCCTTCGACCGAAGCAGCAAACATCAGGTTGTCAGACTGCCAGTATGCGCCAAGCGAAATTTTATCGGCATTCTGCGGTTTGAAACTTCCTGTCACAGGCACCCATTGATCAGACGGGAGCGATAGATATGTCTGAGAGAGTTGATGCACATATTGGTTTGTCCGTGCGTAAGCGGCCTTCACCGCCCAATTTTCATAAGGGCGATAACTTAACGATAATCTCGGGCCATAGCCGAATTCCGTCTTGCTGTCAATATTGAAAAGCGACAGATGCAGACCGGCGTTCATACGAAATTTTTCGCAGACACGCCAGTCATCCTCTATATAGACATTCGCTTCATTTGCCGTGTATGTCCATGTCGAGTCGCGGGTTATGATTTGTGTCGCTCCAACGGTATAATTACGGTCGGTTCTCGAAGGAAGAAACGAATGGAGAATGTAGTTTCCGCCGAAACGCACGCGTTTTTTTTCGTTCGGTCTCCAGTCGAAATCAGCACGGAATATCCAGTCGTTGATATTATTCTTTGTCTGTGAAATTGAATGGGTATCGGTCGAGCCTGACGGCAAAATCTCTTTGTATAGCCAATCGTGTTTCATTCCGGAAAAGTAGCGGGTGTAAGCGGCGGTAAATTCTGCGGTCAGCAAAGGGTTAAAGCGATAATTAAACCCTGTCTGTGCCACAAGATTTCCCCAGTGAAAGTCTGCCTTGTCATCGTCATACCACCCGTATTCAGGTATCTGTTTGTCGGAATATCCGGTTTTAAGAATATCATTGCCGAAATAGACCGAGACAAATCCGGTAGCCTGATTGGCAAATCTGTGAGTCACCTTTGCATTCAGATCCATGAATGCATAGCGAAACCTGATTTTATCATCGGAAGATGAATTTGCCAATGCAAGCATCGGAATTGACAGCACGTCAAACCATGACCGTCGCAATGCTATGGAATATGTGGTCTGTTTCCCTATCGGCCCATCTATGTTGAATGCACCGGAAGTCAAACCGAGTCTGAATGATCCGTGATGACCTTCATGCGATCCGTTTTTCGTGCGTGCATCAAGGTATGACGAAAGGCGTCCGTCATATTTGGCAGGTATTGATGACTTGAAAAAGTCAATATATCTGATAGCCTCGACATTAAACGCCGAGAACAGTCCTGCAAAATGATTCACTTGATATAATGGTACATTATCAAGCATGTAAAGATTTTCATCGGAGTTGCCGCCATGCACATTCATTCCCGCCAGACCTTCCTGTGCTTCAGAAATTCCGGGCTGCATCTGCAAGGCTTTGATGACATCACTTTCTCCGAACAACACCGGAGTGTTTGTGATTTCCTGAGCAGTCAGTTTCTTCGCTCCGATTTCAGTTGTTTCCACAGCAGGGGCTTCAAGACGTGACACGACTACAACCTCATCAAGCATTTTCGTTACAGGCAGTGATGTGCTTACCGACAGGTTGTTAACTTCAGGCGTTTTATGAATGTGCTTTGGTCTTGCCGGCGCCGCTTTCTTTTTGAGAATAATATTCTTACCCTTGATTTTCCACTCAATGTCTGAATCCTTGAACATGACGGAGAGCGCCTGCTTCAGAGGCTTGTCCGTTACGTTGACAGTAACACGCATATTATTCAGCAATTCGGAAGAATATACGAAATTTTTACCCGTCTGCTCGACAATGCTCCTGAACACGGCAGCCGCAGGCTTGTCTACGACGCTGATTGTGACTTTCTGTGCCATAATGACGGTGCAGAAACAAAACATTATGGACAGTGCTATAATCTTCTTCATTTTTCAGTCACTGTCATTTGAGTGTTCAAGATGTCGTTGATCACACCAATCAGATCTGTCGGCGTACCCTCATAATGGAGAGAAAGTTTGTAAACATTGTCATTTTCAGGTAAATTCTCAACTGTTACATTGTAAATCTCCTCGATTTTTTTGACAACTTCTGACAATGAGGCATTTTCAAAATCAATGACCTTTATTTCAGCCAACGGGCTTATGGATCGGATTTCGACTGACTGCTGTGGCATATCGACAGTTCGATACTCCTGATAAATCAGTGCGGCAGTAGCCGATAATACAACCGTGGCGGCAACTGCGGCTGCCACTCTGTATCTCTTCCAAATCGAAAGTGGCGTTATTCCAAGTCTGCGCCATCCGGCATCTGCTCTGAAACGGCCTTTGCGATAACGCCGTGCTATGAAGTCGATGTCTTTATTTTCCATATTTTTATCAAAAATCAATGCCTACGCGAAATGAGAAGTATGGGCGAACATGATGTTTTGTACCAATATAATACAGTTCGAATGAATCAGGGCCTGTCCAAGTGCCTTCATAATGCTCTGCCTTATATCCCGCAAGCGTGAGACCTGCTCCGATGTTGATACCCATCTTACGTCCCCAGTTGAACCGATAGCCTATGGTCGGTGAAATGTATACTCCTACACCTTCTGCCATATTTGTTCCAAATCTCAGGTCACCGAAAGGCGTGAATTTGCCGAACTTCATATCTATGCGCCCTTCAAGAAATACAGGCACCACCCAGTTGTCAAGTTTTCCACAGCGCTCCATTCCAAGTCCGGCACCGATAAAAAACAGCGGATTAATCTGATAACCATGAGAAGTCGAGAAGCCTTTATAAAATGTGTTATCGCGTTTCATCTGCAGATTGCCGTCAATATCCGGATAACCGAATTTTTCGCTTCGTAGACTGCTGCTCCATTCAAAAAAGCCACGGTATCCGCGTCGCGGTTGCCGCGCTTGAGCTGCCTGACAAAGAATAACGGCAGCAAGTAAGAGAATTATAGATCTTTTCATGATGATGAATGATTAGTTTACTATAATGACTCATCACCGGGGAAAAAGTCCTACGCTGAAAATAAAAAAATGAAAAATTTAGAGTATGTTTACTTTTAAACCAAATTAAATATTTGAGTATGTTCCATTAATTTTTGATTTCATCACAAAGGATCTTTTGGGCTCTTTTTTAAAGATTTCA
>CAMWIJ010000106.1 GCA_947174275.1 uncultured Muribaculaceae bacterium
TGTCAAGTTCGATATACTTGTCGCCGCTGTAGTCAACGCCGTAGGGGCATACTCCTGCTTTCCAGGGGTTCATGATGCGGTACATGGCCGGATCGCCTGCAAACTGCATCACTTCGACTCCGTAAGTGGGAAGTTCCTCATTGTCATCTTCCATTACTGCCAGCGGGAAGAGAATACCGTCGGTAAACTGTCCGGTGCCGATAGGATTCCAGATAGTCATCGGGTCAACGTAGGGCTCTGCTCCGGGCCAGATTACGCGGAACTTGCCGCTGCGGTTACCGTAATAGAGCGAAGTGTCAGAAGCGAAGCTGAAAAGCATCTTGTCAACACCGAAGGTAAGATTACCCTGTTTGAGCGTACCGTTTGCATCCGCATCCGGTGTTCTGCCATTTGCTACATAATAGTTATAATAGGTGGTAATCATGATTTCACCATAGGCATCGAGCGTCAGACCGGTATGGTACATGAAGTCCGTACCGCCTGTACCGAGAGCGACACCATTCTCATCGCAGAGGAACACTTCGTTGGGATTGGTGATGTTGAAGTACATGTAGTGATGTTCCGAGTCATCGTATGCTCCAGCGGGGAGATAAGGCCATGCTTCGCCGTAGGGGTCAACAAGGCGGATGATGTTGGTGTTCTCGGGGTTGGCCTGCATCTCTACCTCATACTCTACGGGATCAAGACCGTAGGCGGGAGCGATGATGTCATCGCAGTAGAGCGCCTTGGTCACCTCGTTGCCGTCTTTGTCTGTGCCGGTCACGAGCACCCAGGGAGAATAATTGAGAGTATAGGTGATTTTGTCGGTGTAATACGGAGTTTCCACACCGTCGCCTACCGTCAGAGTCATCTTATAGTCCACACGGCCTTTGATTTTGGTCATGTCGAGGTCGACAGTATAAGTCGCCTTGGTTTCGCCGTCGGCAAACTCTACTGTGCCGGGGAAAGTATATCCGTCGGCATCGGGAGTGACAGTGGCAGTGACAGGCACTGACAGAGCACCTTCGGCCGATTTACGGTAGACAGGCACTTCGATGTCAGTCGTGTTTTCGAAGATTTCAATTTCCGTAGCATTCTCAAAAGAGAAGAATACCGGAAGCTCTTCCACTGCGGGAGCGGGGTTGAATTTAGGCTCTTCATCGGTGCATGCGCCCAATGTCAAAGCCAAAGCCGCTATTGAGAAAAGATATGCTATTTTTTTCATTGTCATGATATGGTCTAAATATTGTCAAGTGAAGTGAACATGTTGCCGATATTGGGATTGCCCCATCCTTCACAACCCTTGTTAAACCTTGATTCATAGTCAACAAAAGGCCATGTGGTCCAACCGGGGCGGCCTACGGTGTTGAAGCGAGATGTCGCGGGCCAGTTGGTGCCGGGATAAGCACGGGTTACAGAGACATTAAGACGCTTGACGTCGAAGAATATCTGACCTTCGCCCCAGAGTTCGATGCTCTTCTGCTTGAAGCACTCGGCAATGAGCGACTCCTGATCGGTAGCGGGGTTGATATATTCGGCATAGCGGTAGGTCTTTACAAATCTGTCGAGCGCCGATTTGCCTTCCGAATAGTTGGTATGGGCAAGAGCCTCAGCCTCGATGAGATACATCTCCTCGACACGCATCAGAGGTATTGCAATTGCAAAAGTCGTATAGAAGTCGTTGGTGACGCCTGATCCGCAACGGAACTTGATAGAAACGTAGGGATCGATGTTCGCACCCTTTGACGCCGACAGGAAGGGTTCAGAGCCCGAGAGCGCCGAACCGGCAGGCGCTTTCCACAGGAGCTTGCGCCAGTCGGAGTCAGAGATTGACTCATAAAATGCCTTGTCGACAGTGAGAGCGCATTTGCGCAGACCTGCATAACCGATTTCCGACTCGGCTACTGCAAACGAGCCCCAGCCTGAATAGCCTACGCCATCGTCGGTCGACTCAATCTGCAGACCCCACATCCATGCCGAGGGAGTCATGTCATTGAAGCCGGTGGTCGTGTTGCAGAACTCATCGCGGGTAAGAGGCTGAGCGCCGCTCGTAGTGATGGCAAGACGCGCTTCCTGCGCGGCTTTGGCATAATCCTCGTCCCACATATATACGCGGGCTTTTATACCGTGGGCCACACCAAGCGAAGGCTGATTTTTTGTTTCGGGACCCATGCCTGACTTGGTGAAAAGGTCGATGGCCTCGTCGAGCTGCGCGATAAGATAGTCACGCATCTCGTCATGTGGCATACGCGGGTTGTTGTCAGGGTCGGTCACACCGGGAATATTGACAGGCACTGTCAGACCGGTTACATTATTGCCGTTCTTGTTGATAGGACCGATTTCGCTGGGCAGATACTCGTAAGTGCGGGCCATGTCAAGGAGCAACGCCGCGCGATAGGTAATACCCTGCGCGAGATAGCTCTGACGATAGGCCTCGTCGGTGTTCGGGTCGATACCGTCGATGAGCGACTCACACGTGCGCACCGCAAAATTATAGAAATACCAGTTGATCTGCGAGAAAAGGTATTCGTCGTCAAGGTTGCGGTTGACATTCTGATAAGAGAAGAAGTGCTGATAGCCGTTGTAAGGCTGGAAGCAGTCTCCGGCCATGAAGTTACGGGCAAGCATGATTGAAGGATAACCGAAGTCCGATGCCTGAGTACTCCATACGCCTACGGTTTTCATGTAGGCAGGCATTGCCGACAGCATGGCTTCGAGCCCCTTGTCAGAACCGTTGAGCTGGTCCTGTATAATTGTCGACCCGGCAGGCGAAGTCTCGTCCATACATGACGTCAACGACATTGACGCTGCCGCGGTGAGCAAAAGTGCCGATTTAAATATATTTTTCATATTCTTATTTTACTCTGTAGGTTGGTTAGAAAGTAAGAGTTAAACCGCCGGTGAATGTGCGGATGGGTGAATAGTAGGCATTTGACGATGCTCCCGAAATTGACTGACGGGGATCGAGACCCTGACGCTTCGACCACAACCATACGTTTTCAGCTGCGAAGTAGACACGGAGTTTCTCAACAAAGAGCTTCTTGGTGAGATTGCGCGGCAGAGTGTAGCCCAGGTTGATGTTCTGAAGGCTCAGATATGACGCGTCGGTGAGGAAGCGGTTTGAGGTTGAGATATCGTTGTCGCCATAATACCAGCGGGGGATGTCGCTGTTGGGATTAGCAGGAGTCCATGCATTGAGCACGTCGGCATGGAACGCCGAGCCGAGGTTGCTGGCATTGGGCGTCATCATATAGCCCTTGTAGCTTGAGTCCATCGTCTTTCCGCCAAGACCGTAGGCAAAGTCAATCGAGAAGTCGATATCCTTCCAGCTCAGTGTGGTGCCGAAACCGCCGTACACATCGTTGAGAGCAGAGCCGTTGAGATATTGGGTGGGATTGCCTGTGCTGGTCACCTTCTCGCGGCCGGTCACGTTGCCGTTGGCATCTACGATATCTTTCCAGTAGAGACCCTCACCGGTGGTGGGATCAACGCCTGCGTAGTCGTAGCAATACCATGTGTACATCGGAAGACCTTCACCGATGAAATAACCGGCAGAACCGGTTCCTGCATATCCTTCCACGAGTTCCTGCTTGTTGGTGTCAGGCAATTTCATGACGCGGTTACGCAGATAAGTGAGGTTCGCACGGATGTCCCACATCCAGTCGTTGGTCGAGATAACGGTTCCGTTCAACTGCACCATCAGACCCTGGTTGACCATGTCGCCGAAGTTGTCGTAGACATTTGAATAGCCGGTCGACGCAGCAAGAGGTTTGCTGTAGAGCATGCCGGTGGTCTTGCGGAAGAAGTAGTCGATCTCACCGGTAAGACGGTAGTTGAAGAGCGAGAATTCGAAACCGGTGTTCAGGTTGCCGTTCTTTTCCCAGGTGATGTCGGGATTACCTTTTATGGTCGAGGGAGAGATAGCCGGTTTGTCATCAACGTTGACAATAGTGTAGCGGTTGGTGTAAAGGTAGTTGCCGATACCGTCGTTACCCTGCTCACCGTAAGAGATCTTATATTTGAGTTCGTTGACCCAGGTGGGAGTGAAGAATTCTTCTTTTGAGATAATCCACGCGCCGCCGATCGACCAGAAGTTACCCCAGCGGTGTTTGGGATCGAAGCGCGAAGATGCGTCGCGGCGATATGATACATTTCCAAAATATCTTGAAGAATAATCATACTGACCCTGCAGCATCCAGCCCTCATTGTTATAAGAAGATGTTGAAGAGCTCATGTCACCCTTGACAACGGCATTGTCAAGTTCGGCAACGTCGGGAAGGAAAAGCTGAGAGCGATCGGCAGCCAGAGATGAGCTGCGTCTGTAAGAATTCTCGTGACCGGCCAATGCCGAAACATTATGGTCGCCGAATTTATGGTTCCAGTTCAAAAGTTGCTGATAGGTAGCCTCAGTGAAACGGCTCGAAGAAACAGAGACCGAACCGCCGGTGCTCACCGCACTGCCACGATAGGGATTCTGAAGCGACTGTCCGCGCTGTTCATCGACATAGACATTATTCTTTGACGTGAACTTGAAGTCCTTCAGGAAACGTATTTCGATTATACCCGTAGCATTGATTGAATTACCCTTGGTGAGACGTGTGTTGTAACGCACATACGACATACCGTTGGCACCGGCAGCCGCGCCCGACGGACGACCCAAGCCGGCATTCTCGCCGTCACCGAAGTCATAGAAAAGCATTCCGGCGCTGTTGGTCATGATATTGCCTTTGCCGTCGCGGATATACATCGGATAGATGGGAGCCATGCCGACAGCTTGCGCCAGAGGGTTGGCATTGGCTGTAGTCGAACCGTCACTCGCCATCGACTTGTTCTCATAGTGAGAATATGACATGTCGGCACCCACTTTCAACCATGACTTGACCTGCGAATTAGCCGACAGACGTCCGGTGAAGCGCTCAAACTCCGTATTCTTGATGATACCTTCATTGTTGAGATAGCCGAACGATGCATAGAAATCGCTGCGATCGTTAGCGCTGCTGACAGAGAGGTTATATTCCTGACGCAGGCTCGAAGAGTAGGTCTCGTCAAGCCAGTTGTCGGGCGACAGATAGAAATCCTGACCGCCATAGTTGACATAACGGCCGAGAGTCGCATTGGGATTGATGCGTCCGTTCAAACCGATGAAGAGCTCACCCTCGGGAACGTTGTAGACCTGATAACCCAGACCCGTACCGTTGCCGTTGATCATTTCATTGTTCGCACGGATGCAAGCCTGCTCTGCGCTCAGACCGAGCGAAGTGTAGTAGTTGCTGAGCGCATTGTAATAGGTCTCATAATAGAGAGCCGGATTCTTGATTGTGTTGTAATCCTGAGTGGCACGAGTGTTGGCACCCCATTTTGCATCAAGTGTCACAACAGCCTGCTGTCCTGCCTTACCTTTCTTTGTAGTGATGTAGACCACACCATTGGCACCGCGCGCACCATAAAGAGCATTGGCAGCCGCGTCGGTCGATACGGTCAGAGACTCGATATCATTGGGGTTGATTGATGAAATCACACCTGCAAACGGCACACCGTCGAGCACGATAAGGGGCTCATTGTCAACATTGCTGTTGACCGAAGATATACCGAGCACACGCATCGAAGGGCTGCTGCCCGGCTGTCCTGACGCATTATACATCTGCAGACCCGGAGTACGTCCGTTCAAAGCATTGAGCACGTTTGAAACCTGAGTCTTTTCAATCTCAGCGGCAGAAACGACTGCAGCCGTACCGGTGAACGCCTGGCGCGTAGAAGAACCGTAAGCCGTGACAATGACATCGCTCAGCACATTCGTCGCAGGCTGCATGCGGATATCCATCTTGCCTGAAGTGATATCGACAGTCTGCGCAA
>CAMWIJ010000107.1 GCA_947174275.1 uncultured Muribaculaceae bacterium
GTCTTGTGACAATCACATCGCTTATCTCGCAGGGAATTACCGACAGTTCGCTGACTTATCATCTTCAGGAGGCGAAAAAGAATGGCATAACCCGCACCGAAATTGCCGAAATACTGACGCACGTTTCGTTCTATGCCGGGTGGCCGAAGGCGTGGGCTGCATTCCGTCTTGCAAAGGAGGTATGGAGCGACGACATCAAGGGCGATGATGCAAAGGCCGCGTTCGCGCGTTCGATGATATTCCCGATAGGGGAGCCCAATATGGCCTACGCGCAGTATTTCATCGGCAACAGCTATCTTGCGCAGATTACCGACTCTCAGATTCCGTTTGCCAATGTGACATTTGAGCCGGGATGCCGCAACAACTGGCATATCCATAAAGCAGATAAGGAAGGCGGTCAGATGCTTGTCGGCGTTGCCGGACGTGGCTGGTATCAGGAGGAAGGAAAACCGGCGGTCGAGATACTTCCCGGAACAGTAATCCATATCCCTGCCAACACAAAGCACTGGCACGGAGCGGCAAAAGACTCATGGTTTGCGCATCTCGCATTCAGCGTCCCCGGCGAAAATACCGAAAACATCTGGCTTGAACCTGTAACCGACGAGGAATACGAAATCCTTGAATAAGAGAAGTGCTTGTCCAATGTATAGTAATCCGGCTCTTTCATCAGATGTGATCATCATCCCGAATTCAACGCATATCGAGCATATACGACAAAATATCGACATATTCGACTTCGAGTTGTCTGCCGATAATATGGCTGAGATTGCTGTACTTGACATTGCCACAAGCCTCTTCTTAGACCATCATGAGATCCCGAAGTCGTGAAAATGTTCATGGGCCGTAGATAATCATTCTCTCACATATGAAAAGAGGCTGTGTCGCAAAGCATCGTGACACAGCCTCTTTTGGTCGATAGGGTATTGTTTTAGTGTTGTGGCATTTATCTATCGGAGATGCTTTCAATCCATCCGAAAAGGTCATCAAGATTATAATCACCACTATGAGGCCTGTTCCACGGAAGGAAGAAATTGACGTCAAATCCTGAATTTTTCAGTTTCGTGGCGAGATTAATCGGTACAAGGAACGATGTGTCGCGATCTTTTGCTCCATGACGGATAAACCAGTATTGAGCTACTGATGCAGAGTTTTCAAAAATAAAATTCATCGGATTCATGATGAACACACGATTAACCATATCCTTATCAAGTGTCACGCTATTGTCGTGCAGACGGTGACGCAAACTGAAATCGGTAAAGTTTGCCGGTGTGCCTTCGGAGTTTCCGAATACGTTGTTTTCCGGTGTGGGAGTGTCGATCAATACTCCATACTGGTCAAATGCCGGAGGGGTTTTAAGGGGTGTCACGCTTGCCACATAGCTCAGATATTTATCAAGATCTATATCGGAGACAAAATCTGTATTGTTGTTGAAGCGAGGACGCATCCCGGCCGGACCAAAAGATGGGGCGCCTCTGCCGTCACCGTTTCCACCTCGTGCCGGGAAAGCTCCGAAATTTGGTTTTTCGGCATATCTTACGATTCCTATTGTATCCGGAATCTCACATCCCTCTTCGAGTGCCTTGTGGGCAGATGCAATAAGAAATGTTTTAAGATATTCTTTATAATTGTCGGCGGTGATAAGATTGCCTGAATCATCTTTGAGGCATAGCGAGTTGATATATGATGGGCACTCGGCCGACAGTTCGTTGGAGATTTTGATCTGCTCAGCATCGAGATGCCTTACACCAGTGTTGGTACAGCCATATAACCATTCGTATTCCATATCCGCATGATTCAAGTCTGTTATCGGGCAATAACATACTGAAGCGAAAACCTTATCAGAGGTTCGGGCTGCTCCCATTTTAAGCAGATATTCATCATATTCAGGGCGGTCGCCTGTCGCACCAACCAATGCCGACATTGCTCCGCCGGCACTTGTGCCGTCAATAATAATGCGTTCGGCACTTCCCGGAATCACATTGTCATTATAGCGCAGGTAACGGATTGCGGCTTTAAGGTCGAGTAGCCCATTCGGAGCTATGCCTGTATAGATAGTCTTACCATCTCGTGTTATTGTAGTGTTGGCACCTCTGGAGCCGGGGATGCAGACCACATAACCTTCTTTCAGCGCTCTGCCGGTTGCATCTGATGCGGATGGCGATTTTGCCGTAGTTGCCATGTACCCTCCTATGTACGTACGCAGGAATATCGGAGTTGAGTCCCCTCTGTTGAGAGTTTCAGGCACATAGATGTTGAGAGTCTGATACACTGAATCCTCTATGTTGGTCACATAAAAGATATTTTCGTAGGCGGTATATCTGACCTCTTCGCCTGATGGCATAGTCATGACCGCAGGTTTTGCTCCTGCCGGATCAAAAACAAGTTTGTCGGCTTCTTTATCCTTAGCTTGGGCTGATGTGACACAGCCGGCAATAGAGGCGCCGAGGATTGTGGAGATGAATAATTTATAAGGCGTCATATCTTAGGTGTATAGTTGAGTTTACGGCCAAGAAGTAAAGGGAGACATATTTCTATTTCTCCCTTTCTATAAACAGTCTTTTACCTAAAAAATTATTTGCTCTGCTTAAAAAGCCATTCTCTGACAGGTGTCAGACGATAAGCATAGTCAAATGAATACATATGTTCGCTACCTTTGCCGTCGGCAGGAAGAACTGATTTTGATGTGAAGTTGATTATAGTTATCGGAGCGCCCTTGGCAAGTACGGCACTGGCAAGTGAGTCTTGCTCTGCCTGAGGTAATTTGGCGCTGAAATCGGTATATTCATATTTTATACCTGCATTGTCAGCTGCTTTTTCAAGCGCGTCAAAAGTTCCCGCTTTGCCTGCTGTGATGAACACGAATTTGTGTTTCACGAGTTCGGGGAAGGTAGCACTGTCCCAGTGGCAATCAACGAAAATCGAAGCGGCAAATAAGTCAGGATAAGCAGAATTATAGTACATAGAAATCATGCCACCCATAGACTGACCGGTTGTATAGAGTCTGTCAGTATCTACATTGTATTGTGATGCGACTTTCTGTACGAGCCGTGCCACCATATCAACTTCATCAGTATGCTCGTAAGCGTCATTTACCGCTACTCCGGAATACTGTGGCACAAGAACATAGCACGGATGCTCGGTTTGCCACTGGTCGGTAGCCCACACCAGCGCCCCATATCCTTGAGTCAATGGGCGCGTTACATCTGTACCGGGTGTACTGGCGTCTGCCATAAACAAAACCAGCGGATAGGTCTTGCCTTCTTCAATATTCTGGGGTGAATAAAGATTATACTTCATCGACTTTCCTGTCTCGGAATCCGTATACTCCAGTTGCTTGAAATATGGCAATTCACTCTGTATCATGGCCTGCAAGGTCGCATCCCCGGTCTTATCAATAACCGGGCCTCCGCCGGGAGTGCCTAACTGAGGGCCTCCCGGACGTCCTTCGCCACGCTTCTTGCCTGAGTCTACGCCTATGGCGGTTTCCGATGATTGCTTATCGGATTTCTGGGCGCAGCCGGTCAACGGAATATTTACCGCAACGAGGCATACCCCAATAGTAATACCACCTAATAAATTCTTGATTCTCATTTTTGTTTCAGTTATCAATTTCTATAATTAAGACGCTTTAAGAAAGTGAAAGTTTAGTCCAAACGGCAAACGACATTTATTTGATGGCGAATGGCGGGTAGCATGGTCAGCTAATGTTGAGAAATAAGAATCTAAAAAGCAGTATTGTATCTTCTGTCACCGACTATACGAAGTAGGCAGCTGGTAGGCTATTGCTTCCCTTTGACTGCGGCTAAGGTTTACTGGCAAGTTTTACCGTCAGGATGCCAGTAGTCTGCCAGGCGAGCCTTTTTGCGGTCGTTTCGGATTAATCTGAATGCGTAAGTTGTATTTTCAGTTTCGTATCGATCAAATATGATGTCTGAATAGCCAAAGTTGGTCAAGATACCTATTTTATCTCCTCTGCGAGTCATAAAGAACGTGGTCGTCTCATCTTCGGCCATCAACTCATCCTCATATATCTCATCGGCAATCTGGGGCATAAGAGTCTCAAGCAAGGGTAAACAACCCTTATATGGCTTTATGCGTAGAAAGGGATAGCTGACCGACAACGCACCCCATTTCTTTGTGTCTGCGTCCTGCACGAAAAATAGTTTCCTTTCCCATCGTTCTGGAATTATTGCACTGTATACGAAATCTGTCATCAAAACGAGGGGATTTTGCCGCAAAACTGAATTACGACACAGCCTCGTGAGCTGCCGATGGTAACTGATTAGGGCTACTGTCATATGTTATAGCCTCTGTTTTGGTGCTTGTCATGTCGCGTTGCTCCGATATGACAGTATAAATGCCCTGACGGTCAGTGAGTGGGAATTAATTCTCACTCTATTTTGTGTTTATGTTGCTATCATCAATATGTCGTTTGAGTTTTGGTTGATGGTTTCGGCAAATGCCTTGATGGGATCGGAAAGACGGCTTTCTTCATTAATATCAATCAGAAATCGTCTCCGATTGATTGAACCATTCTTTCATGATATACAGTATCTTGGTTTTCATGGGTTGATTGATTCTTCTGCCCGGCATTGATAAGAAAAAGCGTGACTTACTTTCGATTCTTTACTACCGGTAGATCTGCTTTTTCCCAGGCTATTATGCCGCCGTTCATGTCTATGACTTTCAGTCCGGCTTTTTTCATCTTCTCAGCGGCCGACATGCTGCGGCGGCCGCTTCGGCAATAGACATAGTAGGTCTTATCCGAGGGCAACAGTGCAATCGTCATGTCAAAGTTTTCGGTATCTTTGACATCAATCAGTGTGGCGTTGTCAATGTGACCGGCAGCGTACTCCTCAGGAGTCCTGACATCAATAATCACCGCCGTAGTGTCGGCGACGGTCTGTTGCGCGAACTCGACCGGAGGGATTGTAGGTATGCTGTCGGACGCTTCTAAAGTGCCGGCGTTGCAAGCCTGGCAGCAGCTTGCTACCGTCATCAAGGCTATAACGATTTGTTGCTTTATCATAGAAATAAATGTGGTTATAGATAAGAGTGGTGGTCTGTATCTGTCGGGTGTTGCGATAAAAACAAAGGAGGCTGCACCGTAAGCATTATTACGACACAGCCTCGCTTCATAATGTGGTATGTGCGGTGTTTATACGCCTATTGTTGGAGCGCGCAGGCTCAGGCGTTCAACGTTATCATGAGAGGTGGTCGAGGTGGTGGCCCATGCGTGAGCGCTTGGTTTGGAGATAGCGGAAGTTGTAGGGGGTGGGAGTGGTTTCGATAGGCACGTTCTCTACCACTTTGAGGCCAAAAGCTTCGAGGCCGGTTCGCTTCACGGGGTTGTTGGTGATAAGACGCATCTCCTCGACGCCGAGGCGCGAGAGAATCTGTGCACCTACGCCGTAGTCGCGCTCGTCGACTCGGTGGCCGAGGTGAAGATTTGCGTCGACGGTGTCGAGACCCTCCTCTTGAAGTTTGTAGGCCTTAATCTTGTCCATGAGGCCGATGCCACGTCCTTCCTGGCTGAGATAGAGGATGATGCCGCGTCCCTCTTTGTCGACCATCTGCATGGCTTTATGGAGTTGCTCGCCGCAGTCGCAGCGCTGGGAAGCGAAGATGTCGCCGGTGGCGCACGACGAGTGAACGCGCAGAAGCACCGGGCCGAGCGTTTTGTCGGCCACGTCGCCTTTGATGAGAGCTATGTGTTCGAGGCCGTTGGCTATCTGGCGGAACGGGATGAGTCGGAAGTGGCCGTAGGCCGTGGGCATGTCAACCTCCTCGCCCTGTTCAACGAGGCTCTCGTGACG
>CAMWIJ010000108.1 GCA_947174275.1 uncultured Muribaculaceae bacterium
ACACTACTTTTATAGGCCCGTTGTCATCTGATTTTCTTAGTTCGTCCAACCAGTCATGAGGCCAGTAAACAGTATAATAAGCCATATGAACTTCATTTAATTGTTGCCGTTATGGTTGCGTTTTATCTCATCATTACATCATTTATGTAATCGTCTTTTGTCATGCGATAAAAGTGTGCGGTGCACTTGCCTCTAAGAGGAGAAACGTCATCATGATTAGTAAAATATCTCGGATATTTGACTTACCACCGTTTTGTTAAGTCAAATATCCGATTACAAAGATATTGAAAAATCACGAGATTTCTATGCCGACGAAATAAAATTGAGAATGTCCAAAATAAGCTATAGCGGCCCTGAGAATTTTTTGACGGGATTGCCTCGTTCGAGATTGTCGTGATTGCTCCATTGTCGCGACCTCGATTCGGCAACGACTTTGTCGTTTTGCTGACGGAGTTTTAGCAATAGCCTTTCGCGAGCAAGCGTTTTGTTCTGAGACTGTGAACGTTCGTCAGAGCATTTTACGGATAATCCGGTGGGAATATGGACTGCACGGACCGAAGTTTCTACTTTGTTGACATTCTGACCACCCTTGCCTCCCGAACGGCACGTCTCATATATGATGTCGGATTCTTCAATCTGTGGCAGTTCAACCTCATCGAAGAAGTTGATGCCGACAAACCAGTTGCTGCGCTTGTGTCCCGGTCTATATGGATTCTTGGTTGACCGCCAAAGCACTGTACCCTGCCAACCCTTTATAATAGACGGAGGGATTACATCTTCTGTGGCGAATGTTATTGACATGAAGCAACCATCAACTTGATTGTGAGGTTCGCAATCCGTGAGTTGCAATGGCGGGATTATTTTGAGCAGTTCACGCGCCACGAGCGTAACGACTCTGGCACACTCTACCGGGCCACGGCCTGCTGTGATTTGTATGTATTTCTTCATTCTCCGTTGTCTTTAATATTCAGTTTAGGTTTAATCATGGCAATGACTTCGACAGTTGGCCGGATAAGTTCAAGTATCTCCTCTGTGGGTTTGTATGCCATTGGAGATTCATCAAGAGTGCCTGCGCAGACAGATGATGAGTAGATACCTTTCATTGAATTTTCAAATTCGTTCACTGAAATTTGTTTTTTCGCTTGAGCTCGGCTCATGATGCGTCCGGCTCCGTGTGGAGCAGTGTTGAGCCACTCGTCATTTCCTTTCCCGATGCATATAGCTATTCCGTCGCGCATATTGAAGGGTATTGCCACCTTTCGGCCTTCCGATGCGTCGATCGCTCCCTTTCGCAACATAGGCATATCATCAGTGACAGATATGTAGTTGTGCGTTGTAAAGACGGACTCTGCGCATTTGGCCTTACATAGTTTTTTTAGGATAGCGAATATGCGGTCACGAATTATATGATGATTATAGAGTGCGTAGGCCTGAGCTATGATCATGTCTGACAGATAACCGCGCAAGGTATCGCCCCAAAGATATCCTACGTATTTGGCCCGTTTGGGATTCTGCGCGATATTTCGCCAATGATTCGCTACCTTAACACCAAGATTGCGTGACCCGCAGTGAATAGTCAGCCAACTGTCATCAGTTTCGGCATCCTCGCCATACTCAATGAAATGATTGCCGCCGCCGAGTGAGCCAAGGCTTTTATAAAATATTCCTTCCTGAAGTTTGATCCGTCGGCAGAAGTCCGTGATGAAACGTGCATCTATCCGAGGGACCTCGTTGATTAGGTCAGGAGCGACTGAACGGGCCTTCTGATATTGAGAGTTCAGAAAGCGGAATAACTCTTTTTCGTTGAGTGAGTTCTTTGGGCAGATCTCCGTACCCGTAGGGATTGTCTCACGGATGCGATGGTCAAGCAACGCAAAGTCCTCGGGATTGACTGCACACGAAAGACGGTGCATTGAAATGGTGCAGCCAATGTCAACGCCGACATGGTCAGGATTGACATATATTCCTATCGGATAAGCTGTGCCTACATTGCATGAGTTTCCGGCGTGGACATCGGGCATTTGCACGATTGGCACACCAGTCATTGCCGGATGATTGCAAAGTTCAGTTACCCAGTCGAGAGCTGAATCTTCTATATTATCGGTAAAAATTTCTGCTGATGTTGATTTTCCTGTAATTATCATATCGTTGTGTTTTGGACGCAAAATTGAAAAGTGCATGCGCAATGGATTTGCGCACCCTGATAAAAAATCGTATTTTTGCTAAAATAATTCTCCATTCTCCATTTTTAATTCAAAATTTCCTTCTCCCTATGCCACTGAATCGCGCTACGCTTATCAGAATATCCACCATTGACAAATGTCTTCAGAACCATTATCGCCGATGGACTATCAACGACCTGATTGACGCCTGCACCGATGCTTTGGCTGAATATGAAGGGCGAAGCAATCCGGTTAGCCGCCGCACGTTTCAGAATGACCTCGCGCTGATGCGTAGCGATCGTCTCGGTTATAATGCTCCGATTGTGGTGCGCGACAATAAATATTATGAGTATGAGGATCCGGATTTTAGCATCACACATCTTCCACTGAACGATGAAGGGCTTGATGCACTAAACTCGGCTCTCGAAATTTTGCGTCAGCTACAAGGCTTCCCTCAGTTGGCATCGTCGATTGACACCATCAGCAAACTCAACGAGCAGATTTCGCGTCACACCGGGGCGTCAGTCCCGGCTATGGACATGGAGCATGTGTCGGGCTACAAAGGAGCAAAATTTATAGGTGACATATATGATGCCGTGCGCAAACGGCAGACTATTATTATTGAGTATCAATCGTTCAAGGCGCGTCAGTCAGAGGCATTGGTCGTGTATCCATATTTATTGAAGGAATATCGCAATCGTTGGTTTCTTATCGGAGAGAAGTCAACCAACCGTGCGCCACAGGTCAATATTTTCGCTCTCGACCGTATTCAGTCCGTTGCTATTGACAAGGAAAATCCTTTCAAGAAATGTGTTGACTTTGACCCTGAACATTTCTTCGATGATACAATCGGGGTGACCAAGGGAATACATGACAAGGCCCGGAGAGTAGTCATAAAAATTGACCGTCAGCAGGCTCCATACGTTGAGTCAAAGCCGTTTCATAAATCGCAGAAGGTTGAACAACGTTTTCGCGACGGTTCAATCCAGCTATCACTAAAGGTCGTCATAAACAATGAGTTGGAACGTCTCATTCTCGGCTACGGTGGCCATGCCGAAGTCATAGCACCACCTGAGTTTCGCGCACGCATCGCAGAGAGTGTCAACATAGCTGCACGTCACTACAGATAGATATCCGTTCAGATTTGCGTTTCGGAAATATTTTCGGGAATTTATTTTTTTATTGCGCAAAATGATTGCGCAGTTGCAATCTAACTTTGCATCGAAATAATAAAAAACACCCAAATATGAAGATAATTGAAGGACATGACGTAAAGATATTTACTGACAATATCGAGAATGTTGCCTTGGAGCAAATCAAGGAACTGCTTTCGATTGACGTGTTTTCTGACAAGAAGATACGCATCATGCCTGACGTACATGCCGGAGCCGGTTGCGTCATCGGGTTCACAGGCAATCTCGGTGACAAGGTTATCCCCAATATAGTGGGCGTTGACATCGGCTGCGGTATGCGCATACTCAATCTCGGCAAGCTCTCCGAAATAGATTATCATGCATTCCACGAGCATATCCGAGGCAATGTGCCCTCGGGTATGATTGTACGTGAAGACCGTTTTGGATTCAAGCCGCTTGTCGGCGAGGAGATGGAAATTTACCGTGAGGCAAAGCAACTTGTCACGAAACTTTACTGTTACCGTGAGATTAAAGACTCCGGACGTATCAATAAGTCAATCGGATCGCTCGGCGGTGGCAACCATTTCATCGAACTTGATAAGGATGATGACGATAATGTTTACCTTGTGATCCATACCGGCTCCCGCAACCTTGGCAAGCAGGTGGCCGACATCTATCAGGCAAAAGCCGTGAAGCACCTTACCGACGGAGCCGACGAGTTTGAGGAAACAATCAAACGCACCATTGAGGAATACAAGGCGGCAGGTCGTCGCTCGGAATTGCAGAGCGTCATAAAGAAGATGCGTAAGGAGCATCAGAACGCAGAGCCGGCTCTTCCCGCTGCCCTGTGCTATGTGGAGGGAGAAGCGCGCGAGCATTACCTTCACGACATGCGCCTTTGTCAGCGATGGGCAGTGCTCAACCGCAAACTTATTTCACTGCTGCTCATGCGCTTTTTCCCCGACGTGACAGTCCATGAAGAGTTTGAGTCGATCCACAATTATATAAGCGATGACAACATTATCCGCAAAGGCTCTATTTCGGCAGCCGAGGGCGAGCGTTGCATTATCCCGCTGAATATGCGTGACGGCTCGCTGCTTTGCACCGGCAAGGGTAATCCCGACTGGAACTGCTCGGCACCCCACGGAGCCGGGCGTGTGTTAAGCCGCACTCAGGCATACGAAAAAATCACGATGGAAGACTTCGAGGCTTCCATGAAGGGTATCTATTCCGAGTCAGTCAACGATTTCACCCGTGATGAGTCACCGATGGTCTATAAACCGGCGGAAGAAATCATTGCTAACATCGGTGACACCGTCAACATAGACACAGTCATCCGTCCGATCTTTAATTTCAAGGCCTCAAAGTAGAAAACAAATCCTGTATCGCAAAATGCGACAGGATTTAATTATCTTTGCGGTGTAAAACATAACCAATATGAACCAACTGCAAAAATACACCTGGCTGATTGATACAATCCGCCGTGCCGGAAAGATTTCTCACAAGGACCTTTCTGACCGCTGGTCGCGAAACAAAGATTTCAGTGACGGAAACGAGCTTCATCGTGCCACGTTCAACCGTTGGCGTGACGCAATCTATGAGCAGTTTGGGATTATGATTGATTGCCAGAAGGTTGGTGGCTATCTTTATTATATCTCCAATCCGGAGGATATTGACGAAGACAAGCTCAAAAAGTGGATGCTTGACTCATTTGCCGTCGGAAATATCATAGGAGAGAATCTGTCATTAAAGGGGCGTATATTGGTTGACGAAATTCCTTCGGGGCGTGATCATCTGACCACTATTCTGGAAGCGATGAAAGAGAATAGAGTCGTCAATATAACATATCACCCCTTCAAAAAATCACATGGCTACACTTTTCTCATCGAGCCTTATTGTGTAAAGCTGTTTGAGAACCGTTGGTATGTGCTGGCGCATAATCTCTACTATGATGATATAAGACTCTATGGCCTTGACCGTGTGGAAACCGCCGAGACTATAGAGCAGACTTATAAGCTCCCCAAAAACTTTGATGCGGCGGAATATTTTTCGACTGCATACGGTATTGTAATCGGCTACGATGTCAGACCGGAGAAAATAGTTGTTCGAGCCCACGAAGACCATAAACATTATCTGAAATCACTGCCGCTACATCATAGCCAGCGACTTATTGAGGACTATGATGAATATGCTGACTTTGAGCTATATCTTTCTCCAACTTATGATTTTATCATGAAGTTGCTTCATGCGGGACCAATGATAGAAGTTGTCAGTCCTGTATCACTTCGCAAGACCATGAAAGAGTGGATTTCGGACATGTACGCATTATATAAGAACGACTGAAAATGCAAGACTATGTAGCAATAGCCTTTTAAAAAACAACCCACGGTCGATGCTCCAGCATGTGTAGCATCGACCGTGGGCATAGT
>CAMWIJ010000109.1 GCA_947174275.1 uncultured Muribaculaceae bacterium
AGAAACACCCTCCTTTTCATTATGTTCTGCAACTGCATGACGCCGTATGTCAAATACAACATGTTAAATGTCGAGCAACGGCGCAGCCACAAAAACAATCCGTTACGTGTGTATAGCTTTATCCGTGACAACCTGTTCATCACCGGATGTGCCGGCACAGGGAAAAGCTATCTGGCGACAGCTCTGGGCTACGAGGCCTGCAAGGCCGGCATGCGCGTTCTTTATGCAAACGCCTCCAAACTCATGGGCACCCTGAAAATCGCCAAAAACAAGGGAACAATCGAGGCTGAGTTGAAAAAACTTGAAAAAGCTCAACTCCTGATCCTCGATGACCTTTTCCCTTGTTCCACTCGATGTCAAGGAACGCGCCCACCTGACGGAAATCATCGAAGACCGCCACGGACGCAAGTCAATCATCGTCACATCTCAGCTCCCAGAACTGGACTGGTACGATGCGATCGGTGACTCGACAGTGGCAGATGCCATACTCGACCGTATTGTCCACACCGCCCGCCGAATCACTCTTACCGGTGAAAGCGTCCGTAAGCTAAAAGCTCTTAAAAGCAGATAAACCAAAATAAAACTGACCCCGTCGGCCAATCTCTTTAGGGGTCAAAAATAAAATATTTTCAGGGGTCAAACCGACCTTGGCTCAGGGGGGCATCCGAGTCTGGGTTTTCCATTCTGACAGTTAATTATAGTTTTGCAATGCCTTCCTACTATCATACTGACTATCAGAGCAATTTGCGTAGTAGCCGTGATTTTTAGCCGCGGAAGGTTCTGTTTTGCAACCCTTTTGTGTTATTATTATCCCATTCGGGAGCTGAAGTGTTGAAAAATTAGTTCATATATTTTGACTTTTGCAACACCTCTATTTAACCCGCATTGTATCACACACCTTGTTCGCATACACTATACTGAATCCGTATATTGATTGCATGAGCAATTTCTGCATGTTCAAATCTATACGTTAAATCAAACTAATTTAAAAAAAAATGTTATAATAAAAACACTTTATTCATTAATACTATTTATTTATGATAAAAAAAGTAAAACTATACGTTGCTATGGCAGTTTATATCGATAGGACAACTCGCCCATTTATGAAATATATTATCCAATTAGATAATAATGCATCAAGGAGCCATGAGGAAGGTTGTAGAGCTATGGCCGCTTTTAAACTTTCGTTATCAGGTCTCAGCATAGGAGTAGATGCATTTTTAGACATTACCACAGCAGGTGCAGCTGTTGAATTCACCGATATAGAACTTTTAGCAAACTATGCTGAGCTATGTTCAATCCGAAGTGAGTATGATCTTTGTATGAACCGAGTATATTAAACAAAAACGGGAAAAATTGGTTTTAAATTTACTTAAAATGTGATGATTATGGAACAGAAAATGAAGACTATCAAGAATCCGAGTGCGGGAACAATTTCGCTGCTTCTTATCCCTATCGCCATCGTCTTCACAATCAGGGCATTTTTCGGTTATTACGCCCAATGGCTATTGATTGTCGGAGGGATATTTCTGGCCGTATTCACTGCACTTATTACCTATTTCTGTGTCCGGCAAAAGTGTTACGCCCAACTTGCAAGAATTTTATTAATAGTAATCTTTATGGTTCTTATAATATTTATTTAGGGGCTATTAAAAAGAGCACGAGACTCGAGGTCTGTGACTGACCTGAGCCCGGAGTCTACAGTGACGAGGCTCATAAACCAACTGCCAACATTATAGAGATAAGACCGGAACGGGAGTATTGTGGTCGGAACCACAGACCGCCCGTCCAGGTCTTATCTTTATATATAGCGTAACTTTATTTAGGTCAACCTTATCAGAAACGGTTCTTTTCGTTGGTGCCGGCGCCTTTGCCTTTGTAGCGGTCGCGGCTTGAATTGAAGGTGTACTGGAGGGTCAACACAAACGAACGGCTTAACGAGCGGGAGCATTGATACAGCGTCACGTCGCCGCTCATCATCGTCACTCCGTAGTTACGGGTATTGAATATGTCGTTGGCCTCGGCTGAGATGCTGAAACTGTTGTTGAAGAACGCTTTATAGAGCCTTGCGTCAATAAATGAGGAATGGCCTTGATATGAATTCTTTTCATTTCCGGCACTCATCCACTGGAGATCGACGTTGAGCCATAGGTCGCCGGGAATATGAATGGCATTCTGCCACTGAACGAGTCCGACAGGATTGTCAAGCCTTTTTTTCTTCCCCATGTAATCCATTGAAAGCCATTGCTTGGTAATGCCCAGATTGACCCTCGGTTCCCACACTCCAATCTTGAAACTGCTGCCGACGAAGGCGCGGAGGGATTGTATTTCAGGGAAGTTCTCCATAGTGAGAAGCTTGATTTCACCGCTCTGGCTGTAGGGGCGCGATGTCCTCATTACCGGATCCTTCTTGCAGATGTATGACAACTGTGCGAAGAATTGCCTCCATGCGCCTGTCAGTTCCACCGAATGGATTTTTTCCGGTTTGAGGTAAGGATTACCGCTGTCAAGGGTAAAACGGTTGATATAGCCGATGGAGCCGTCAAGATCGGAATAACTCGGACGCTGCGTCTTGTGGGAGTAGTTGAGCGACAGCTGCACGTTGCCGGCTGTTGTGGCAAATGACAACGAGGGGAACAGATTGTTGTAGGTCTTGCTCTGCTCTGATTGCCTGGTTCCGTTTTCAAGGTAGTCAAACTTGACATGCTCATAACGGAGTCCGGCCACGATGTTGAAACGGCCGATTGACTGACGCAGTTCCAGAAAAGCGGCGATATTGTTTTCATTCACACGCGAATCGGCATTGTTTACTATTTCTGCATCTGTGATATAGTCTGACGAAAAGCGTGACGATGTGTATTCCTCGCCTACCTCGACCTTTCCTTTCCACACAGGATAGTTGAGAATAAGTTTTTCGGCAAACATTCGGCTTCGGCTCACTCCGCATGAACTAATCTCCGAGCTCTCGTGCATAGCGCTGAGTTCGGTTTCCGTTACGGGATTGGTAATCTTGCGCCACATATAGTCGGCGTTGAAATCAATGCTAAGTTCTCCTACCTTGCCCGTGTAGTAGAGATTGGTATAGTGTGAAGGGAGTGTTCTGGATCGGTCGACGCTGTTGAGTTGCAGCCTGTCATAGAACTCTTCGTCGGCGTGCACGGTGGTCAAGCCGAAATAGTCGGACTTGGAGTTGGTGTAATGCTGATTGTAATGAGCGCCGATTGAGTGATTGTCATTTAAAAGATAAGAGAAGCCGGCCTGTCCGAGGCAATCAAACAGGTGCAGCGTGCCGTTACGGTCAAGCGACTGATCCCAGCGTATGGTGGTATTGGTGAGCATTTCCATGTCCTGCTTGCCGTCAAATTTCCCGACGCCTCCGGCAAGATTGGCAAATACCTCAAGTCCGCCGGTGCGGTATTTGAACCTAGCGTTGTTGACGCTCTGGCCGTAATCGCGCATTATGCCTGTTGCCCGCAGCGTGCCGCTGAAACCCTCTCCTTGCGGGCGTCGCGTGAAAATACGTATCACTGATTTTACAGAGCCGTCATATCTTGCGCCGGGATTCGTCACCACTTCCACCCGCTTTATATCTGATGAGCTAATCATAGACAGCTCTGTCATGTCCATTATCTGACGACCGTTTACGTAGATTGACGGTGACCCTTTGCCGAATACCTCCACGTTGCCGTCACGCGCAAGCACCATAGGCACCTGTGCAAGGACATCTTCAGCAGTGCCGGCGTGCTCGAGCTGCGTCCCCTCTACGGTGGTCACCAACGCATCGCCTTTGATTGCCGTCACCGGACGGCCCGATTTCACAGTCACTTCTCTCAGAGCCACAACCCTGGGATTAAGTGTGATTACACCGCAGTTGCCGGAATGAGGAACAGACATTGCAAAGTCCTCGTATCCGAGATACGACGTACGCAGTGTCACGTCCTTGCTGTCGCAAGGTATCTCGAAACAGCCGTTGCCATCGGTAAATCCATAGGTGATTTGCCTCAGCCCGTCGGCCGAAACGATATACACCACTGCAGCGGCCAGCGGCTCGGCGTCAGTGTCGACCACACGCCCGCGCAGAGTGTAATCGCCACGCTGCATAGCCTCGATATAGTAATTGTCGCCCCGGCGGATTATTGATATGGGATGTATGCCAATCACACTGCGCAGGGCGTCAAAAGCGTCGTCAGTGCGTACGCTTGCATGCGTAAGGTAGCGGTCGAGCTCTTTGTAGATAAATGAAATGTTGACTTCGGGATTCCCTTTGCTTATTTTTACTATAGCCTCCGACACCGGAATGTTGTCAAACGTATATGAATACTTGTAGGCTCCGGCCGTGATAAATGTCATCGCAGCCAACATGATGGTAAGGATTGCTTTCATGATCAGTCGATTATCAACGTATTACCCTCGCAGGAAATATTTATCTGTCCGAATGTGTTGAGCTGTGCCACCACTTCGTCAAGCGACAGAGTGGGGTCGAGTCGGTAATAGAGATGCAGAGAGCCGGCATCTCCGTTGTTGAATTTCACATCAACGCCATAGATGACGGCTATATGATGCATTATCGACTCAAACGTTTCATCCTCAAACATCACCGCGTCGTTGAATTCCATTATTGTATCGGCCGGGGCTGACGCTCTCTCCGTGAGAGTGACGGCCGGAACGGAGGCCACGGGCGCCGGCGCCGGCTGCTGCTCGCGCTCCGATGCCGGTTCAGTCAATTTCACCGTGACAGCTATGCCCGAAGCGAGAGCTACTATCGACGAGCACACTATGGCCGCGATTGATGCCGCGCGGCCTGAGAACCAACGGATGCGGCGACGCTGACGTTGGCCGCGTTCAACGGCGAAGCGTTCCCACTCAGTCTCAACATCGACCTCTTTATGAGCCTCAACCGCTGAGTCAGTCTTGCATAGAAGATTATAGATTTCCCGGCATTCGGAGTCTGACATGATTTCCGCCAGTTGCTCAGCGGTGTATCTTTCAGGGTGCTCGACAACATCGAGCACAAGTTCGTACTTATCCATTTTCATTGAGTTTTTTACGGATGATTTTAAGTGCTTGACTCAAATGACGATACACAGCAGTCTCGCTTATACCCATCGCAGCAGAAATACCGGCAAACGGGAGTCCGTCGGCAAAGCGCAGTTCCATCACGCGTTTTGCCTGTGGGGTTATCTCCTCGCGTATAAGTCTGTATATTCGCGCCACGGTTTCATCGTCGGGCCACATTTCTGCATCATATTCCTCATTATCGAGGAAATAGCGGTTGGCGATGCGCTGATGTCTCTCGCAATCCCTGATATGGTTGAGACTGCGGTTTCTGACCGCCTTCAGCAGATAGCCTCCGGAAACATGCATGCCATGTGGTGAGTCGAGCAATGATACGAATACATCATGGACGATGTCGCGCGCAAGGTCATCGTCATGCAGAAGTGCCACGGCCAACCGGTACATCTGCGCATAATGTGCTTTGAAAAGCTGTTCTATGTCATTTCTGTTCGTCATACACTATAAAGACACACAACCGTGGCAAAACTCAACCCCTTGAAAAAATTTTTTTCAAAAAAATTAGTAAGTTCATATTTATGGTTCAAGCCGAAATGCAGTACATGGCAATATAATAATTCCCGGCTTTGCATTGAGGGTGTTTCA
>CAMWIJ010000110.1 GCA_947174275.1 uncultured Muribaculaceae bacterium
GCAAAAAGCGTCATCAATTCACTTCATCCAATAGACTAATATCTCAATTAGAATTGCTATATCTATAAATATTTTGCTGCATTCCAGATATATAAAAATAATTGCAAGCATAATAGCAGGAATTATTTCTGCTTGCAATCATATTGATGATATAAATAATGTAATTGAACAGACATTAATTCAGGCGGGCGACAATGCCGGTGAGCTTCAGGCTGTGCTCGACCGCTACGACGACGGACGCCGCGAGTTGGCGCAGTATGCCGTAGCGGCCACTTGGGGGCGCGTAGCCCGTACAGGGGCGGGCATGGACTCGGTGGAGGCGCTGTATCGCGAGTTGCCCGGGATATATAAATGGCAGTTTGACTCTGCGCAACTGGCCCGTGGCCGACGCTATGCGGCTATGCCGCTGTCGGTGACAAAGGATGCCGCCACTGTCACCGCCGATTACCTTGCCGATAATATCGACGATGCGTGGCGGTTGTGGAAGGGAAGACAGTGGAACCGCGAGCTCCCGCAGGATCTGATGTGCGAGATGCTGCTCCCCTACCGCGTAGGCGATGAGCCGCAGACACGCTGGCGCAAGCCTTACCGCGAATGGTTGGCGGAGCTTGAGGACACCCTCGCACGCTGCGGCAACTCGGTGGAGGCGGCGCGCATCATCGTCGACAGGATGGGACTGTGTCACTACAACGACCGTCTGTCGACGCCCCACCGCTCGGCGCTCGGCCTGCTCGAAGCGCCGATAGGCTACTGCCGCGAGGACTGCGACAGGGTGCTGTATGCCATGCGCTCGATGGGTGTGCCGGTGGCCGTTGACAGGATGCTGCTGTCGCCCGACAACGGCGGGGCGCATCAGTGGAACGTGGTGTGGGACAACATGGACCGCCGGATGCGTATGTTTGACAACGAAAATTATCCTCCCACACGCGACAGCCTCTATTACGACCGCCGTCGCAAGGGCAAGATCTACCGCTCGACGTTCGCTCCGGACCTTGACCGTCTTGCCCGCTACCGCAAGGCTGTAGGCGTGCCACCGATGCTGCTCAATCCGTGGCTCAAGGATGTGACGGCTGAATATTTCGGTCACAACCGCGCGGAGGTGGCGATATGGCCCCGGGCGAAGGCTTCGGAGGAGAATGCCGTGTATCTCGGCGTGTTTGCCGGGCAGCGTTTCCAGCCTGTCGACATCGCCTCGCTGAAAGGCGACAGAGCGGTGTTCACAGACATGGAGCCAAACCTTATCTATGCCCCAGTGATGGCCGATGGGGAGATATGCGGCTATCCGTTCATGCTGCGGCACGACGGCTCACTGCATAGTTTCGTGCCCGACAAGGGCAGCTACGAGAAGGTGACGCTGACACGCAAGTTTACTCCCGGATACCATCAGAAGAGTCGTTTTAGCTCGGTTGTAGGAGTACATGTGCAGTCGGCACCCACGGCCCGCGGCCCATGGACCGCCCTCGATGTGATAGATACTCCGCCGGCCCCCCGCTACCGCCGCATCAATCACGACAACCCGCTTACGGGGCGCTATCTGCGTGTCTATGTTGACACTGTATGCAAGGGAAAGTACGGCGCCGAGATATCGATGCTGCTGGCGTGCCGCGACACTCTTGGGCTCGACTGCCTGCCGCTGTCGGTCGTGGGCGACGATGCCGCCAGGGAGCGCTATACCCGCATATTGCAGCCCGACTACAGTCTGGAACTAAAGCCGCAGGACGAGGGCTGCATCCTGCATATCGACTCGCCCGACGATGTGGCCGCGCTGTTTCTTCTACCGCACAACGACGACAATTTCGTTGTTCCGGCGCAGGAGTATGAGCTGCTGTATTTCTCGGGGCCCGAGGGGTGGAAATCGGCGGGGCGCAGGATGTCGACCGGCTTCTCCATCGATTTCGAGGCACCGAAGGGCGCGGTGCTGTGGCTCCGCAATCTCACCAAAGGCCGCGAAGAGCAGATATTCATCTGGCGCGATGGACGCCAGCTCTTCAACATCGACCTCTATGACCTGAATCTTAATGCGATATAGTGATAGCAAACCTAAGTGGAACAAAAACAACCTGCTATGAACAAAAAAATGTTTGTTCCGGCCGCAATCGCGGCCCTGATGGGAGTCGGTGGCTATCTCGGCAATGCCACCGCTACTCCCGCTGAAGGTCTTTCAGACCTTCAGCTCGAAAACGCCGAGGCTCTCGCCGATGATACGGAGACACCATGTGATGTCTTTACCGGAGGATTTAAACAATGGTCCCTTTCGGGCCTGTTTAGAGTAAAACAATCATTTTACGATTGCTGTGGCGTACTTCGTGAGGGTTATAACCCTAAAGGCCTGTGCAATTAAAATTGCCAGAAAATGCGGTTACTTAATATCATTGTAATCTGCCTTACTATATGTATTGCTTGCTCCCCTTCAGGGCACAAGCAATACATACAGTATGAAAAGTCCTCGGATTTTTCTGAGGTAGTGGAGATAGCAGTTGACACATTGGAAATTCCACTTATTGCCCATGTGTCACAGATCCTGTCAGCTGATAGCATAATAAAAATTCAGACTGAGGGAACACCTATGTGGGTCTACACATTGAATTTGGAAAACCTATCTGTCCCTGATTCAATTTTTCCAAAGGGAGATGGACCCGGTGAATATATGAATGTGGCAATTTCATCTATTAATGATACCAATGAATTACTGATTGTTGATAACAGACAAATGAAGTGGTATCGTATTGCCAAAAATGTAGTAATGGAATCTGGTAATACCGGCCATTTTATTGTTAGCGATATTCACGATGTTGGCTTCCCGATTGTGGGATATGTCGATTTTCGTTCCGATGGACTTCGTCTTAAAATCCGTGATTTGCATATAGGCGTAGATACGGATTCACTTGTAATTCCTAATATAAATTTACACGGTGAGTCTATAGTCGATAACTTCGTGTGGGATTATGATAAGGCAACCGGACGTTTTGCTCTTGCATTTACTAATCAGAATAAATTACTTATAGGCAGAATTACGAGTGGAAAATTGGATGATATAAAAGTTTTGGTCGGCAATAGCATGTCTAATCATATTTATTATACCGATGTAAAAATTGACGGAGATAAATTGTGGGCTTTGACACAAAATGATGTAAATCTTGATACATATGACGGTCATAGTTCAATAGAGATATATGATTTTGACGGTAACCCTATAAAAAAAATAAAACTTCCTGTAATAGCGCAGACAACAGCCATAGATCAGATAAAGTCAATCGTTTTTCTTGTATCTGCGACAGATGATAATCTATATTCTTTCCGCAAATAGTCTTTTGGGGAGATGCAGGAATGAAGCCATAGTTCTGCTGTCGCTTTACAGATAAACAACTGATATATTTTGGCATACAAAGAGATATCATCGCATGACCCGAATAGTTTCAGTAGTCTAAGTTAAACCTAAAACAACCTGCTATGAACAAAAAAATGTTTGTTCCGGCCGCAATCGCGGCCCTGATGGGAGTCGGTGCCTATTTCGGCAATGCCACCGCAACTCCCGCTGAAGGTCTTTCAGACCTCCAGCTCGAAAACGCCGAGGCCCTCGCCAATGATGACGAGGATAGCTCCTACAAGAATGGATTCCGACTCTTTCTTAATGAGCCGGGTGGCGCCTATGATTGCGAAAAGGTCTGGAGACCTTTGAAACCAGACCCTAATTATCCCTGCTTTTAACGACATCTAACAATTATCGGTATCTGTAATGAGCACTGTTTTATATAGTTGCTCATTACCGTACCGGTATAACAAGACATATCTCATGATTAAACAATCTTATCAGTTCATATTCCTGATGGCACTTTGTGCAATTATGTGGTCTTGTGGTAAGAAAGACCAATCATCAGTGGATATACAATCGAATCCTATCGTTCTTGAAGCCACCGACTCATGTATTATGGGAGGCCCAATATCCAATATTTGGAAAATACAAATCATGGGGAATAAGGCTATAACATACAACTTGGGTGACAGCGGATTTGTCAGTGTATATGACTATCCATCGTTTCGATATCGTTATTCGTATGGATCAAGGGGAGGTGGCGAAAATGAGTGGATAGCGCCTATGTATGGATCTTCGGATGATTCAGATGAGATTATATTATATGACATGGCCAAGCAGAAATTGTATACTGTCATAATAGGAGATTCAATAGCAGAACGGAATTTCATAGCAGATCTTCCGGCTGACGGTGAGGGATTAGCTCTACCTATCGGAAACATAACGAAGGTTGCCAATCGTCCATATATTACTAAAATAAATGATATGAAGAAAGGACGTCTTGAAGTTACGGCGATGGATGGATCGGCCCCTTCTGCAACCTATATGACTGAACTCACTGTTGAAGGTTCACGTATTACAGGTTATCCTTTAGATGATTTTAAGTATGACGCCAACCAGGAATTTGTTGTAGTGGCCTACTGCGAAAAGGAGTACATAACAGTACTTAATTATAATGATGCAAGTCTTACGCCATTATTCAGTATAGGTAAGTCGTCTGTTATTGATGGAACTCCGGGAGCTCTACGACAGAATCATGTAATAGAAGTTGTTGAACACAAAGGGCGTTTTTATATCTTAAGACCAACTGATAATGGACTGACTGGTTGTAAAATAGACGTCCTTATTCCTGCCACTCGCAAAATGTATACCATCATTATTAATCATGAAGTGCGTCATATTGCTTTTGATGACAATGATAATTTGATTGGTATTTATGAAACAGGGGAAGACAATGTATGTATAACATACAAAGGTATCATTAACTAAGCCTAATAATTAATAGAACATTTCCTGATTAAGCTTAACGTGACCCGGACCCGAATAGTTTCAGTAGTGAAGGCCGCCGTGGTAAACCTTGCGTTTGCCGCGAGCTGCCTTTTCCTGTTGTGGCTGTTCTGTCTGCTGTTTGTCTACGCGTCGTTTACCATCCCATCCGACTCGATGCAGCCCGTGATAAAGCCGGGCGACACGGTGGTGGTGGACAAGCTGTCGACGGGCGCGAGGCTGTTTGACATCGCGGGGGCGGCACGCGGCGACAGCGTGGAGATATGGCGCATGCCCCGATGGCGCCGCTTCAGGCGAGGCGACGTGCTGGTGTTCAACTTCGTGCATCAAGGTTCGTGGGACACCATCGCAATGAATGTGCGCACCTACTACATCAAGCGCTGCATCGCCGTGCCGGGCGACACTGTGGCGATAAGGGGCTTCGTCTACACGGTCAACGGCGACACGCTGCGGCGCTATGCGACGCCGGAGGAGTTCGGGCGCCTCTATCCCGACGACGACGCGCTCCGCGCCGAGCGGCGACGGGGGTATATGGCCGACCTGAGCGACACGATCGACAACTGGACGATACGCGACTTCGGGCCGCTCGTGGTGCCGGCCAAAGGGATGACGCTGCCGGTCGACACGGTGACATTCCGACGCTACCGGCAGATGATAGAGCGGGAGACGGGTCGCGGCGTCACACCCCCCGCCGGCCCGGGGGGGGGAGGCGCCCCCGGGGGGTCGGCCGCCCCGAGAAAGGAGGGGTATTTATGTGTAGTTTAAAA
>CAMWIJ010000111.1 GCA_947174275.1 uncultured Muribaculaceae bacterium
TAAAGTTAACTATATTTGCAGATATTTTAACAACCGGATATTTACATTGACCCAAAATTAGTCATTTTCAGTGAGTTTTCAGAGCCTAATCGCTTTAGCGCTTTGCCAAAGCAAAGAATATTCAATCACTCGTTTTCACCGGCGCGTAACCTTCAGCTCGCCGCTTGCGGCAAACTTAGCTCCAATTTATTGCAGTCATATCAACATAGGTAGCCTTGCTTGCTCGGATTTATAAACGTGCGGAGCAGGGCTATTCTTTGCCCTACGGCAAAGCGACCAAAGGTCGATGACTTTTGCCTTTTGGCTGAACCTTTAGCTCACCGAGGCTCGCCCGAGGTAAAAATCTCCAGACACAGAATGGCATTTGCCTCCGCAAGCTCCGGCGAATACTTCATTTTGCACTCGTATTTTTAAGCCAAAGGGCGAACATGCCTTCTGAATCGTATCTGTTTTTAGCGATAGGGCGAAAAGCTAAACACCTGAGTATCAGCGATACTCAGGTGTTTAATAAAATACTTGGCGGAGAGAGAGGGATTCGAACCCCCGGAGGTGTGACCCTCAACGGTTTTCAAGACCGCCGCAATCGACCACTCTGCCATCTCTCCATTGATATTTTCCGGAGTCATTGGCTTTTATGCCTCAAACTCCTGCAATGTTTAAGCACAACCGCTGTTGTCTGTTCCCCATTGCGAGTGCAAAGTTACAACTTTGTTTTCAATTGTCCAAATTTTCAATTGCATTTTTTATCTTTTTTTATTAAATTTGCCATTACATAAGAAACTGCACGTAATTTAACGAGTATTTGAATTTAATTTCAATTCGCTTATACTTAAGTTTTGAGAGAGTTAAATTCAAACACTCTCTGACTAACCACCTAACGACAAACCCAAATCACTATCATGAAGAAAATTTTATGCACCTTGGCCCTATCAGCCTTTTTACCCTCAATCGCATCGGCCGCGACCGAACCATCTTCCGCCCGCTGTGTCAGCGCTGACTTCAACCAAAAGCGAGGCGTAGACTTCAATGACGGCTGGCGTTTCAATCTCGGCGACATCAACGGCGCCGAGACTCCCGACTTCAATGACACCGGATGGCGCGCGCTCTCACTGCCCCACGACTGGGCCATCGAAGGCGATTTCAGCAAAGACAACCCCGCCGGCACCGGCGGCGGCGCACTGCCGGGAGGCATAGGCTGGTATCGCAAGACCTTTACCATTCCGCAAAGCTATGCCGGCAAAAACATCTACATCGATTTTGACGGCGCCTACATGAACTCATCAGTCTACATCAACGGACAATATGCCGGCGGACGTCCCTACGGCTACGCTTCATTCAGCATCGACGCAACCCCGCTGCTCAACGGGAACGGAGTCAACACCATTGCCGTGAAAATCGACAACTCCATACAGCCGAACTCACGCTGGTATTCCGGCTGCGGCATCTACCGCAACGTATGGCTTCGCGCCGAAAACCCCGTATTTATCCCAAAGGACGGCACATACATCACCACCGACGGCAACACCGTCAGCATTGACGCAACGCTAAGCAACACATCGGCCACCGACCGGCCTGTCGAGATACGCACCACCGTAAGCGACAACACCGGCCTGACCCTCGCCGAGACTACATCGCGCGCCGTCATACGCAGCGCCGCCGACACCACTGTGACACAAAAACTCGACATCAAATCCCCCCGTCTCTGGAGCCCCTCATCGCCCGAACTCTACACAGTCACCACCGACGTCATCGACTCCACCGACGGAACAACCCTCGACTCCGACGTCACCCGCACCGGCTTCCGCTCCTTCTGCTTCGATGCCGACAAAGGCTTCTCCCTCAACGGCTCGCCGATGAAACTCAACGGCGTATGCCTCCACCACGACGCCGGTGCCCTCGGCGCTGTAGTAAACAAAGCCGCCATTCGACGCCAGCTGTCAATACTGAAAGCGATGGGATGCAACGCAATACGCACCTCTCATAATCCGCCGGCGCCCGAACTGCTCGACTACTGCGACGAAATGGGCTTTATGGTTATGGACGAAGCCTTCGACATGTGGCGCAAGCGCAAGACGATCGGCGACTACGCCAACCATTTCAACGAATGGCACGAACGCGACATTGACGACTTCATCCGCCGCGACCGTAATCACCCGTCGGTAATCGTATGGAGCATCGGCAACGAAGTGCTCGAACAGTGGACCCACGCCGACGCCGACACCCTTTCGCTCGCTCAGGCCAACCTGCTGCTCAACTTCGGCCACGCAGTCGAACAGACCGACATCGAGGGCAACGAAATGTCGGTCAACGCTCTGCTCACAAAGAAACTCGCCGACCGCGTGCGCGACCTCGACCCCACCCGACCCATCACTGCCGGATGCAACGAAGCCGCCACCTACAACCACCTCTACCGCTCCGGAGCTCTCGACATCATCGGCTACAACTATCAGAACGGATGGCTCGCCGACGTACCCAAAAACTTCCCCGGCAAACCGTTTGTCATCACCGAAAGCGTCTCAGGCTTGTCGACACGCGGCTTCTACATGATGCCCGCCGACCACAACTATATATGGCCCGACAGCTGGGACCGCCCCTTCTACCACGACTCCATGTCATGCTCATCCTACGACAACTGCTACGTGCCCTGGGGCAGCTCTCATGAAGAGACCATGAAACATGTCCGCGACAAAGACTTCATCTCCGGACAGTTCGTATGGACCGGCTTCGACTACATCGGCGAACCCACTCCCTACGAATGGCCAGCGCGAAGCAGCTACTTCGGCATCGTTGACCTCGCAGGCTTCCCCAAAGATGTGTATTACCTCTATCAGAGCGAATGGCAGAACGACACCGACGTGCTCCATCTCCTGCCCCACTGGAACTGGGAAGAAGGACAGGCCATCGACATCATGGCCTACTACAACAACGCCGACGAAGTCGAACTCTACCTCAACGGCAAATCGATGGGCGTCAGCGCCAAGACACCTGACCGACTCCACGCCTCATGGCGCATACCCTTCTCCCCCGGCACCCTCACCGCCGTTAGCCGCCACAACGGCAAAGAAGTGGCCCGCGACTCGGTGACAACAGCCGGTGCTCCCGCCGCCATACGCCTCACCCCCGACCGCAACGTAATAAACGCCGACGGCACCGATCTCTGCTATCTCACGGTCGAAGTCGTCGACTCCGAAGGCAACATCTGCCCTCTGGCCGACAACAACATCACATTCAGTGTCGAAGGCTCGGCATTCAACGCCGGCGTCGACAACGGCTGCCAGTACACCCACGAGCGCTTCAAGGCTGACAGCCGCAAAGCTTTCTACGGCAAAGCCCTCCTTATAGCACAGAACAACGGCAAAGCAGGCAGCTTCACCGTAACAGCCACATCTCCCGGCCTGGCTCCCGCCACCGTTTCCCTCGCCGCCGAATAATCTCCCGAATTAAGACCCCTTCCCTAAATAAATGTTAACACTCGGCGAAGGGGTCTAAACTTTTTGGTCGTAAGATTGTCATATTGTTATGAAAAAAATTTTATTCTTACTTTTATTCGTGGCCGGCATCTCTTTTTACAGCGGTGCAAGAGTCACTGACGGCGAGTCGATTGACTATCGCGTCATGTATAAATGGGGACTTGTCAACAAACAGGCCGGAACTGTCAATCTCTCGACCCGCAGAGCCGACGCAAACTCCATAAAAGCCCGGCTCACTGCCCGCTCCGAGAAATGGGCCGACGCATTCTATGCCGTGCGCGACACCCTGCTCGGACAGATGAACATCGCCACTATGGAACCCTCCTACTACGAAAAGATAACCCATGAAGGAGGCGAATACAAACGCGACCTCATCAACTACACCCGAAAAGGCAACCACGTCACCGCCACATGCCGCCGATGGAAACAGAAATCAAAAAAAGACAAACTCACCGCTTCCGAATTGCAGCTTGAAGCCGACGGGCTCACCCTCGACATGCTGAGCTCTTTCTACTACATGCGCTCGCTCGACTATGCCGGCATGAAACCCGGCGACAAAAAAGAGCTCACCGTATTCTCCGGCAAACGAAAGGAGAAACTGACAATCACCTACCACGGACTCGAGAACGTCAATATCGACAAGACCGAATATCCGGCCTACAAGATATCATTCAGCTTCACCGCCGAAGGGGGCAAGAAAAGCTCCGACGACATGGAAGCCTGGATATCAACCGACTCCGGACATATCCCCCTCAAACTCGAGGGAAAACTCCCCGTAGGCAAAGTGCAGTGCTTCTACATGAAATAGGCCGCAGCTGTCAGCTCCACTGTTGACAACTTTTGCAGGAATTATTTGTGGATGGGAATGAAAAGTTTTATCTTTGGGTGGAATTTTTCATCACCGTCCACATTTTTTATCCCCCCGACCATGAACCGCAAAGGCAAACTCTATTTCAGATACGGCACTATGGGCTCCGCCAAGACTGCCCTGCTACTCACCACAGCCTACAACTTTGAGGAACGCAACATGCGCTACCTCTGCATGAAGCCTGTCATCGACACCCGCGACAAAGACAACGTCATCAAATCGCGCATAGGAATAGAGCGTAAATGCCAATGGATTTACCACGACACCGACCTCTACGAGTTCGCCCACGACATGTTTGAGAAAACGATGTCGGTGATTGACTGGTTTCTGATCGACGAAGCCCAGTTTCTCACGGCAGAGCAGGTCGACCAGCTGTCGCGCGTGGTCGACGACTTCGGCTCAAATGTGATTTGCTACGGCCTGCGCACCGACTTCCAGTCACACCTCTTCGAAGGCTCCCGCCGCCTCTTTGAGATTGCCGACACCATCGACGAAATAAAATCTACCTGCACATGCGGCCACAAGACCATCATCAACGCCCGCATCGACGCCAACGGCGACTTCGTGGAAGAAGGCGACCAGGTTGAAATCGGCGGCGACGACCGCTACATTGCCGTGTGCCGCAAATGCTGGCGCAACAAACGCATCGAGCAATCCTCACGCGACGCCCTGCCATTCCTCTGACCCCACCCCTTACGTAATCAGGAGGGTGTTGCATAACCTAATGTTGTAGGGACGCACGGCTCGTGCGTCCGAACCCAACGCCTGGTAATCAGCATGTTAGCGGACGCACGAGCCGTGCGTCCCTACATGCCGGCATCATTTTTCAGAGTTATGCAACACCCTCCTGACCCGGCTCCGATTATTTTCCAATACGTCAAAGTTCGTCGAGCTCCATCGACTCAAGCTCTTCATCATCGAGCATATCGTCGAGCTCATCATCCTCAGCCACAGCTTCAGTTTCGGCCTCCACTTCCTTAGCCGACACCTTCCGTGGCTTTGACTTGCCTTTGTTCTCAGCCTCGGCAAGCGCGGCCATGATTTTTGCCTCAAGCTCGGCGGCAAGTTCCGGATTGTCCTCTATCACACGTTTCGCGGCATCACGACCCTGCGCAATGTTCGTTCCTCCGTAACGGAACCATGACCCTGATTTCTGCACCACGTTATATTCCACACCGAGGTCAAGTATCTCG
>CAMWIJ010000112.1 GCA_947174275.1 uncultured Muribaculaceae bacterium
CATGCATCTGCGTCCGCTTGTTTCGGTCACAATGCAACCGCATTGCTCCCTCACTGCGCGAACACATCTGCACGACGCTTGACCGCCCCGGCGTTAACAAATATTGGGGAACGGGGTCTTAATCGGCCGTCTGGTGTATCGATGCGAGCGGCCACGCCGTCAGGCTGACTTTGCTTTTGCCTCTCATTGAAAACAATTCTGCGGCGGTTTGTGCCGGAGCTGCGTATGTGAGAAGTGTGAGCACTTTCTCTCCATTGTCGGCAAAAATCTCAATGGTTGATTTGTCGACAAATATTCTGAAATCAGGGCGTCCGTCGAGACGGGTGTATGCTATGCGGCTGAATTTCGGTATTTCCGCGTCGGTGGAATTAGTGCGGTCAACGGTAAGAAACCGCGACGCGGAGTCATACGATATGCTCACCTTGCGTCCGTCGCCGCAACACAGGTTAAGTCCGCACACATCGTCGGCCGACGGTGTCAGCGACACTTCGAGTTCATATTGATTGTCCATTTCCGATATTGCGGGGAGAGGGGTAGTGCCGGCAGGCAGTCGGCGTGTGAACTTGCTCGCGTTGCCTCTGAGCGATGAAAGCGCCGGTATCGGAGTCTGGCACAGGCGCAGTCCGTCGGCCGACTCACGGAGCGACAGCCGGCGTGGTATCGACCATACGCCCTTGCCCCATTGCGACGGTGCCTGCTGCGCATAGTCCCATGTGTTGACCCACCCGAGTGTGATTACATCGCTGTCTGACGAGTCGTAGTCCTGAAACACGCGCGAGGCGTAGTAGTCAAGTCCGCTGTCAACATACCGTGGTTCGGAATAGGGATAATCGGGGATGAATTCTTTGCCATTGAACTCGCCGGTGAAATATTGCTCTCTCGCCCAGTTGACCGAGACCACAAGCACCCATTTCTTTTCGCCGGTGCCTTCCACTTCGAGCCGGAACAGGTCGGGGCATTCCCATGAGCGCTCGTTGTCGCCCATCGGGCCGAAATCGCTCGTCCATATCCAGTCGCGGAGATTGTCAGACTCGTAGAACGCCACCTTTTTTTCAAGCGCTTTCGCAACTGCCATAACCCATTTCCCTGTAGGCTCGTAGCGTATGACTGTCGGGTCGCGGAACTCTGTGCTCCAGATGTCGACCACAGGATTGAGGTCGTAATAGCTGAATGTCGCTCCGCCGTCATGGCTGAATGCTATCGACTGCGACTGTTTCCTGGAATTGTTGTCAAACGAAGTGAATACCGCTACCGGCACATTCCGGCCACGGTCGGCGCTGTCCCACTTGTCAATGACAACGCTCCCGGTAAATGGCGATATGTTCTCGGGAAGCCCCTTGATGGCGTCACGGTTGATTTCCTCCCAGTGCACAAGGTCGTCTGACTGCGCGGCTCCCCAGCTGTAGGCGAGATACCTGCCGTCATATCTGAGCAGGCCGCACGGGTCGCCTATCCATCGGTGTTCGGGCGTGAAATGATACTGAGGCCTGTAAGGCTCGCTGTATAGTCTGATGCTGTCGCCGAAACTTCCGCTCTCGTTGACTGTGATCTGTGACGTTGCAGGTAAGCCGGTCGCGGCTGCCATTGCAATAAGTGAAATAATGCCTTTCATGATAACTTGATTTTGATATCACAAAATTAGGCATATCACAGCCTTGGATGTATAACAAAAGATACAAATGCTATCAAATTTGCTTACAGCTCACGGTTTTTGCCGGTGAGATAGCCTATTACGTCGCGCTGTATCCGCGAGGGGAACATCACGTTGACCCCGACATACAGAGCCAATGCCATTGCTCCCTGACTCAAAAGCAGCGCCAGGTCGCCCATGCCGGTAAGTGTCAGAGCCCATATTGCGCCGCCTATGACAAGCGACGATATCATATACGGCAGTAAATCGCGCACATAGCTCCACGCGCTGATTTTTGTCATGCGTGCCGTCACGGCAAGCGTGGCAACCCAGGTTATCGCCGATGCGGCCACCTGTCCCCAGAGAAGTATTGTCAGTCCGTACACCGCATTGTCATAAGTCGACAGCGATATATATGGCAGCGCGAGAACGATGCCGACAACAGCCGCTCCGTCGCGCAACACCTCGAGCCAGAATATCGCACGCGAATGTCCGAGCGAAAGTATGTAGTTGTTATACAATGTGTTGATGACGGTAAAGATGCCGCGTATGAGCAGCAATTGGAAAAGAATGATCGATGCGTCCCATTTCGTGCCGAAAAGCACGTGAAACATCGGCGTGGCAAGCACGATGAGAAATATCATGCAGGGAAACAGAAGATAGGCGGTGAAGCGGTTCATCTTCGTTACCACACGGCGGAAGCGCTCCTCGTCATCCTGCACCTCCGACAGCGCCGGCAGAAACGATGACGACAGCACCTGGGTCATCGATGCTATGCCGAGTTTGCTCCACTTGTCGGCCTGAGTGTAGTAGCCGAGTTGCACGAGTCCCACCCGGTTGCCGATGAAAAACGAATATATGTTCTGGAATGTGACGTAGAGAAACGTGGTCATCATCATGTTTCCCCCGATTTTGAAGAATGAGCGCAGCGCTTTCCACGACATCGCCATCTGCGGCCACCAGCGGCAGTAAATCCACAGTGCCAGGCTCTTCACGCCCTGCAGCGCTATCGTCTGCCACACTATCGCCCACGCTCCGAAGCCTGTCACCGCAAGCCATATACCTACCGCCCCGCCGGCAATGAGTCCGAGGGTGTTGGTAATGGCTATCGGACGGAAATTCATCTGCTTCATGAGCCTGTTGGTCTGCACGATGGCGGTGGCGTTGATGATAAACGACAGAAACATCACGCGGCTGAGCGGGATGAGGCGCCCGTCGCCCTGAAACATATCGGCTATCAGTGGCGCGCAAAACCACAGGATTGCATACAATATGCCGGCTATCAGCAGGTTGAACCAGAACACCGAACTGTAGTCGGTCTCGGTGGGGCGCTTGCGCTGTATCAGCGCGTAGGAAAACCCGCTGTCGACCATCATCAGCGCGTATGACTGGAATATTGTCAGTGCTCCGATCAGTCCGAAAGCCTCGCGCGACAGTTCGCGCGCCAGGATTATACCTGTCACGGCATAGAGTATCTGTGACGACACCCTGTCGATGATATTCCATTTTATCGACTTGGCTGTTAGATGCTTGAGCGATGGCTGCGACATTGACTGCGCTTGTGTTGCGGTTTCTGCTTCTGTTTAAGGTGCTTTATTGCATTGCCGAGTGCTTGATGCCTACTCCGCGGCTCTTGACAGTAGGCGGAGTCTGACGGTAGAGCACGCTTCCGGAGCCTGCTCCCATCACGGTAATGGCTTCAGAGGGAGCGCAGCCTATCTGTCCGGTGCCAACCACTGTGGCTTTTACTTTGACCGCTTTCAGACGGTCGGCGAGTATGGTGCCTGTGCCCACAAGGTGAAGGTTGGCTTCGGTGCAGCGCCCCTGGATTGTGAGCTGTCCGTTGCCGGAATGGATGGAAGCCTCGACCTTTGCGGCCTCGATGTGGGGCACTGACAGACGTCCGTTGCCTATCAGCACGGCCTTGAATTTGTCGCATGACGGCAGATCGAATACTCTCACCAGCGAGTCGCCGCTGTTGACAACCTTTTTCAGAGTGGCGGAGTAGACGGTGATATGCGGCATGGGCTCTCCGGGCTGATAGTCGCTGTCGGTCTGTATCGAGAGTTTTCCGCGTCCGTTGTTGTCGAAAATCACCCAGTCGGCCTGCGCGTCGGTGGCGTTGAACACGGCGTAGCCGGCCGAGTCGGGGTTGCATCGGTAATCTACCGGAATATGATTGTCGACCCGCAGTTCGGTGAAGTCGTTTACCTTGAGTTCGTAACGTTGGGCCGATTGGGCTGTAGCAGCGGCTGTAGCTCCCAGTGCAATAAGTAATGTGATAAAAATGTGTTTCATAAGGAACTCTTGAATAATGTGCGTAATAATTCTTATGACTTAGTTGACAGTTGATATCAACTGCTCCGTGCGGTTGATTATCTCCATGAGCTCGTCGGGGGTGTCGGCGCGCAGCATCGCTATGCGTGTATCCCTGAAGTTGGGTATCCCTTTGAAGAGGGGGGATGCCGCCAGGTGACGGCGTATGTGAAGTATGCCCCGGTAGGCGTCAATCCTGGCAATGCTCTCGGTGATCTGGCGCCGGAGTATGTCGAATTTCTTTGCGAGGGGAAGCGGAGTGTAGTCGCCGGTCACAAGATATTCCTTAATGTCGTGGAATACCCACGGAGCACCGATTGACGCGCGTCCCACCATTATGCCGTCGACCCCCGAGCGCTCGAATGCTTCGCGGGCAAATTGCGGTGTCGTGATGTCGCCGTTGCCTATAACCGGTATCTTCAGACGTGGATTGGCTTTGACGGCGGCTATCATATCCCAGTCGGCGGTGCCGGTGTAGAGCTGTGAGCGTGTGCGGCCGTGCACGGTCAGCGCCTGTATGCCGCAGTCTTGCAGCTGCTCGGCAAGCTCGACGATTATTTTTGACTCATGGTCCCAGCCCAGACGCGTCTTGACCGTGACCGGAATATCCATCGCATCGACCACCGCACGCGTGATTTCAAGCATTCGCGGTATGTCGCGGAGCATGCCTGCTCCCGCACCCTTGCCTGCCACTTTTTTTACCGGACAGCCGAAATTGATATCTATAATATCGGGATTGGCCTGACGTGCGATATGCGCGGCCTCTACCATCGGACCGACCTCGCGTCCGTAGATCTGTATCACGGCCGGGCGTTCCTTCGGATTGATTTCAAGCTTACGGGTAGTTGCCGAGATATTGCGCACCAGCGCGTCGGCCGACACGAATTCCGTATAGACCATATCGGCTCCGAGCTCACGGCATATCGTGCGGAACGACGTGTCCGTGACATCTTCCATCGGTGCAAGCATCACCGGCCTTTCTCCCAAATCAATTTTACCTATCTTCATAATCTCCGCAAAGTTACTAAATTTTAATCACTCCGCGAAATTCCCCTATACCCAAATCTTCCCAAAAATTCTTCCAAAAGTAATTTCCATTAAAGTCAGACAGGTCGGACAGGTCGGATGAAATCTTTATCCCAGAGTGAGGGTGGAGAAGTTGGAGGGGGTGAGGG
>CAMWIJ010000113.1 GCA_947174275.1 uncultured Muribaculaceae bacterium
TAGCCGGGGCGGGGGCGTCTCGCCCCCGTGGATGTGGGGCAGTTTGCGGGGTTTATCGTGTTTATTTTCAAACATTATGATATTTTTTTGAGCGGGGTGTAACATTTTTTGTATATTTGCGTATGATATTATATGATGGCGTGCATGCGCTGTCGAATATACTGTAAATCAACAATTACATTTCAAAATAACAATCAGATGAAAAAGTTTTTCAAAAAAGCGTTAATGCTTGCGGGCGCACTTATGATGCTCCATACGGCGGCATCGGCGCAGGATATGCCGCTGCCGGTGGATACGGCGGTGCGTATCGGCACGCTTCCCAACGGACTCACTTACTACATCCGTCACAATGAGAAGCCCAAAGGACAGGCCGACTTCTACATCGCGCAGAAGGTGGGCAGTATACTTGAGGAGGATAACCAGCGCGGTCTGGCTCACTTCCTCGAACACATGTGTTTCAACGGCACTAAAAATTTCCCCGGCAACCAGATTATCAACTGGCTTGAGACAGTGGGCGTGAAGTTCGGCCGCAACCTGAATGCCTACACCGGAGTGGACGAGACTGTCTACAACATCTCGAATGTGCCTGTAGCGAAAGAGTCAGTGCAGGACTCCTGCCTTCTGATACTTCACGACTGGGCCAACAATCTTCTTCTCGAAGATGAGGAGATCGACAAGGAGCGCGGCGTGATACATGAGGAATGGCGCTCACGCAACGTGGGTCAGATGCGTATACTTGAAAACCTTCTTCCCACAATCTATCCCGACAGCAAATATGCCTACCGTCTGCCTATCGGCACGATGGAGGTTGTCGACAACTTCCCCTATCAGGCACTCCGCGACTATTATGAGGCGTGGTATCGTCCTGACCAGCAGGGCATCGTTGTGGTCGGCGACATCGATGTTGACCGCATCGAGGGAAAAATCAAGGAGATGTTCTCGGATATAGAGATGCCTGAGAACGCACCCGAGCGCAAATATTTCCCCGTGCCTGACAACGAGGGCACCATCTATGCCATCGGCGCCGACACCGAGCAGCCCAACGCAATGGTGTGGATCTACTTCAAGAGCGACGCATTCCCCAAAGAGATGAAGGGCAATCTGTCGTATCTGGTGCAGAAGTATGTGATGAACATGATAACGTCGATGCTCAACAACCGACTGAGCGACGCAGCCAACAAACCTGACGCAGCGTTTGCACAGGCCGCGGCATTTGACGGCGATTTCATTCTTGCCAAGACCAAGGATTCATTCTCAATCGTCGGCGTAGGCAAGGACAGCAATCTGACCCCTGTGCTCCAGTCGATCTACCGCGAGGCACTGCGCGCAAAGCGCGGCGGTTTCACCGTGGGTGAGTATCAGCGCGCCAAAGATGAATACCTGTCACAGCTGGAGCGCGCCTACAACAACCGCAACGACCGTGAGAACGAGCCGTTTGTGCAGGAGTATGTGCGCCATTTCATCGACAACGAGCCTATACCTTCAATCGAGGACGAGTATCAGCTGATGCAGATGATCGTGCCGATGATCAATGTCGACATAATCAACTCTGTGCTTCCGGAACTTATCACCGACAACAACCGCGTGGTCTGGGCGCTTCTTCCCGAGAAAGAGGGAGTGACGATGCCTACCGAGGCAGAGTTTGCGGCAGCGATGGCGGCAGTCGACGGCGAGACAATCGAGGCTTACGTCGACGAGATGAAGGCAGAGCCGCTTATCGCCAACCTGCCTGCAGCAGGCAAGATTGTATCAGAGAAAGCGCTTGAACAGTGGGGTGCCACCGAGCTCACCCTTTCAAACGGCGTGAAAGTGATAGTCAAGCCGACGAAATTCAAAGCCGACGAGATATTGTTCAGCGCCAGCGCGTTCCGCGGCACCGCTCCCCTCTCGGCCGACAATGACACCGACATCAAGAATATCGAGCTCGTGCTCACATCAAACGGACTGGGCACATACACGGAAATCGACCTCCAGAAATATCTCTCAGGCAAGCAGGCCAAAGTGGGTCTCGAGGTAGGCAACTTCCAGAGCGCCCTCGAGGGTTACTCCACTCCGAAGGATCTGCCCACGCTGATGGAGCTTATCTACATGACAATGACCGACGTCACCATCAGTGAGGATGACTTCAAGTCGCTCCAGAGCAAATTTGCCGGACTGCTTCGCAACCAGGAGTCAAATCCGGAATATATCTTCGGCCGCGACGCGATGAAGAGCGTGTTTGCCAACCCGCGCCGTCTGCCTGTCACCTCAGAAGATGTAGAAGCCGCCAACCGCGAGAATATTCTCAGCATCATTCATGACGTGACTTCAAACGCCGCCGACTATACATTCGTGTTTGTAGGCAACATCGACATGGAGACATTCCGTCCGCTCGCAGAGCAGTATCTCGCCACGCTTCCGGCCGATGCGTCGAAGGCAGCCAAAGAGGTTACCCTCGATGCCAGCCTTATGGCCCGCGACGGCAAAATCAATGACAACTACACCACCAAGATGCAGACCCCGCAGACCTACGCCATCATCATGGCATCGGGCACCGCACCTTTCACCGCGAAAAACGCCAACGTGGCGTCAATCGTGGGACAGATACTCTCCAAGCGACTTCTCGACACAGTCAGAGAGGAAATGGGCGCAGTATATTCAATCGGCGCTGCAGGCTCGATGAGCCGTATGCCCGGCAAGAACACCCAGCTTGCAACCCAGTTCCCGATGAAACCGGAGATGAAGCAGGAAGTGCTCGACTTCATCGCAGCCGAAATAGAGCGCATGCAGGGCAACGTGACCCAGGAAGAGCTCAACAAGGTGGTTGAATATATGGTGAAATCGGCCAACGAGGGCAAGGAGAAGAACAGCTCATGGCTCAGCGCCATCAGCGGCTGGACTGAAAACGGAGTAGACACATTCAACGACAATGTAGCCACTCTGCAGTCAATCACAGTGAAGGATGTAGAGCAGTTCCTCGCTGACCTTATGTCACAGGGCAACTACATCGTAGTGACACTCGACCCCGAAGCAGCAGAATAATACTGCAAACGACTGCCAACAGTCAACAATAATACTGAGGGCGGAGCGACAGGAAATTGTCGTTCCGCCCTCTTCTTCATGTCCGGAATTACCGAAAGTCATAATCGACTTGAAGAAACCGAAAAATCGGTTTGTGCCGAAATAACATTACAAGGCAATATAATAATTCCCGGCTTTACCTTGAAGGTGTTGCAGCTCTTCAAATTGTAGGGACGCACGGTTCGTGCGTCCGCTCGTAACATCTGATAATCAGATTATTGGCGGACGCACGAGCCGTGCGTCCCTACGTTTTGGCGGCATTTCTCTGAGTTCTACAACACCCTCACAGCAATATTAAACTGAGACTGTAATATGAACTGCAATTTAGAAACTGTTTAAAATTCATATTACTTTGCCTTTGAGAGTCTTGTCGGTGTCTTTTTGTTTATTCTTCGGTCACGTAGCTACGGCTACGCTCCCTCATCACAAACAAAAATCAATCCGACAATCCTTCTCAAAATCCGTATCATATAAATTTAAACAGTTTCTTAGGCTTGAACTGAAAAATATCATTATATTTGCGATACAGAACAAACCAACAGTAATATTTTTCAAACAAATCTGACATGAACAAGAAAAAATCAATTTTGCTATCGGCGATGCTGCTTGCGTCGTCGCTTGTGCCGGCTTCGGCCAACAGCAATGAGGGCACCTACACTCCCGCGCCCGAGAACCTTGAGGCACGCCGCCAGTTTTCGGCCAACCGTTTCGGCATATTCATCCACTGGGGCATCTACAGCATGTTCGGCCAGGGAGAATGGTATCTCAACAACAATATCAATGCCGAGGAGTATGCCAAAGCCGCCCGCGGCTTCTATCCCGCCGACTTCGATGCAGAGAAATGGGTGTCGGCCATCAAACGTTCGGGTGCCCGCTATATCACCATCACCTCCCGCCATCACGACGGCTTCTCGATGTGGGATACGGAGCAGTCGGCCTATAATATTGTCGACGGCACGCCTTTCGGCCGGGACATACTCAAGGAGCTTGCCGACGAATGCCACAAACAGGGCATCACACTGAATTTCTATTATTCGCACCTCGACTGGACGCGCGATGACTATCCGATAGCCATGACCGGACAGAACACCGGTCGCGACCGCTCTAAAGCCGACTTTGACAGCTACTACAGGTTTATGAACGCACAGCTGCGTGAGCTGCTTACCAACTACGGCCCGATAGGCGCCATCTGGTTTGACGGCATGTGGGATCAGGATTTCAAGGGAGGCAATTTCGACTGGCGCCTCGGCGAGCAATATGACCTCATACACTCGCTGCAACCTGCATGTCTGATCGGCAACAACCACCATGTCACCCCATTCCCCGGCGAGGATATACAGATATTCGAACGAGATCTGCCCGGCCAGAACACTGCAGGCTGGAACGGCGACTCGGAAATCAGTCAACTTCCACTCGAGACCTGCAACACGATGAACGGAATGTGGGGCTATCAGATTTCCGACCAGAACTACAAGAGTTCTGACGAACTGATACGCTATCTTGTCAAGGCAGCCGGCATGGGAGCCAATCTGCTGCTCAACGTAGGCCCACAGCCTAACGGCGAGCTGCCTGCCGCCGCAATCGAACAGCTGACCAAGATGGGCGACTGGCTCGAAGTCAACGGCGAGACAATCTACGACACGCAGGCAGGCCCGATTGAGGAACAGGAGTGGGGCACGTCGACGCAGCGCGGCAAACGAGTGTTCGTGCACATACTCAACCCTGAGACGCGGGAAGTGACACTCCCGGCCGGGCTCAAACTGAAAAAAGCGTTTACGTTTGCCGACAAGACACCGGTGCGCTTCACACGTGGCAAGGATGCAACGACACTCCATCTGCCGGAAGCTACTCCCGGACCGGACTTTATAGTGGAACTGGAGACCAAATAACAGCCCGAGGGTGTTAGATAACTCAATATCATCCGCTTGCGCCGGATGTGGCTGACGCAAGCGGATACAACCGGCGTCGCAGACAAGCGGGACGGGGGCGTGTGCCCCGTTCCACTTCATATTGTAGGGACGCACGGCTCGTGCAATGTCACTAACTTAAGAAAGAG
>CAMWIJ010000114.1 GCA_947174275.1 uncultured Muribaculaceae bacterium
GTCTAATAAAGGCGAGCCAACTCATCATGCCTTTCCTTTGGCTGAATAGTTACATTATGGCGATTATTCATAAACTACGATGAGGTAACAGAATATTAGCCATAAATATAATTTTACGGCATGGCCCTTTCATTTAAGAAAGTCTCGGATTTATTATATAATGTATTATTTTATAGAGGCTGTATAACAAGTTTTGCTATTATCTATTTAATCGTATAATTGGGATATAATATATAATAAGGCTTTCATGATGAAATTCAGCGTGAAAGCTTTTCTATACCATAAATTTTTTAGAAAATTGTGTTGCGCCTATATCACTAATAAACAAAATATAACATAGCAAATTACGTGATGAAATCTGACCATAGAAAACAACACTGCTTATTTCTCCTTTACTTAAATTATACTTTCCAAAAATTTTTGAATTCTTATGCAGATGCATGGCTTTCAGTATTCTTGCGGCTCCGGGCAGACCGGCGCGGGTGTAGCGGTAGGCCCACTTTGCGCTTTTGGACAAATCTGATATTCCGCAAAGCAGCTCTTTGCCGGTGCGGGCACCGTTGCGGTCGGTGATGCCGCACTCTATTGCAAGCTTGACATCGCACCATAGCTTGGCCCGCTTTTCGCCCGATGACTTTGCAAGGGTCTCTCTTATAAGATGTAATGCGTGCTGCGCCAGTTCCGGTTTGCCGTAGGCTCTTCCGGTAATGGAATCATCATGCGCTATGACTTTAATGCCACTTTGACCCAATTCGACGATGCGCGGATTTTCGGCAAGTATGCGCGCTCTGAGCTCGATATCATCCCAATATCTTACCGTCTCGTTCCATCCCCCGGCCTTTCTGAACAGGTCCGTACGGGCTGCCCATCGCTGTGTCGCCATGCCTCCGTGAAACAGATTGTCATATTGCTCCTCTCCGCGGCCTACAAACCGTAATGTTTTGCGCCTGTTGCCATCCGTTTCCTCTACATCCCATCCCACAAGGTCGGCGTCATCCGTATTGCTGGCCACGTTCTCGGCGTGTCGCGCAGGCATTATGTCATCCGAGTCGAAAAACATTGTCCACGGCTCTGTTACCGCGGCAAGTCCGGCATTTCTTGCTGCCGCTGCCCCCGGCGTAGTGCACTGCAGTGTGTCGACAATGAAATCCTCTTTCCTCACCCGCTCGGCCCATCGGTCGAGTGTCTCGGCTGTAGCGTCTGTCGAGCCATTGTCCACCAGCACTATGTGCAGTGGCCTCAGCGTCTGGCGCTCGAGCGACTCAAGTGTGCCACGCACTATCTCGGCCCGGTTGTACACCGGAACGACTATCGCTATCTTGGCGCGCGGCGGTCTCATCGTGCTGTCTGTGTCTAACCTGATATACTTGATTGACGCCCCCGGGGCCTATACGTACATTGCCTCTATCTCGCGTGAGTAGCGGCGGTTGATGATCGGACGGCGTATCTTCAGCGTGTTTGTCAGCTCGCCGGCCTCCATGGTGAATGCATTGGGAAGCAGGGTGAATTTCTTGATTTTCTCGAAGCCTGCAAATCCGTTCTGAAGTTTTTCGATGCGCTCTTCGATCATGCGGCGTATGTCGGCGTTCTTCACCAACTCCTCGATTGAGCGGTAGGCTATTTTCTTGCGCTGCGCATACTCTTTGAGGGCTTCGAAGGCAGGTATGATGATGGCGGTAACATATTTGCGCTTGTCGCCGATTACAGCTACCTGATCGATATATTTGTCCTCGCCCAGACGGCTCTCTATGGCCTGAGGGGCTATATATTTGCCGTTGGAGGTCTTGAACAGGTCTTTTATGCGGTCGGTCAGCACTATAGCTCCGTCGGAGTTGATGTAGCCGGCATCACCGGTGCGGAACCATCCGTCGGCGGTGAAGGCTTCGGCTGTCGCTTCCGGTTTGTTGTGGTAGCCGCGCATCACGGTCGGTGCCTTGACGAGTATCTCGTTTTCGTCGCCGATGCGCACCTCTATGCCGGGGAGCACGGTGCCTATGGTGCCTATCTCGTAGCCTGTCTCGGGGAAGCAGCTCACGGTGGCGGTGGTCTCCGAAAGACCGTAGCCTATGAGTATATTGATGCCGCAGGCGTGAAGAAATTCGGTGATATTTGCCGACAGCGGCGCTCCGGCGGTGGGGAAGATGTTGCCGTTTTCAACGCCGATTACTTTTTGCAATGGCCTGAATACCTGTGCGTTGAAAAATTTATACTGCATCTCGGTCCACCAGGGGGCTTTCTCTCCCATGCGGGCGTATTGTAGGTTGCGGCGGCGTCCGACTTTTATGGCTCGGTTGAATATCCACTTTTTGAAACCTTTGGTGGTGGAGAGCTTTTCGTCGATTGCCGTGTAGACCTTTTCCCAAAAGCGGGGCACGCTGCACATGCAGGTCGGGCGCACTTCCTTGATGGCGCGCTGGATTATGTGCGGGTCGGGGTTGATGTTGACCACCATGCCGGAGTAGAGGCAGAAGTAGGTCCACGCCTTCTCGAATATATGGCTGAGTGGAAGGAAGCAGAGTGACGTGTCGCTGTCCGACAGCATTGTCAGTCGTTCTTCGTGTATCGCGATGGCTGCATCGAATGCGCTGTGGGGGAGGATGGCTCCTTTGGGTTCGCCGGTGGTCCCCGAAGTGTAGATCAGTGTGGCTACATCGTCGGGCGTGGCAGCGGCGGTGCGGCGTGCCACTTCGTCGCGGCAAAGCTGCGACGCATGGCGTCCGAGGTCGAGCAGCTGGGCGTATGTCATAGTGGTGTCGTCGCCGGGGGCTTTGACAACTTCGTCGACGGTGATGATCTGCCGGAGTCCGGGATATGAGTCTGCCACTTTGCGGGCTATTTCATATTGTGACTGGTCGCCTGCGAGAAGCAGTGATATCGCTGCGTCACGCACTATATATTCAACCTGCTCCTTGCTGCTGGTGGAGTAGATCGATACTGGTATGGCGCGGTTGGCGTATGCCGCCAGATCTGTCTCGATTATTTCGGCGCGGTTGCTTGAGAAAATTCCGATGTGCTCCTGTTCGCCTATGCCGAGGGTCTCGAGCGCGCAGGCCAGATTGCCGACGCGGCTGTGAAGTGTATGCCATGATGTCGGAAGCCAGGTGTGATCGGCTACGCGTTGCGTCAGTGCTGTCCGGTCGGCATATTTGTCATTCCCTCGTGATGTAAGTGAGGTAAGTATGTTGGTCATATTGAATTTTCAAATCAATTTGTCGGCAAATTTAATTACATTATTCTATTTATTAACGGATATTCATGCAATTTTGACGAGCGGTTAACATTCGTTAGCACTTTAGTGTGGGTTATGTATATAAAATTGCACACTTCTATATGCTGATGTGCAATATGTTGGCTCGTAGAGCTGACCGTGTGTTTTGAATTTTTATTTATATCTTTGCGGAGAAATGTAAATTTTAAAATGTAAATTTATTGAATATGATAGATGAGATATATTATAAGGTTGTCGACCTTCTGAAAAAAATGATTTCAACTCCGTCGGTGTCGCGCGATGAAGCGGAAGTGGCGGAAGTCGTGGAGCGGTTTCTTGAAAATGAAGGGTTGGAGGTTGAGCGATTTGGTAATAATCTGTATGTCGCTCCGGTTGTTTCTGATCCATCATTGCCGACGTTGCTTCTCAATTCGCATATCGACACGGTTCGTCCTGTGGAGGGGTGGGTGCGTGACCCGTTTGCCCCTGTAGAGGAGGATGGCTGCCTTTACGGTCTCGGCAGCAATGATGCGGGCGCTTCGGTCGTGTCGCTCATTGCGGCTTTTATTCTCCTGTCGCAGCATCCGCAGCCCTATAACCTCGCTCTGCTTCTTTCCTGTGAGGAGGAGGTCAGCGGCAAGGGAGGCATATCGTCAGTGATAGATAAAATCGGTAAAATTGATTTCGCTGTGGTAGGGGAGCCCACGGGCATGCGTCCGGCTGTTGCCGAGAAGGGGCTTATGGTGCTTGACGGCGAGATTGACGGCGAGGCGGGTCACGCCGCCCGCAACGAGGGGGTGAATGCCATATATAGGGCTATTGATGTTGTCGACACGTTGCGTAATCTGCGCTTTGATAAAGAGTCGCGGATGCTCGGTCCTGTAAAGATATCGGTGACGCAGATCAATGCAGGTACGCAACACAATGTTGTGCCCGATCTTTGTTCTATAGTTGTTGATGTCCGCACTACTGATGCCTATAGTAATATAGAAACCCTTGAACTTATCCGTGCCGCGGTGCCTCAGTGTCGGCTGACGCCACGTTCCACGCGTCTCAATCCCTCCGGCGTTTCGTCTGACCATCCGCTGGTGTGCCGTGCCTCCATGCTTGGCCTCGAGCCCTTTGGCTCACCCACGCTCTCCGACCAGGCGCTGATGCCCTGGCGGTCGCTCAAGATGGGGCCCGGCGACTCCGCCCGCTCTCACACCGCCGACGAATACATCCTCCTTGACGAAATACGCCAGGCAATAGAATACTATGTCCGTCTCCTCGACGGATTAAAATTATGATTTACTATCATTTGCTATCAATTTGCCAAGTATTATTATAACTTGCGAGATTATAGAAAAACTCCGCTTTCGGCATGTGTGCCGCAAGGCGGAGTTTTTTATAGCTTTCGTTTGTGCTGTCTGGAGCGGATCAGTCAATGGCGTTGATAGCTTCGTAGAAATTTTTCTCGGCGTCATGTAATTTCTTGAGCTCGTTTGCGCTGGGCTCGTAGTCTTTGCTGACGCCGTGTTCTTCGCAGTATTTCTCTATTTTTTCGTAAAGTTGGTCTTCGATGGCTGTCGCTTCGCTTTGTGTGGTTGCTTTCTTGGCCTGTTCGGTAGCTTCCTCATACATTTTGACTACCGCGTCTGCCGGACTGCTCCCTCCGCAAGAGGGGAGTGAGATTGCTGCGGCTGCGAAGATGGCAACGGCAGCGAGCATGAATTTCTTCTTCATAAAAATCCGATTGGTTTAGTTTGTTGGTTGATTGTATGTGTTTATAAATGTTGTTTGCAAATATAGTATATAAAGAATGTGTGATTTTGTGTAACTATTCAGCCAATCGAAGATAATCAGGCCTGTCAGTAATAATTTTAGAAT
>CAMWIJ010000115.1 GCA_947174275.1 uncultured Muribaculaceae bacterium
GCCCAAAATCTCCAAAACAGCCACATTTCAAAGAAATTTGCAAATAAACCACATAAAAACACACAAAATTGCAAACAAATACACCCACATTAAAAACTTTTTGTATATTTGCATATAAATACCGGCAAATGGTCCCTCCGGTAATGAGGGATAATCAGGGACCTCAATCATTATCATAAAAAACCTAATATGGGCAAAACTTCTACCAAACCGGTTATTGCCGGCATGGCCGCTCTGATGATGCTGAGCGCCACCACGGCAACAGCCCAGTTCAAATTCAACGCGGTGGTTTCGTTTCCGACCGAATCAGCCGGAGTCTACGGCTTCACTACCGCCGACTACAACCCCACACAGATCAAACGCAACGTCTACGCCAGCGGAGGCGGCGTAGCTTACAGCGACGGCAACTACTACGGCGTTCGCGTCGAGACCGTGATGGGCATCACTGCCGTGGCTCAGACAAGCTACAAGATGAGCACATGGGAAGTCGACGAAAACTACACCGGAAAAATTCAGGACGTAGCCACCGCCATCGCCTACAACCGCGACTACGGACAGGCCTACGGCTGCTACTTCAACGAAGACGGAGAGACATTCCGCTTCTGCTCGGTCAACGTGCCCTACTGGGGCAAGACCAAAATCGCCGACCTCCCCAAAGCTTGGGGTGCATGCGCAATCGACGCCAACGGCATCCTCTATGCCATTGACGAGGACGGCATTCTCGGCACCGTCAACACCGACAACGGCGAGTTCACCGCAATCGGCGACACCGGCCTCACTACCGAATGGATCACCGGCGCAATCATCGACACCGAAACAGGCAATATGCTCTACGCCATAAAGACCACCGCCGAAGCGGCAATCTACAGCGTCAACCTCTCCAACGCCTCAGCCACCAAGCTCTACGACCTCGCCAACGAAGAACAGCTCGGCGGATTTTTCATTCCCGAAAAAACCTACGAAGCCGGCGTTCCCGGCGCCGCATACAGCGCTCCCTCTCCCTCATTCAGCAACGGAAGCCTCAGCGGCACAGTGCGCATCTCCGGCCCCTCCGGCCTCTATGACGGCACTGCCGGCTCTGGCGACATAACATATCACCTCTATGCCAACGGCAAGGAAGTGGCTACAGGCACACGCGGCTACGGTTCATACACCTATACCACCGTCAACGTCGACCTCCCCGCCGAAGGAAGCTACTGCTTCGCCGTATCATTCTCCAACGAGGCCGGCGAAGGCCCCCGACGCTACGCCGACGCCAAATACATCGGCATGGACACTCCCAAGGCTCCCGCTTCAGTATCCGTAAGCTACGCCGACGGAAAAGCCACCGTCAAATGGGGCTCGGTAAGCTCTGGCATGCACAACGGCACGATTGACCGCGCAAACCTCATCTACCGCGTCACCCGCTGGCCCGAAGGAGTTGTAGTAAGCCCCGACGACCAGAAGCTAACCTCGTTCACCGATGAGATAGCCATGCCCGACACACGCACCTCATATTGGTATACCGTCGAGGCCGTGACCGGCGAAAAAGTCTCTCCCGCAGCAAAATCATCAGCCTTCGAGCTCGGCCCCATCGAGGCTCCCTACGCCACCGAATTCACAACCGCCACCGACTATATCGGCTACTCTTCACTGTCGCCCGACGGAAAACTCTGGCAATATAATTCATCTTACAAATGCGCCTACGTAAGCACCTCGGCAAAACCGGCCGACAACTGGCTCATACTCCCCGTGGCGCGTCTCAAAGGTGGCAACAGCTACGAGTTCGCCCTCACCGCCCACGCCTACTCCAACAGCTACACCGAGCAGTTTGAAGTGAAATTCGGCACAGAGCCCACAGTCGAAGCAATGACAGCCTCCGTGATAGAGACTTCATCAGTGACCGGCTCAACACCCGCGGCATTCAGCGGCCACATCACACCCGACACTGACGGTCTCTACTACATCGGCATCCACGCCGTCACTCCCACCGGCGGCGGATATCTCTACATCGACGGCATATCCATCGCAGCCGGCATCTCTCACAGCGCTCCCGCCGCAGTCAGCGACCTCGCAGTGACAGCCGCCGACAACGGCGCACACACCGTCACTGCCACCTTCACGACCCCCTCCCTCACCATCGGCGGAAAGCAGCTCGACGCCATCACCCGCATCGACCTTCTCTGCGACGGCGAGGTTGTCAACAGCATCGACAATAACATCGCCATCGGCGGGCAGATGAGCATCAGCGACAACGACGCTCCCGCAGGCAAACACACCTACAGCGTCATCTGCCACAACGACAACGGCACCGGCAGCGAAGCCAAAGCCGAAGTTTTCGTAGGCTTCTCAGCACCCGTAGCCACCGACCTCGTGACAATGACAGAGTCACGCAACGGACGCGTGGTGGCAACATGGTCGCCCGTGACAAAAGACAGCGATGGCCGCACCCTCTCGCAGGCAGACGTAAGATATAACGTCTACGAATATCTGGCCGGCGACCTCTACACCATCGCCGAAAATGTCGAGGGCACCACTTACGAATATGACGCCTTCGCTGAATTCCCCGACTTCGACGGACAGCGCTTCATCCAGACAATCGTAGAGGCTGTCACCGAAGGCGGCGTCTCAAAGAAAGTGCCTTCGGCCATGACAGCTGTCGGCAATCCCTACGTCGCTCCGTGGAGCGAGTCATTCGCCAACTGCAGCGTCAACTCAATCTTCGCCAACGAAAAAATCAAAGGCGATGATATCTGGCAGATGGTGGCCGCCGATGACTTCGGCACCACACCCGCCGACAACGACGGCGGCATGATGTATTTCGAGGCCTACGGAGGCGGCTCCTGCGGACTCGTCACCGGAAAAATCGACCTCGGCGACATCATCTCTCCCGCCTTCATCTTCCAGGTATTCAACTACCTCAGCTCATCGCCCAACGAAAACATCGTGTCGGTCGACATCAACGCCGGCGACGGTTACGTCAACGCCTTCACCTCTACTGTGATGGAATGTGGCACACCCGGCCAGTGGAACAAAGTCACCGTGCCTCTTGACGAATATGCCGGACAGACCGTCACAATCCGCATCTCGGCCACCAACAAGACATTCGGCTTCACCCACATCGACGACCTGCGCGTCACCTCTGTAGCGCCCTACAATCTCGGCATCAGAGCTGTCGACGCCCCCCGCTCGGTAGAGCGCAACACCGACTTCGACATCACCGTCGAAATCGAAAACCTCGGTCTTGAACGCGCTCTCGGCTACAAAGTCAACCTCCTCCGCAACGGCGAGTTTGTCGACAGCCGCAACGGCCAGCCCCTCGACGTGGAAGAAACCGCTACATTCACATTCACCGACAACGCCGGCGCTCTTGCTGACGAAGAGCTCGTCTATACGGCCGAAATCGAATACGGCCCCGACATGTTTGAAGCCGACAACTCGGCATCGGTCACCGTACTCGCCCGCACAAGCGCACTTCCGGCTGTCACCGGCCTCGACGGACAAGCTGACAACGGCAGCGTGCTCCTGACATGGAACGAGCCCGCCGACCTCACCATCGGAGCCCTCGAGACAGAGACATTCGACGCTCCCGCCCTCTCATGGGCAACCCAGGTGCCCGGATGGACATTCCATGACCTTGACGGCGGCACAATGGGTGGCATCGGTAACAAGCAGCTCCCCGTGTCTGGACGCCAGTCATTCTTCGTGTTTGACAACACCCTGCCCGCACTCCAGACCGGCAATATCTCGGCCTTCAACGCCCACTCAGGCAACCAGTATCTCTGCTCTATGTATGCCCGTATCGGCAGCACATTCATACAGAGCGACGACTGGGCCGTTTCACCCGAACTCACCGGTGAGCCCCAGGTGGTAACACTCTACGCCACAAGCTTCCCCTCAGATCCCGACCAGCCCCAATATCTCGAGACATTCCAGATACTCAGCTCCACTACCGGCAACAAGCCCGAAGACTTCACCCTCATCGAGGAATTTGCCAACATACCCGCACAGTGGCGTCAATACAGCGCATACCTCCCCGAGGGCACACGCTACTTCGCAATCCGCTGCACCAGCGCCGACCAATACATGCTCTTTGTCGATGACGTGACATTCGCAGCCAAAAACGGCAACACCACCCCCGTCAGCCTTATCGGCTACAACATCTACCGTGACGCCGCACGCCTCAACAGCGAGCCTGTGACTGGCACCAGCTTCATCGACAACGACACCGACGGCAAATCGACCTACACCTACACCGTGACAGGCGTATATGCCGAAGGCGAGTCAAACTGTTCCAACAGCGTGAAAGTCGACACAAGCTTCTCCGGCATCGGCAACCTCTCGGCCGGCAACATCTCCATCTTCACCGTAGCAGGCGCCGCAGTCGTCACCGGTGCTGAAGGTCTCACCGTAGAAGTATTCACCGCCGACGGCAAAGCAGTGGCAGCAGCGCAAGGCGCCGCACGCACCGTCGTGCCCCTCGCCGAAGGCTTCTACATCGTAAAAGCCGGCAACACCGCCGCCAAGATCGTAGTGAAATAATCCCGAACTGAAATAATTTCAGCCCTGCATCCGGAGGCTGCGCCGACAAAGCGCAGCCTCCGCTCATTTAGAGAGGTAATCCTTTTATCTGCATTCCATTCCTTAACGACCTTAAAGACTTTAACGACCTTTCACCCTTCACGCCATCCACGCCCCTCCTCTCGGAGAGCCGGAGGCTCGTGCCCGTGATTAACCGGGGCTCGCAGAACGCGGAGCGGGCGCAGACCCCGGCTTCACATGCTGTCATATCAGCCAAGCCCGGGAAGGGCGCTCCGTGGTATCCACCCTCAGCATTCAGCCACCCTGCTCCCCATGCTATCACGGGGGCGAGACGCCCCCGCCCCGGCTACCGCCCACAGCGACATCCCACCAC
>CAMWIJ010000116.1 GCA_947174275.1 uncultured Muribaculaceae bacterium
TCGATGTTTTAATTACCGTAGACAGGACTCTCTTGAGTTGTACATCCCACGTAGGACACCACGAGTACGGCATTGGCCGGAACATTGGTCAGCGAGAATTTACCGTCTAAATCGGTCATTGCGCCGTTGGCCGAACCTTTCACCTTTACGGTTGCGCCGATAATCGGCTCTACACCGTCGGTCACGGTACCGGTTACGGTTTTCGTCTGTGCGGCGACAGCGGCCGATGCTGTCGGTCGGGGACTACTCCCTGTCGCCGGGCTTGCCGCGAGAGTCGCGCCGTACAGGAATACACCTGCACCGACACAAGCACTTTTCAGGAAGATGCGGACTCTATCCTTATCCATTTTACACTACGTTTTTTAGGTTTATGAGTTAAGGTTATACAAACGTGAGGATTGATGAACACAAAATTATAAAGGATGTCATTTTGCAGCCCGAAAATCATATTGCTGTTTTTGACTTTTATTTTTCTCTATTCGCCAAACACATATCTCTCAGTGAGTTGCAAAAGAACACAAAACACATCCGAAACTTGCCTGCGGCAGTGCGACGCCGCCTCGCCCAAAGCGCCACCTTTGCGAAAACGAGATATAATTAGTACTTTTGCACCCATAAGTGCAACCCCATTCACCGGCCGAATCTACATGAGAACTCTGATTACAGTGCTTGCCGTTGTGTGTATCGCGTTACTGCCTTTGTCGGTCAACGCGTCAGAGACGTTGCGCTTCCGCACGTTCTCGCCGAAAGGGGGATTTTACTACGACGGCGTAGTCGACCTCGGACAGGACAGCGACGGCTTTATATGGATAATGCTCGACCAGGATCTTCTCCGCTTCGACGGTCACGAATACCGTAAATATACGGCGCAGTTCAACAGCGACGACCCCAACAGCATATCATCATTCCTCACTTTCGCCACCGACACCACGGGATGCCTCCATGTGCTCACAAGCCGGGCTATATACAGATACGACAGCCGCACCGACTCATATGTGAAGACCATTGACGCCGCACTGGGAAACATGGCTATCGACAGGCGCGGCAACCTGTGGGGGCTCAAAAGCAATATACTTCACCGAATGGCCCCGGGCGACAGCACTTTCACCGTGTGCATGTACGACGGCAAGCCAATAAGAAGCATAGGCGACTACTGTTTTGACAACACACACACCTATTTCGCCTCGCGCTACAACAGGATATATGTCGCCGACCCCGTGAACCCGGAGCAGATAGAATTGCTCTATATCTTCCCGACCGACATGGCGATAGTGCAGATTCAGGAGCTCGACGGCGACATCTGGGTCCTGACGGCGAGGCACGGCATTTATAGGATAGACACGGCCACACGTAGCATAACCGGGCATCTTAACTTTCAGAGCAAAGACAACAGCGCCCATGCCAGGACACTGCTCATTGACCGCGACGGACTGATATGGGCCGGAACGCAAATCGGCCTATATGTAATCGACCCATCCACCGGCGAATACCGGTGTTACCGACATTCGCAGTCTGATCCGTTCAGCCTCACCAACAACTCCGTGTGGAAGCTTTTCAGCGACATGCACGGCAACATCTGGTCTGGACACTTCGCGGGCGGACTGTGTTATACCGACCTCGACGACAGCCTGCAAGTGAGCACATATACCTCGACTCTGAGCCCGCTCAACTATGAGCTTGTCAGCTCGTTTGCCGAGGACGGCGATAATGTCTACATAGGCACCGACGGCGGAGGACTGAACCGTATGGATCTGCGGTCGGGCGACATCTCGCAGATGAGGCTGCGTGGCACTGCCGACACACACTCCGACGAGCACGTCAAGTCAATGGCGGTCGACTCGCTACGACGGCTGTGGATAGCCATGTACCGCGGAGGCCTCGACTGCTACAATCTTACTTCGGGGCAATGCCGTAACTTCCGCTTCGACCGGACTGACCCGGCCGGGCTGCTCTCCAACGATCTCAGGAAGATTGCTCTCGACGGCGATTCGGGACTGTGGATAGCTTATCAGAACGTCAACACCAGCATCTCGTATCTACCGTTTGACAGCGAGCGTTGCGCCCATTATCATCTCAGCGACAACGACGGATATGTCTTCGACATGCAGCCCGACGGCCGCGGCAATCTCTATGTGCTGACACGCCGCAAGCTGTTCAGAATAGCGCCGTCTTCGGGCACTCACGAAGAGATTGCGGGTGCCGCATTCTCTGGCGGTCAGTCGCTCGCACTCGACTCGTCGGGCGACGTATGGATAGGCACCGTGGGCGACGGCCTGGCGCGGTATAGTCCCACATCGGGAGTTTTCACATATTACCCTTACCTGCTGTCAGAGTTTGCCTCGGCAGTGTACAGCATGAGCCACGACGCAGCCACCGACTGCTTGTGGCTCGGTACCGACAACGGCCTCGTACGGTTTGACATACACCGCAACTCCATACGGAGGTTTGACGAGTGCGACGGCTTCCAGGGACCGGTCTACTATCCCCTGTCGGCTTTCAGAAGCGCCACGGGAATGATGTATTTCGGAGGCACCAACGGCTTCTCAGTGTTCGACCCCGGCAGCATAATGCCTAATCCTCGCAAACCCAAGGCGCGGATATCGGGCTTCTATATCGACAACAAGCCGGCATCGCCCTCCATCTGGAAGGGTCCGCACGAGATAGTTCTCTACCACGACCAGGCCAATTTCGGGTTCAGCCTGTCGTCGGACAATTATCAGACACCCGAGAAAAACAGTTTCAGATACCGGCTGAAAGGCTATGACGACGACTGGATTACGGCCACGGCTGCCAATCGCACCGTGATGTACTCAAAGGTACCGGCGGGCAAATATCAGTTTGAAGTGCTTGCGGCCAACAACGACGGCCTTTGGAGCGACACCCCCGCGGTGGTCAGCATCGTGAGGCGCCCTGCGCCGTGGGCCGGCCCGTGGGCCTATCTGCTCTACACCGTTATTGCCGTGACAATCATCTGGGCCGTGCTCCACTACCGCAACGAAAAGCGCAAGCTGAAGCTCAAACTGTTTATGGCCGACCTCGACAAGAAAAAGAAAGAGGAGCTTCACAAAAGCCAGCTCAGCTTCTTTACCAACATATCGCACGATTTCCGCACGCCCATATCGCTCATTCTTGCCGCTATCGACAACATGAAGCAGGATGGGATAAAAGACTATTATTACCGGATTCTGCACAACAACTCACGGCGGCTGCTGAATCTCGTCAACGAGCTTATGGATTTCAGGACACTCGACAACAACAAGATGAAGCTCCATGTGCAGACTGTCGATGCCAACGCACTGGTAAGGGAGCTCGCCGCCGACTTCGAGGACTATGCCGCCAAGCGCCACATAGCGTTTGCCGTGAAGTGCGACCCGAAGATTCCCGCGTCGATGCTGCTTGACAGGCAGGTGCTCGAAAAGGTAGTGATGAACCTGCTCAATAATGCCTTCAAATATACCGACGACGGCGGCGAGATAACGGTCGAGACCTACTCCGCCGCATCGGATTTCACACCGCGCTACACTCACAGTCACATAATTCCCGCCGAACACAAGGCTATAAACGCGTTTACCCTGGCCGTACGCGACACCGGATGTGGCATATCGGCCGATTCAATCAGCAACGTGTTTGAGCGCTATTATCTTGTCAACACCATGAACCTCAACCGCCACCTCGGCACTGGAATAGGCCTGGCGCTTGTCAAGAGCCTCGTTCAGCTGCATCACGGCGGCATATCCATTTACAGCGAGCGCGATGCCGGCACAGATATAGTTGTATCGATTCCTGCCGACAGAGACGCTTTCGAGGCATCGGAGTTTGCATCGGAAGATACAGCCGACAGCCTGAACGCCGGATTGACGCCCGAATGTCACCACGGACTGCTGCTGTCGGTGGCCGACGACCCGGCACCTGCGACGACGGAGCCCGACATGGAGCCGGAAGCTACGGCGACGGCCGCCAGGCAACGCATACTGCTGGTAGAGGACCATGCCGACCTGCGCAGCCTTATCGCCGGCTTCCTGAAACTGCATTATGAGATAGCAGAGGCAGCCGACGGCGAGGAAGCGGCAGAAATATTACAGCGCACGGCAATCGACCTCGTAATCAGCGACATTATGATGCCGCGCAAAGACGGCATAACACTCTGCCGCGAAATAAAGTCAAATCTTGACACCTCGCATATCCCCGTAATGCTACTTACGGCCAAAGGGAGCAGCGACGACCGCATGGAAGGAGCCGACGCCGGAGCCGACCTGTATTTTGCCAAGCCTATCGACTTCAATCTGTTGCTGCAATCCGTGCGCAATCTGTTCCGGCACCAGATCAATCTCCGCGAGCACTACGCACGCAACTATTTCGCCGACCGAAGCGAACTGTCGTCAAACCGGCAGGATGTCGACTTCCTCAACAAAATCACTGAGGTAATCGACACTCACCTCCAAGGCGACAGTCTTGATGTCAATCTTCTGGCAGCGGAGATGTGCATGAGCCGAAGCAAACTTTACTCAAAGCTTAAAGCGCTCACCGGCAAGTCTATCGTCGAATTTATCACCAATTACAGGATGCGCAAGGCCGCGCGCCTGATAGTGGAGCAAGACCTGCCGCTATATATGATTATGGAGCAGGTAGGCATCCGCAGCCAGAGCCATTTTGTCAACACATTCAAGAAGGAATTTGGCGAGACCCCTTCGTCATTCATGGCCAAACACCGCGCCAAGTCCTGACGCAATCCCGACCTCTCCCGAGGCAAAAAA
>CAMWIJ010000117.1 GCA_947174275.1 uncultured Muribaculaceae bacterium
CCGCCCCTGTGGTAGGGTGTCGGAGAGTGTGAGCGGGGTGTGAGGGTGGGACCGTTCGGACGGGGAGGACGCTGGGGGATGCATTGGGGCTGTAGCAGGTGTGGGTGAGTGAAGGGTGCGTGTCTTTGTGGGGTTTTATGCGTTTTTGGATGATTTTGCGGGGGGAGGTTGTCGCGGGCGTAGATTTTGTTGGTGGTTTGAAAAAAATGAGTTATCTTTGCTTGATATATGTTTTTATTCATATCTGCTTGCCGGGGCTTGTTTTCGGATGTCTTGCGGGCGGGTGATTTCTAACTTTACACGAATTCTTTCATAGACATGAGAGTCAAGATACATAGTGAAGGCAATAATCTGTTGGTGATTCTGGCGTTGGCGCTTATTATCATCAATGTGCCTTTGTGGCTCACTCTTAAGAACCTTGTGGCGGTGCCGATTGTTGTTACTGCTGTATCGGGTACGTTGTTCCTGCTGGTGTTGAATTTCTTTCGTTCGCCGAAACGTCATTTCAAGGGCGACCCTGTCAATGCGGTGGTTGCTTCGGCCGACGGTAAGGTGGTGGCGCTTGAGGAGACGTATGAGGACGAGTTTCTTCATGAGCGTGTGATACAGCTGTCGGTGTTCATGAGCGTGTTTAACGTGCATGCCAACTGGTTTCCGGTAGATGGTAAGGTGATATTCACGAAGCATCATGACGGGCGTTTTATGGCGGCTTATCTGCCGAAATCGAGCAAGGAGAATGAGCGTTCGACGGTGGTGATTGAGACTCCGGAGGGTCAGCGGATATTGATGCGTCAGGTGGCCGGTGCGATGGCTCGCAGGGTTGTCACGTATGCCGAGCCGGGCGATGATGCCAACATCGAGGATCACATGGGTTTCATAAAGTTTGGCTCGAGAGTCGATCTTTATCTTCCGCTCGGTACTGAGATTTTTGTTAACATAGGCGATAAAACTCTTGGCGGTCTGACGCTTGTCGGCCGTCTGCATCCTGAGAAGAACAAATGATACGCAATATGATCAATATGGTGCCCAATTGCATTACGCTGCTCAACCTGTTGTCGGGTTGCGTGGCTATTGTTTTTGCTTTTCATCCGCTTGAGATCACTGACAGAATGGCTGGATGGGAATGGTCGGCAATCATGATGGGTGCGGCTGCGCTTTTTGATTTCCTTGACGGGGCTGTGGCGCGGTTGCTCAATGCGAAGTCGAATATCGGCAAGGAGCTTGACTCGCTGTCTGATCTGGTGAGTTTCGGAGTCGCTCCGGGCTTGCTTCTGATGAATGTGCTGTTGCTCGCCGGTGCGGGCTGGTGCAGTTATATCGCGTTGTTTCTTCCTCTGATGGGGGCTCTGCGTCTGGCGAAGTTCAATGTCGATGACTCGCAGTCGGTGACGTTCAAAGGGCTGCCGATACCGGCCAATGCTATTTTCTGGATTGGTGTGACAGGTGCGATGATGCAGGGGCGTCTCGAGCCTACGGTGGGCATCGTTGTGGCGTTTATCCTGCTTATGGGGTTGCTCATGGTGTGCAATCTGCCGATGTTTTCTCTTAAGATGTCGGATTTCTCGCTGCGCAATAATTTTGTTCGTTATATTGTCATTGCCGCGGCTGTGATATTTGTGGCTACGATGGGAGTGGCCGGGTTTGCGGCGACGATTTTGCTTTACATAGTTGTGTCGGTGCTGCAACGTGTAGTCAGGATCACGACTGACTGATGTAATGGTTAGAATGCTTGAAAAATGGGTACTCTTCTCTTAATCTTTTTTATATTTTTTATTGTCATACCGATTGTGCGTATTGCGGTGGCGGCCTATACGGTGCGCCGCAAGATGCGTGATGCGATGCGTCAGATGTATGACGCGCAGCAAAGGGCACAGCGTGGCCCTCAGACGCAGCAGCGCAAGGCGGGATGGTCGTCGCCGGGCGAACGCGGTAAAAAAATCGGAAAGGATGTCGGGGAGTATGTGAAATTTGAGGAATTGCCTGCCGATGCTTCGGCTGAGGCTTTTTCCGGTGCTTCCCGGAGGCCGGATGCCGGCGGGTATGAGCCGCAGGTCACCGATGTGGAATGGGAGGATATAAAATGAAGAATACGAACTATGTGCCGCGTCTGTATGATTTTTTCAGGCAGCTGGCTGCGAACAACAACCGTGAATGGTTTGCCGCCCACAAGCCACTCTATCTTGAGCTGAGGCAGCTGTGGGAAGCGGATATCGACCGTCTTATCGGTTATATGTCGGCGTGGGAACCGCGTCTGTCGCATCTGACGGCCAAGACGACGGCCTACCGCATATACCGCGACACACGCTTTTCGCCTGACAAGACTCCGTTCAAGACATATTTCTCGGCTGCTTTCAGTCAGTATGGTAAATCGACGCATCGCGCATGCTATTATCTGCACATGGACGGCGCATCGGAAAACGGGCTTTATGGAGGCATGTGGTGTCCGGACAGCGACATGTTGCGCAAGATTCGTAAAGCCATTGTCGACAATATAGAGGAATTCGAGGAGATTGTCAATGCTCCGTCGATGCGTGAGGCTTTTCCGCAGTGGGTGGGCGCCACGCTCAAGACCGTGCCGAAAGGATATGACCGCAATCACCCGCTGGCACATTATCTGCGGATGAAGGATTACGGAAGATTTGCACCTCTGTCGTCTGAAACGTTTTTCGACCCCTCGTGGCCCGAGATAGTGGCGGAGAGGTTCGGCAAAGTAAAGCCGTTCATTGAGTTTCTCAATTATTCGCTTGACGAGTGACTACAGCGTGAAACGGGTCGATAATCCATCCGATGCGGGGCTGTCGCCGCGAATTTCCGCGGGGTGGAATTTTTTTTGACCAACTTAATAAAAATTGTTATCTTTGTCAAAATTCAATATCACAACAACATCAAACATCACCTGATTATGGCAGAAATCAAGACTGTAGGTATTTTGACATCAGGAGGCGATGCCCCCGGAATGAACGCCGCCATACGTGCCGTAACCCGCTCGGCCATATACTGCGGGCTTAACGTCAAGGGCATCTATCGCGGATATCGCGGACTTATATCCGACGAGATTGTCGACTTCCACACACAGAATGTGTCAAACATCATCCAGATGGGCGGCACGATACTGAAAACTGCCCGTTGCAAGGAGTTTCAGACTCCGGAAGGCCGTCAGCTGGCCTACGATGTCATGCAGCGGCATCAGATTGACGCCCTGGTGGTGATAGGCGGCGACGGCTCGCTGACCGGCGCCCGTATTTTCGCCAACGAATTCAATTTCCCCATTATCGGTCTGCCGGGCACGATTGACAACGACCTCTACGGCACTGACTCGACCATAGGCTACGACACGGCGCTTAACACAATCATGGACTGTGTCGACAAGATACGCGACACCGCGACCTCCCACGAGCGTCTTTTCTTCATCGAGGTCATGGGGCGTGACGCAGGTTTCCTCGCACTCAACGGCGCTATCGCCGCCGGAGCCGAGGCAGCCATCATTCCCGAGATATCGACGCAGGTCGACCAGTTGGCCGAGCTGATACAAAACGGCTTCCGCAAGAGCAAAAACTCATCGATAGTTCTCGTGGCAGAAAGCCCGGTGACGGGTGGCGCAATGGGGCTTGCCGAACGAGTGAAGAACGAATATCCCGGCTATGACGTGCGAGTGTCGATACTCGGTCACCTGCAGCGCGGCGGTTCGCCTACGGCCTACGACCGCATTCTGGCATCACGCATGGGCGCGGCTGCCATCGACGCCCTTATGGACGACCAGCGCAATGTCATGATCGGTATAAAGAACGATGAAATCGTCTATGTGCCATTTACGCGCGCCATCAAGAAAGAGAAGCCCATCAACCGCGACCTGCTTGACACACTGCGCCGTCTGTCGATATAATCAGCGCAGCCGGGCAACCGCAGAAGTCTTTGAGCTATATCCCTGCTCTCCTCGCTGATTTCGCCGGAGAAAAGAAGTCTTATCGTTTTTTTTAGAAATCAGCGCAGAAAGCGTAAATAAATATGCCTGAAAATTTGCACGGCAAAAAATAAATCACTAACTTTGCCACGCAAAAAGGGGTATTAGCTCATCTGGCTAGAGCGCGACACTGGCAGTGTCGAGGTGAGCGGTTCGAGTCCGCTATACTCCACGGAAAATAGATATTTCCCGGTCCCATAGCTCAGTTGGTTAGAGCACCTGACTCATAATCAGGGAGTCCTTGGTTCAAGCCCAAGTGGGACCACAAGAAAATCAAGTAGTTGGCTAATCGCTGACTACTTTTTTTATGTCTATTACTCTCTTAAACCCTGCGAAACGCACGAAATCAGGGGTCAGCGGATTTTGCCTTCGGAGGACGATACCACAACTCAGACGGTATCGAGTCTGAGCTGTAAAGCAAATCAGTTCACAGAACCAAATCTGTAAACTAATGGCTCAAGCCGAAATAACACTACAAGGCAATATAATAATTCCCGTCTTTGTCTTAAAGGGTTGCAGCACTTAATGGCGCATGGTAATAAACCTGTGTAGACGAGATAAAAATCTTACCTTTGCAAACAA
>CAMWIJ010000118.1 GCA_947174275.1 uncultured Muribaculaceae bacterium
TAATCCTGAATTTCTCCATACAAAGCCATAGCCACCGGGAGGTGTGCGGATCAACCCCGCACACCTCCCTTTTTTCACGGCAGACAGACGCGCGGGCACATCACAAATTCAAAGACCTGATTTAATCCGATGTCACACACCGGGTTAAATCAACACCCGACAATGGGGCTGACGACTCTTTCACCGGCATGTATCATGCGGTGTCCATAGAGTCCATAGATATACGAATATACGATTGTATTACTATCCGGTGTGCATTGTTCCTTTCATGTTTATGGCCCGACATCGGCAGTTACACAGACATCCGGCCGTCGTTATACAAATTAAGTTTTTTATTGGTTGTCGCTCTTGTTGCAAAGTTAACGCCACGGCCACGCACAAAAGATGCGATAATACAAAAACAAAATCAAAGAAAACGCAGATGGCGACAAAATAATACAATCCGTCCTTGTAATTACTCAACTATCCCATATCCTTGCGTATCACATTAAACTGCAAATTATAATACAACATAAAACGATTCGAACGAATTTAAACGAAATATTTAATCAGCATTCTCATCATAGCTGCCCTCCTATTCCCTGCGGTTCTAACAACAGGCTACAAACACAAGTATTCTGCCAATGATAAAATCTACCGCGCGTTAGCCGACCGCATGCTCAATGGAGATGAAACGATGACATTCAAAGCCACAGACCCTATAATATACGAAAAGAAAGACGGCAACACAGGGTTGACTCAGGTTTCAGACGGTAAACTTGACGGATATTCACCCCTCACATTCGCGATAAGAAACGTAGACTTCAATACCAGTGGCTCCCGGAACACTTGATTTGCCGGACAACTACAAATCTATAAAAGAGCATCTTGAAGCAAGCTATCGAAGCTTAAGGCGCGCCGACAATATGCCGGATGGACCAGCTTGGACAATCCAAGATTAAAATATAGAAGAAACACGGAAAAACTCTTCGAAACTTCTGTAAATGTTTGGATATTAACAAATATTTGATTATATTTGTCAATATTCAACTATTTTAATTATTCACACCTTAAACATATGAAAACAAAGGCAATATTAGTTAGTCTATTCATCACTATGTTTGCAGGTTGTAGCAGTGATGACGTGTTTTTAGCAATTGAAAACCATCCGGAAGAGAATCTTTGTAAGGTAGCGAGCTCACAAAATGTATTGGCCATAAAAAACTATATTTCTAAACATCACAGATCTGTCAGTCGTTCTACTGAAAATCTTCTCTATCCTTACATAGTCGATGGCGATACAGTCATGTACATCGCTAACTACGGTGTGGGTTGGGAGGTTTTTTCGAATGACCCCCGTGCCCCGATGGTGCTTATGAAATGTGAGGATGGCAGTTTCTATCCGACAGCATTTAATAATGAATCTCCGTTTGATACCTTTTTCCAAAACACAGCCGAATACTTAAAATCAGTCAAAAAGTCTAATTTTGCCACAACAGACACGATCAATACTGAGTGGTTGGCTTATGGTCTTGAAACATTGGATCTTCCCGGTGATGAATCCGATTCGGATGAATATCATTGGGTGTATGTCACTACTTCTTCGGATTATTACCACCATGAATATACGCCTACAGGCGGTCGACTCGTGACGAAGTGGAGTCAAAGTGGAAATTTTTCGTTATTTACTCCATTAATAAATAATAATCATGCTCCTGTTGGATGTACGGCTGTCGCTATAGGACAATATCTTTATTTTACTCATTATAAGGATAACTGTCCTGAAAATACTGTTACTGAGGCTCTATATGATAGTAAGAATAATTCATATATATTTAGTGGCTCAAGCTCAACAGTCTGGGATTCTTTTGCTACCACCTATCAATATGATTCAGCATACATGACGCCAACAGCAATTTTTCTCGGATGGGTTGCGCAAAAAATTGACACCAAATTTGGAGCGTCATCTTCCTCCGCAGGATTTAGAAATGCAACATTATCATTTTTTAATAACCAGACGCGCCTTAATGCAACCCCATCGAATTATTCAAAACACTTAATGGTGGAGTTACTGCAAAAGGGATATCCTGTATTTATCCGTGCGGATTCAGAGAAAGGTGGTCATGCATGGTTGATTGATTACTGCGAATCAGACGGCTATGTAAATAGTGATTACTATATCTACGTTAAGAAATCACCGAATCCTGATTCTGGCGAAGATATTGATGTGGAAGGGGATTTTTTAGAAAATCCTACAGTAGAGAATATAAGAGACTTTTTTGGAGATGTTGATGTTGACATCAGGATGTATTCATATAGTAAGTCATTCCTAATGGGTAATTGGGGCTGGGGTGGTTATTATGATAATGTCAAAATTGATGCCACTATCCCATCTTGGCCTGTTGATGACATGGTATTCAACAGCAATCAGTATATATATTATTTTAAGTGAAAAAATAATAATTACCATAAGAGCTCAGTGATATAATCAAATCTTTTATTAATTTCAATTTAACGAATATTGATAAGTATGTACAAATGTAGCATCATTTTTCTGTCAGTTTTGTCCGGTCTTTTATTAGCCGGGTGTTCATCGGACAACGATGGAGCGGATGACAACCTCAGTGAACCGCCGGTCGAGATTAACTTGTCGCGCAGCCAGCAGGACATTGTTGACTCTCAGGCACGCTTTGCCTTTGATTATTTCAAGCAGACATCGGCATGGGCCGGCAATGAGAGGAACATGGTTATCTCTCCCCTAAGTCTCAGCATGGACCTTGCGATGCTTGCCAACGGTGCTGGCGAGAGGACGTATGCCGACATCGTTTCGGCCTTGCATCTTCCCCAAGCCTCCACCGATGAGCTGAATACGCTGTATAAGAGTCTTGTCGGCGAGCTTATTGGCGCTGACCGCAAGGTGCAGCTCTCGATTGCCAATGGAATCTGGAACGATCAGTCATCTAAACTCAAAGAGGGTTTCATTAAGAATATAGCCAACCACTACACCGCTGATTGTCAATCAATTGATTTTTCAAATAGTGAACAGAGCAGGAATATTATAAACCAATGGGCAGCTGAAAAGACCAAAGGTATAATAACAAATATTTTTGAGGAGGAGCAGCAGGCACTAAGCTCATCTTCAATGATTTTATGCAACGCGCTCTACTTTAACGGTGAGTGGGCCATACCATTCGTTAAAGAAAATACGAAACAATTAGCTTTTACGAATATCGACAACAGCGAGAGTATCGTCGAGACAATGACCGAAGCTAAGTGCTATTTTTCACACGCATTAACCGATGATGCCGAGATTATCAGTCTGCCCTACGGCAACGGGACATTCTCAATGTATGTGATCCTCCCTTCGGTCGAAGGCCAGGCCGGTAACTATGAAATGATATATGACCGGTTTATTGAAAATATCGACTATGACTGGTGGATTGCCACAAAGTCACAGATGAATGCCGATGAAAGCATCAATGTCATGATGCCTAAATTCAAGATTGAGACATTGTGCCCGATGATTGGTGTCACAACGATGCGTGAGCTAAGTGCAGCCGTCAATAATCCTGATATGAGCAATATGACGGATTCGGAAATCAATTTCCTGAGCCTGAATCAGTATAATAGTATTGAAGTCATGGAGAAAGGGACTGTGGCGGCGTCTGTAACCAAGGGCGATTTGATAGCTATTTCCCCAATGAGTGTCAGAATGAATATCAATCGCCCGTTTATATTCCTGATAGAGGAGCAAAGCACGGGAACTATATTATTTATGGGTAAGGTAATTAAGCTTTGACCGAAAGGAATGTGAATTAAAGATGAAATAAAGAGACGGCACAGGAATCAGACATCATGCTGATTCCTGTGCCGTCTCTTTATCAATAAACTCATACCTGCCTGCATCCTTCAAAAATCAGATTTCAATGACATCTCTGACCTCTACATCAAGGACGTGGCAAAGAAACCAAACCTCAGGCCAAGGAAAAAACTCGGTTTTTCAAACCCGAAGAGCGAGTCCTCCAAACAAATCGTTAATTTCACACTTGCCGGTTGAACCTGCACGCACAATTAAAATTGCCAACATTCAAGAACGAAGTGCAAAAATTTCGTTCTGAATATCCCTACAAATTTTTGACGTTCGAGACTTAATGGCGGATTGGGGATGGGGCTTCAT
>CAMWIJ010000119.1 GCA_947174275.1 uncultured Muribaculaceae bacterium
CTTCTTTGTTGTCGTTGCGCGGGGGATAGTAGTTGATGCGCACTTTGTGGTAGTATCCGTCGTGGTCGTTGCCGCAACCGCCGCAGTTCTGGCCGTAGAGGTCGGGCTGCTCTTCGGGCACGAGGATTGACTCGAGGGTTGAGAGCTTCGAAACTTCTTTGGTGCGGAAGTTGGCGGGTTCGTCAAGCACGAGACCGTCGCGGTTGCCGAGGATGTTGGTTGAGAACCAGCCTGCGAGACCGAGGCAGCGGGTGCCGATGATGGGAGCGAAGCCGGATTTTACGAGGGTCTGACCGGTCTTGAAGTCTTTGCCTGAGATGGGCATTTTGGTTTTTTCGGCGAGTTCCCACATTGCGGGGATGTCGACGGTGGTGTTGGGGGCGCCCATGATGAAGGGAGCGCCTTCAGAGAGAGCTGCGTAGGCGTAGCACATCGAGGGTGCGATGTTCTCGCAGTCGTTGGCTTTCATTGCGGCCTCGAGGTCGGCGAGAGTGTAGTGGATTTTCTCGTTGATGGGAACGTAAACTTCTGTTGAAGCGGCCCAGAGAACTACAACGCGGTCAACGCCGGTGTTGGCTTTGAAGTCGCGGATGTCCTGACGGAGCTGTTCGGTCATGTCCCAGCGGTCTTTGCAGGTCTTTACGTTGTTTCCGTCGAGGCGTTTTGCGTAGTTGTGGTCGAAAGCTGCGGGCATGGGCACGATTTTCTCGAGCTCATCTTTTACGGGGTTGATATCTTTTTCTTTGAGAACTTCGCATTTGATTGCTGACTCGTAGGCGTTGTCGGGATAAACGTCCCATGCGCCGAACACGATGTCGTCGAGTTTTGCGATAGAAACGATTTCGTCGTATTTGAGATATTTTTTGTCAGCGCCTTCACCGACACGCATTTTGTCGTATTGTGTCATTGAGCCGACCGGTTTTGCAAGGCCTTTGCGAGCCATAAGTACGCCGGTCATGAAAGTTGAACTAACGGCACCGAGGCCGACAACCAAAACGCCGAGTTTGCCTTCGGCTTTTTTTACATTACTCATCTTAGTTATTAATGAATGGTTAAATATTTTTCTATGTTATAGATGTTTCGCAATTGACCGAATTGGAAAATTGCGTGTAAAAGTACGTATTGTTTTTTAAAAGTAAAATTTTTTAAGGTAAAAAATACGCAACCATTCGTTAATAGTATATAAATGATAGCTTATATAGTGAAAATAGGTTAAAATTATATGTATTTTAAGTTGATTTTGTGAACTTAGATTAATTATGCTTTGCGGCGTAATTGCATAATAATGTGAACGAGGCCGAAATTCAGAGGCCGAGTTGCAGCTGCGGAAAGCGCAGATTGACGTAGTGGGCTACGATGCGGGCGATATTGTCGGTGGAGAGCAGTGATGTGTCGAAGCAGAGGTCGTAGGAAGAGGCGTCGCCCCAGCGCTTGTCGGTGTAGAAGTTGTAGTAGCCTGCGCGCAGACGGTTGGTGCGCTGGCGGAGTTTGTCGGCTTTTTCTCGGGAATCGATGTCGCCGCGTGCGATTATACGGTCGATGCAGCATTCGGCGGGTGCGTGCACGAACAGGTTGACGGTGAATGGGTTGTCTCGAAGCACGTAGTCGGCGGAGCGCCCGACGATGACGCATGGACCTGTGGCGGCGAGGCGCCGTATCACGTCGGCCTGGGTCTCGTAGATTGAATCGCCTGATATGGAGGTGGGATGCTGATACCATGACATGTTGCTGAAGCCCATTGAGAATGAGAATGTGGAGCTGAGGAAGCGGGGGAAACGCTCGTCGTTGCTTTCGACAAATTCCTGCGAGAGTCCGGCTCCGGTGGCGGCGCGGCTGAGGAGTTCTTTGTCGTAATATGCTATGCCGAGCAGGTCGGCGATTTTGCGTCCGAGTTCACGGCCTCCGCTGCCGAACTGGCGTCCGATGGTGATTACGAGGTGTTGAGGGGTTTCGGTAGTAGGGTTGTCCATGGCTATTGCTTAGAGAGTGTTTGAATTTAAACCGTATTAACAATTAAAGAGAATGGGAGTAAAAACTTCAAATTAATCCTAAGGTCTTTTTTTGTCAATTCCGCCAAGTTTCATCAGTCGCATAGCTCGCTATGCTCCTTCTTCAACTCGCGGAATTCCCTCAAAAAATCCTCTCAGGCTTAATTTGATTTAAATCCAAACACTCTCTTATTTGTCAACGAATATAGATAAAAAAAATAATTATGCCAAAATGTTGTCAAATAATCTTGTCCTGTGCGATAAAAAAAATGATAAAATCAGTGGGGCAAGGATATTCCCGATAATTTGATTATATTTGTATTTTAAGAGATGAGGCGGTGGCGTATGACGCCGGCCGGCTTTGATATATAAAATACAGGAATATGAAGCGGATGGCTATATTTGCGTCGGGCGCCGGCTCGAATGCGGAAAATATTATAAGGTATTTCAATTCACGTGATATGGGGTGGAAAGTGGCCGTGGTGGTGTGCAACAGGGCGGGTGCCGGTGTGATTGAGCGGGCTGCGCGTCATGATGTGCCTGTCGAGCTGATGCCTAAGGCTGATTTCAATGATCCCGAGAAGTTGCTCGGTGTGATGGACAGCTATGGTGTCGACGCCATCGTGCTGGCGGGGTTTCTGCTTATGATTCCGGAGTTTCTTATATCACGCTATCAGGGGCGTATTATAAATATACATCCGTCGTTGCTGCCTAAGTATGGCGGCCGCGGTATGTATGGACGTCATGTGCATGAGGCTGTGGTGGCGGCGGGTGAGCGTGAGAGCGGAATTACGATTCATCTTGTCAATGAGGAGTGTGACGGCGGCCGTGTGCTGTTTCGCGCTACTACGGAGGTGTCGCCCGACGATACTCCGGAAGATGTGGAGGCGAAAATCCATTCGCTCGAACGCCGCTATTATCCGGCCGTCGTGGCTTCGACGCTGACCGGCAGGCCGCTCGATGATTTTCTCGCCGACTATTGACTGCGGTTCAGTTGTTTGTCGTGTTTCTGCAGAGGATTTGGGATAAAAAAATTGTGAGAAAGTTGGTGGAATGGAAAATTAGTTGTAATTTTGTGGTCGGGTAAGTCCTACACGGCATGCTCCCCCTGAACTCCGCCAGGTCTTGATCGAAGCAACGGTAGGGCGGTTGTAGCGGCGCGATGTAGTAAGCTTGCCCATTTTTTAGTCACATAGTTTTGCTATATATAGCTCCGCCCCGGTTTTGCCGGGGCGGTTTGTTTTATATGTCGGCTGGAAGGTCGGGGTGATCTCTGACTTAAGTCGGGATGTGAGCCTATGTAGATGGAGCTCCAGGGTGGTGTAAATCGGCGTCCTGCGGAAGCCGTCGTTTTTGTTTGCTTGGTGGCCCCGCAAGCCTCGCCGGGCTCGGCGTGCGGGGTTACGCATAATCGGCGTCCTACGGAAGCCGTCGGGTGGTGGTGCGGGGGGCTTTGTTGTATTCCACGGAACGCCCTTCCCGGGCTTGGGCTATGTGGATGTCGGGTTGCCGGGGTCTGCGCCCGCTCCGAGGTCTGTGAGCCTCGAATCATGGCAAGAGCCTGCGGCTCTTTGAGGGGGCGGGGTAGGTGGGAAAGGTCGTTAAAGTCTTTAAGGTCTTTAAGGTCTTTAAGGAATGGGGTATGGGTGTTGTAAATCGGCGTCCTACGGAAGCCTTTGTTTTTGTTTGCTTGGTAACCCCGCAAGCCTCGCTGCACTCGGCGTGCGGGGTTATGCATAATCGGCGTCCTGCGGAAGCCGTTGGGTGGGGATGCGGGGGAAGGGTTGGGTTGGTGTTTCAG
>CAMWIJ010000120.1 GCA_947174275.1 uncultured Muribaculaceae bacterium
TAATAATTCAGCTTTTTTTCTCATTATAATTTCTATTCTGAATTTTGAATGGATTATTGATCAGACCGGCGCCGTCAAAGTCAATTTGACTCCTCATTTATAAGCGATTACAAAGTCGAAAATACACCAACAAATAAGAGAAGCGATGAAAATTACTATGACGTAACGTAAGGACTTCGACTTTATAAATTTATACTTGCCGAAAACCAAAAGCATAAGATATGCGAATACTGCAATTATCCCGTAAACATACCAATGTTTAAGCATGATGATTTAATTTTGATGTTTTCTTGTTAGACGCGGATTAATGCAGATTATTACAGCCAGCAGAGAAGAAAATATATTTAACAACGCCTCAATGCAGCTTATCTGTGCAAGCGATGCTGTCAACGAACAGGATTCCCGTTTTTCGCGGGGGAGCATATTAGCTTCTATCCCTATCTCATGTTTGCCTTTTTCCTCCGCCGTTTATATTGCATATATTCGGCAGGTGTCATGAAAAGTATTTCAAGCCACATCGGACGAGACTTTTTCAAAGTGTGTTCTAACTCGTTGTCACTTTGGCCTCTGCGCTTTGCCTTTTGCTCTCGTTTCAACCGCTCGAAAGCCTCCATGTTTTTGCCTATCTGCTCCTTCGGATAGCCAACCGGATATGTGCCACCGGGCTTACGGACGTAGTAATAGCCTTTAGAATGGTCGTGATCATCATAATATACCTTTATTCTTTCTCGTTGTGTGAACAATGCTCCAAAGCCTCTTATTGCCCATATTACAAGGACTATAAGACCAATAAATAATGTGCCGTATAATGCCCGTCCAAGCACTTTTATCAGGATTTCCGCCATCGTTCAATACTTTCAAATTGTAACTTCTTATAGCCTTGGTGACACCAGCTACACTCGCAGTCGCGTTCATCACGGCTATCTATACAACAGCCGCCAAGGATTACTTCGCCTTGCTCTGCTTTCTTTTGCAATTCTGAATCCGGAAAACCGTATGCTATCGGAACCACCGGACCGCCACACATCTTGCAGACTTTGGGCTTGCGGCCATATACATCTTCAAATCTGTGTGCGTTCCACTCGTTGGCAATATCCTTGTATCCTTGACCGCATTTAGGACACTCCCAGTCGGCGTAATTTTCATCACAGTATTCTCGTCCCTCGATGGTTCTGCCGTTCCGTATCTCCGCCCGATCTTCTGACGTGCCGGGGTTGTAAATCACAGGACGCAGTTTGCTATGGCAAACCTCGCAATATTTGGGATTGTCCGTTACTCCGCGCGGTACTTGTACCACCTCGCGCATCGCAGAGATATAACGCTCAATATCTCGTTCTGTGAATATCCGTGGCTCAAAATATCCTTCATGGATTACCTTCAGCAAGAACCCGAAGCCGGAACCAAAGGGTGTGTCGTAGTTGGCCGTGATATGCCATAGCCCATCTGTCTTATTTATCTCATATTTGAACTTGAACAGCCAAATACCGGAGCGCGTGATATAGAACCATCCGTCCATGAATACAGGCGCAAAACGACAATCCCAATCAGGAGCGTAACCCTTCTTGAAAATCTCGTATTGCTCATCGGTCAACGGAAAATCTACCGTTTCCCTCTTGAACCACAATCGGTTTTTGGCGACCTTTGCGATTTCGGCTTTTGTTCTTGCTTCAATGTGTAAAACCATACTCAAAGTTACTCATTTTTCGCTAAATATGTTTAACATCAAATCATAATTCCCATATTATGGTCGCGGCTCTTTCATTTATTCTCATCTCTGCTGCGTTTTACATTCGATTGATTGTCAGAATAAAGCCCCCATTGGCAAAAATGAAAGAGCCAGCATATCGGCACTGAAAACCGGGAAAAATCAATAACTTTGCAATATGCACAAGATTGTAAAATGTAATACAGAGGATTATATGACGCTCCAGAGAATATGGGAGCGTTCAGTAAGGGCTACACATGTTTTTTTAGACGATACTGCTATCGGTGAGATAAAGACTGCATTGATTCCTGATTATTTCCCAAATGTCGAGCTATACGCCGTTTCGGATAATAATCATCTTGTCGGTTTCATAGGCTTGAATGGGAATATGATTGAGATGCTGTTTATCGACAGTGATAGTCGCGGATGTGGCTATGGATCTTCACTTATTGAATTTGCAAAAAGCAGGGGAGCAACAAAAGTGGATGTGAATGAACAGAATCCGTCGGCTCTTTTGTTTTATCTATCGAAAGGGTTCAGAATAATTGGCAGGGATAATACTGATGGTGCCGGCAGACCATATCCTATCTTGCATCTATCACTATAGAATGAAACATCACCGTTCTATACGCTTCATGTATTTATAGCTGAATCAGGATAAACTCCTTTCCGTTCCAGCCTATGATTCTGGCATCGTCGATGGCTGCAATGCGATAAAGAGGATATGGTATGTTGAAATACCTGTCGATTACTTTGCCGTTCCAGTCAATTTTATAAATCGTCGGTGCAAAGTCTGCGGCATCGGAATATTTACAGGCCCAATTCAGCGCGTATATGTAGTCCGGAGTGGGGGTTACATCTACTGTATGTATAATGTTGAGTGCTTCAAAATCGCCTTCTTCAAGCGTCTTTGGGTCGAAGGTATCTTCTCCGACTTTTACCGATTTGATTGTCTTGCCGTCGGTGTCGAATATCTCGATGACCGGATGTAGTTTATAGGCAAAAGCGAGCCTGTTGTGTTTGTCGGAATAGACCATTTCCCCGGCGTTAGGCATCCATGTCTGTAATTCGGGAGAAATGTTAATCTGTCTGATTGTATCAATTTTTGATGTAGTAAGGTCAGCGGTCATGGCATACTGGCGACCACCGTTTGGCTCCCGTCCAATAAAGACATATTTGTCAGGGCCGGTCATATATACATCCTGAACGTACTGCGAGAGAGGGAATGGCACGGTGCTGTTGCTGTCCATCAGATACTGCCGTGTCCTGACAAACGCTGTATCATTCTCTACGGTAAAAAGCTCGCAATCGTCCTGCCCGACAATGTGGATTGCGCCATTATCGGATATAAAAGGATAAGGCATATAGGAAGTATAATATCCGTTCTCACGTTTGCCCATGTCCGGGCTTATATTGAGTGTGTTGTTAGAGTTGTCAATAACTGCACGACGAAGAAGCCGTTGGCCATATCCATCCACACATTCAAAGACAAACAGCAATGTATCACCTGATACTTTCATATCCGTTACATGTCTTATTGCAGGCAGCGGTTCCCCGGATATTTCCAGTTTTGCCGTTGTGGTAGTTGACTGTGCGTTGGCACACCCTGACATGAACAGGGAGAGTGCTATTAGGGATAATATCTTCATTTTATTTCGAGTGGTATATATGGAACTGACATTCGGGTTGCATCGGCATTATTCATCACCTTGCCATCCTTGCCGACAATATGAACCCTGTTACTATCTCCGC
>CAMWIJ010000121.1 GCA_947174275.1 uncultured Muribaculaceae bacterium
TTTCCGGTATCCTTATCCTCGCGCACGGCACCGATACGACGCAGGAACATTGCGTCATCCTCTTTGTTCCACAGATGGTTCTGGCGGATAATTTGAAATATATTGCGATAGGACTTTACCGTATCCGGACAGAACACCGACACATCAAGATCAGTCAGCAGTTTATTGTCATCCGTCACCAATGCCGAATCGCGAATCATCAGCGAAACCTCATCAATTGAGCAATGATAATCGCCCTCGAAGTTGCGGCGATAAGTTCCTGTTCGCGGATCAGAGCCGACATATACCGGACGCGAAGTGCGCTCGGCTCGCGGCACACGGATTACAATCACATCCTTTCCTTCAAACTTGTCAGGGAAAGCCATTGAGTCTGTCAGGATATTGCAACTGACTTTCTGTCGGTTGTTCACCGTGTTCCAGAAATCCTTCAGCAGCTTATGTACGTCATCAAGACCCTCAACATATAGCGTGCCATCTTTGGTGTTCTCCTTTACACCCAACACAATCACGCCGCCCTCGCTATTGGCGAAAGCGGAATAAGACTCCCATAAGGAATTAGGCAGACCTCCACGAGCCGACTTGACTTCAAGCAGGGAGTTTTCTTTATATGTCGTCAGCATTTCAATGCTGAAAGATGAAGGTGAATACATAATTATCTCACTTATATAATGCAAATTTACGAAAATCCCCCAATATACATACTCGAAAAGTCAGATACTTACAAATTAGTTTGAATTATCAGACCCTGCCCGCCGCTGCGACGGAGGGAGCACACGGAGAAGGCTCCCCTTCGGTTGTTGCTGACCGGCGGGGAGCCTTCGGGCATCAGTTATATGATTCAGTCAGTTTCTTTCCGCATCGCGGAAGTCTTGACGGTGTATCATCCTGAAGGTTTACGGCTGTGTGAAGATCACGATACGGTTCCAGTCGTTGGTGTCGTAGGGCTGAACGTCGCTGCCGTTGGCCTGGATGGTGAGGCGGCTCGGATCGATGCCATACTGATTGACGAGAGCGTCGACTACCGACTGTCCGCGGCGCTGCGAGAGCTCCATGTTATAGGCTGCTGTGCCGGTGTCCTTGTCGGCGTAGCCCTGAACGTAGACCTTGGTCTGGGGATTGGCCTTCATCCACTGTGCGACGTTGTAGACGTTGACAGCCTCTTCGTCGGAGATCACGGCCGAGTTGATCTTGAAGCGGACGGTAGCGAGGAGCGGAGCTGCCTGAGGAGCGGGCTGTTCTACCACTTCGGGACAGGGAAGCTGTGCTTCGGCTGCTGCGAGGGCTGCCGATGTCGTTGCGAGAGCGCCGCGCAGATCATTGACCTGATTGTTGAGCGAATTGATGTAGTCGACATATTCGCAGGGGTTGTAGGCCTTGTAGGAGCGCTTGCCGAGGTTGAAGCTCAGACCGCCGTAGACCATCAGAGTGGATTCGATAGGCTTGCCGGAAGCGACGTTGTCGAAGTTGTCGCCGTAGAAGTTGGCGCGAGCCTCAGCGAAGAAGTCGACATAGTCGCACAGACGCAGACGGAGCTGCAGGCCTGCTGCCACGGGAAGTGTCACTTCCTTCGTCTTGAGATGACGGCCCTGATCGGTGGGGATCATGGCGATGTCGCCGTTGAAGCCCCATGTGTAGGCTACTCCCAGACCTACGTAAGGTATGATGCTGATAGCGCGGTCGGCTTTGGGTCCGCAGAGCGAGTTGAGCATATCCCACTGGAGGTCGATGTTGCCGTTGAACATGTTGGCCTTGTTGTAGTGACCCCAGTCGGTGTGGAGCTTACCGTAGAAGCCGGTGGCGCGAACACCCAGATAGGGGCTGAACCAGTGGCCTACGCCTACGTTATAGATGGCTGTGATGTGACGCTTTGCGTGGTGGTCGACGTTGTAGTGGTCAACGTAGGGCACCATCATACCGGCGCCGAGCTGGATATACCAGTTGTCTTTCCACGATGTGGAATAGTTGGTCTTGCACTCTACAGGAACCTCTGTCACAACGCTCTCTTCGACCACTACGGCCTCCTGAGCCTTGGCTGTGTTTGCCGAAAGCAGCATGCCACCGCAGCCGACAATCGCTAAAAGAAGATTCTTTTTCATTTCTCTCGTAAATTTTAATGAAACATTTATTGTAATTGGATTTATCACTGTTCATCCGTCGCAGCGGCGGTGGTCTTCCCTCCGGAAGCAGCCGCGTTGTCGGCGTTTTGATTTTATAACATTGCCTCACTTTTTTTTGTTCGCTTCGGGGGTCTCATTTTTTCTCCACAACGCAACACGCAGTCGCAAACATCTAATAGACAATCTATTCACAACCCATAAAAAACTTCAACATTACCACCGACACTCAGCATGATCCGTGCCCCTCAGCGCCGGGCGCCACCCCGTCACCGGTGCCGAGAGCCGTCAGAACCGATGGACGCGCACCCTTGCCGACTCCTGTGACCCCGACTCACAACATTTATTTTTGCAATTGGGACATTTTTTGTAATTTAGAGGCCACTTAACCATATTACCTTACAAGAGTGTCATGAACAAACTCCTGACAGCCGCCGCTGCAGCCGGCGTCATCTTAGCCGCCGCAGCCTGCTCGGCCGGTCACGACAAAGCCGCCGAAACAGATTACGCGGCCTACGTCAACCCCTTCATCGGAGCCGCCGACAACGGTCATACATTCCCCGGCGCAACCACACCTTTCGGCATGATACAGACCAGCCCGGTCACCGGTGCTGTAGGCTGGCGCTACTGCTCTGAATATGTCTATTCAGATTCGGTGATATGGGGATTCACACAGACCCACCTCAACGGCACCGGATGCATGGATCTCGGCGACATACTCGTGATGCCATCCGACGGACCACGCCGGCGTAACTGGGACGACTACCGCTCCCCTTTCGACAAGTCGACCGAAAGCGCCTCGCCGGGATATTATGCCGTGACCCTCTCTGCTCCCGACGTCAGAGCCGAACTCACAGCCACCCCCCATGCCGCCATTCACCGCTACACCTACAACAGAGCCGACTCGTCGGCCCTGCTGATCGACCTGCAGCACGGGCCTGCATGGAGCGAAGCGCAATACCACAGCCACGTGCGACTGTGCGAGACACAGTGGGAGGACTCGGTGACACTCACCGGCCATGTGCGCAACTCCGTATGGGCTTCGCAGGACTACTTCTTCGTCATGCAGTTTGACCATCCGGTCAGTGACATAACCACACTCGCGCCCGCCACCGACACCGAGCGCGGCCAGCGCATCGTGGCCGGATTCGACCTGCGCCCCGGAGAGCAGCTGATGATGAAGGTGGCGCTATCCACCACATCGGTCGACGGCGCCCGCCGCAATCTGCAGGCCGAACTTCCGGGTTGGGATTTCGACGCCGTCAGCGACAAGGCACGGGCCGACTGGAACAGCTATCTGG